>JACADV010000016.1 GCA_013388425.1 Thermoanaerobaculaceae bacterium | reverse complement strand
GGACAGGGCTCCCTTCATCGCACGTCCAACCCCTCGGTCACCAGCCACGGCGTCACGGCGCCCACGGGCACCACTTCTCCCCCCTTGCCGCACCAGCCGGGTTCGCCGCTGGCAGCGGCAGGCCCGGCGAGGCGAAGGCGCTGGAGGGCGTCCACGATGGAGCCGGTCAGGAGGAACGGCGGCAGCACCTGCACCCGCTGCCCGCGGCGCAGGCGCCACGCCCGACGCACGGCCAGACGCACGTGGCCACTCTGCGCCACCAGGGAGCCGGAGCGCACGCTTTCCACCTCCACGTCCGCCTCGTGACGGAGCGGGGTCTCGGGGGTTTGCCAGGTCTCCAGCACGAGGTTGGAGATCCTCGGCCGCGGCCAGGAGTGCACCGAGGCGCGCCGCGCGCTGCCAGCGGCTACCCCCAGGTGCGATGCCGTTTCCGTATCGGCGAGCAACCCCACCACCACCCCCCCCGCCACGAGGAGGCGCCGGCGGGCGGGGATTCCCTCGTCGTCCGCCGAAAACCCTCCGGGCAGGTCGCACCGGGTGGGGTCGTCCACCACGGTGAGGGCTGCGTCGGCCAGGGGGGCACCGAGCGTGACGAGCGGCCGGTGTTGGGTGGAGAGGAGGTCCCCCTCCAGCAGGTGCCCCACCCCTTCGTGGAGGAGGACGGCTGCAGCAGCCGGCGCGAGGAGGACGCGCGCGCGACCCGAAGGCGGGAGAGGGCCCTTGGGGAGGGGTGGTTCGTGGCTCCCCACCGTGGGGGGTGGGGGCCAGGTGGAGAGGATGCGGAAGCCGTCGTCAAAGGTGAGTTCGCACAGTTGGGGGCGGAAGAGTTCGGTAGCCGACCGCAGGTTGACGAGAGCTGCCCAGCGCCAGCGCCAGCGCACCGTCTGCACGGCGCGCAACGTCTCTGCCGGGAGGTCCTCCAGCGGTGGCGCCGGTGGGAAGGGGGGGAAGGTCAGCGGGGGGAGGCGGCGCCCTGGTACACCCAAGAGTTCGGCGAGGATAATGCGCGTGGCCCCGTCGCTGGAACGCAGGGAACCGGGAAAGCGGACCGCCGCTCCCTCCCGCAGCAGGGTGTGGCGGGCCACCACGGCACCCCCCACGAGCGACCACACCGTGTCGGCGACCCGCTCCAGGTAGAGATCGCGAAACCCTTTGGGGCGAAGCTCCTGCACCGCGGCGGCGAGAGCTTCGAGCGGCGACGGGGCGCGACTTGCCATGACGTCGTGCTAGCATAATGCGCTTTCGTTGCCTGTGCTGGTGGGTCGGGAGAGTGTGTTATGGGCCAGGATTTTCGGGAGCGTCTCCGCAAGCTCGAGGCGGCCAGCCTCGAGGGGGGTGGGGCCGAGCGCGTTGCCAGGCAGCACGCGGCCGGCAAACTGACCGCCCGCGAACGGTGCGAGCTACTGGTGGATCCCGGGTCGTTCGAGGAGGTGGATCGCCTGGTGATGCACCGCTGCCACGACTTTGGCATGGAGGAGCAGCGAATCCCCGGCGATGGGGTGCTCACCGGCTTTGGCCGCATCGAGGGGCGGTCGGTGGCGATCTTCGCCCAGGACTTCACCGTGTTTGGCGGCTCGCTGTCCGAGGCCCACGCCGAGAAGATCTGTAAGATCATGGACCTGGCCCTCAAGTTTGGCATCCCGGTGATCGGGCTCAACGACTCCGGCGGGGCGCGCATCCAGGAGGGGGTGGTATCGCTGGGCGGCTACGCCGACATCTTCCTGCGTAACACCATCTGCTCCGGGGTGATCCCGCAGATCTCGGCGATCATGGGGCCCTGTGCCGGGGGTGCCGTGTACTCCCCGGCCATCACCGATTTCGTGTTCATGACCCGCGGCACGTCGTACATGTTCGTCACCGGGCCGGAGGTGATCCGCACCGTGACCCACGAAGAGGTGACGATGGAACGCTTGGGCGGGGCGGCGACCCACTCGCAGATCTCCGGTGTTGCCCACTTTTCCTGCGCCGACGACCTGGACACCCTGCGCTCCATTCGCCGGCTGCTGTCGTTCTTGCCCCTCAACAACGCTGCCGATCCCCCCCTGCGCCCCACCACCGATCCCCTGGACCGGGACGACGAGAGCCTCGATACGCTGGTTCCCGAGGACCCCAACAAGCCCTACGACATCAAGCGCCTCATCCACTCGGTGGCGGACAATGGGGACTTTTTGGAGGTGCACGAGCACTTTGCCCGCAACCTCGTGGTCGGTTTCCTGCGCCTGGGGGGGCAGCCGGTGGGCGTGGTGGCCAACCAACCGGCGCACCTGGCGGGCGTGCTCGACATCAACGCCTCGGTCAAGGGCGCGCGCTTCACCCGGTTCTGCGACGCCTTCAACGTGCCGCTCCTGATCCTCGAGGACGTTCCCGGCTTTCTTCCCGGCGTGGAACAGGAGCACGGTGGGATCATCAAGCACGGGGCCAAGCTCCTCTATGCCTTGGCCGAGGCCACGGTGCCCAAGATCACCGTGATCACGCGCAAGGCCTACGGCGGCGCCTACTGCGTGATGGGCTCGAAGCACATCCGCACCGACTTCAACTTTGCCTACCCCACGGCGGAAATTGCCGTGATGGGGCCGCAGGGTGCGGTGAACATCCTCTACCGGCGAGACATTGAGCGGGCAGCCGACCCCGAGGGGCGGCGCAGCCAGCTCGTGCGCGAGTACACGGACAAGTTCGCCAACCCCCTGGTGGCCGCGGAGCGGGGCTTCGTGGACGCGGTGATCCAGCCGCGGGAGACCCGCCGCCGGGTGATCGGGGCGCTGCAGCTGGCGGCCAACAAGCGGGATTGGATGCCGCCCAAGAAGCACGGGAACATTCCGCTATGAGCAAGGTGAGGGGCAGCCGCAGGAACGACTCGAGAGGGCACCGCTGGTGGGGCGGGGCTCGGCTCGCGCCGCGCCAACGCACACCCCGTGCGGGAGGGGGTGAGGGGTGAGGCTCTTGATCGCCAACCGGGGCGAGATTGCCGTGCGGATCGTCCGCGCCTGCCGGGAGCTGGGCATCGAGAGTGTGGCCGTGTACTCCGACGTGGACCGCACGCAACCCCACGTCCTGGCCGCCGACTATGCGGTGCGCATCGGGCCGGCCCCCGCCCGCGAGTCGTACCTGGACCAGGAGGCGATCCTGGCTGCAGCGCGGCGGGTGGGGGCCGAGGCCATCCACCCTGGGTACGGCTTTCTCGCCGAAAACGCCAGTTTTGCCCGGGCGGTGGAAGCTGCTGGGCTGGTGTGGATCGGGCCGCCGCCCGAGGCCATCGAGCTTTTGGGCTCCAAGACCGCTGCCCGCACCTTGGCAAGCCAGGCCGGTGTTCCCGTGGTGCCGGGCACGCCCCCCCTGGCCAACCCCGAGGAGGCGGCAGCCTTTGCCCGCCAGGTAGGGTTCCCGATCCTCCTGAAGGCGGTGGGGGGCGGGGGGGGTAAGGGGATGCGGCTGGTGGAGAGCGAAGCGGGTCTCGCCGAGGCGTTTGCGCGGGCCTCCTCCGAGGGGTGCGCCTTCTTTGCCAACGCCCGCATCTACGCCGAGAAGGCGATCCGCCGCCCGCGTCACGTGGAGGTGCAGGTCTTAGGCGATCGCTTCGGCAATCTGGTCTCCATCGGCGAGCGGGAGTGCTCGCTGCAGCGACGTCATCAGAAGGTGCTGGAGGAGTCGCCGTCGGTGGCGGTGGATGCAGCGCTGCGGGCCCGGCTTGGCGAGGCGGCGCGGGCCGTGGCCCAGGCCGCGGGCTACCGCTCCGCCGGGACCGTGGAGTTCCTGCTCGAGGAGGGGGGGGCGTTCTACTTCCTGGAGGTCAACACCCGCCTCCAGGTGGAGCACCCCGTCACCGAGATGGTGTACGGCATCGACCTGGTGCAGCTCATGATCCGGGAGGCGCTGGGGGAGCCGGTGCCGCTGCGCCAGGAGGAGCTGGTCCCGCGGGGGCACGCCATCGAGTGCCGGGTGTACGCGGAGGACCCGCTGCGCGGCTTCGCCCCTTCGCCGGGGACGGTGCAGCTCCTGCAGCGGCCGGCCGGCCCAGGCGTGCGGGTGGACAGCGGCGTGCGGTCCGGTTCGGTAGTGCCGCTGGACTACGACCCGATGCTCGCCAAGCTCCTGGTTTGGGCTGAGGACCGCCCCGCTGCCCTGCGACGGCTGCGGCGAGCCCTGTCCGAGTACCGCGTCTCGGGGATCGCCACCACCCTGCCCCTCTTCCGGCTCCTCCTGGACGTGCCGGCCTTCGTGCGCGGCGAGCTCCACACGGGGCTACTGGACGAACTGCTGGCCAGCGGTTCGGTGGAGGCGCTGGAAGCAGCCAGCGACCCGGCGGTGGAGGAGGTGGCGGTGGTGGCCGCGGCCTGCCTGGCGGCGCGGGAGGCGGAGCGACTCCCCGAGGACGGCTTTGTCGTGGCCGAGCGCGAGGGCGGGGCCTGGCGGCGAGCCGGGCGGCGGCTGGCCCAGGGGAGGTTCCCCCGATGACCGCGCGGTGGCTTTCCCCCTCGCCTGGAGGTACCCCGGCTGGGCGGCGGGAAGGGGCCGGGACTGGAACGTGCGGGGGGCGGCCGTGAAGTGGTGGGTGGATCGGGGCGGCCAGCGCCTGGAAGTGGCGGTGCGCCGCGTGGGGGAGCAGTTCGAAGTGGAACTGGATGGGCGGCGGCACACCGTGGAACTGGTGACCGCCGGTCCCGACATGTTCTCGCTCGTGGCCAGCGACGGCCGGAGCTGGGCTGTGGCGAGTCAGAAGCTCGCTGCCACGCGCTTTCGGGTGTCCCTGGGCGATCGGGATTTCGACGTCCACCTGCGAGACCCTCTGGAACAGGGGGTAGCGTCGGCAGCAGCGGTGGGGGCCGGGCCGCAGGAGATCCGCGCCCCCATCCCTGGCAAGGTGGTGGCGGTGCTGGTGAGCGCGGGCGCGGCAGTGCAGCCGGGCCAGCCCCTGGTGGTGCTGGAAGCCATGAAGATGGAGAACCAGATCTGTGCCGAGGGGGAGGGCACAGTGGAGACGGTGGCAGTGTCCCCGGGCGGCACGGTGGAGGGGGGGCAGCTGTTGGTGGTGCTGCGGTGATGTTCGGATTATTGGATTTTTGTTCGGTTCGTCGAACGAACGGGTGCACCCCGCGAACTGTAACATTCGTGAAATCGAGGACTTGGCGAGGTCACGGGGTTGGCAAACATCTTGCTTGAAGTCGCCGTGGTCCCACGACCCAGCGGAGGTCTTTCCGGGCAGTGCCGGGGCGGCAGGCCGCGGAGCGAGGGTCGAGGGAAGAAAGGAGGGTGTGACAGCGAAACTGGAGAGGAGGAGGTTTGTAGGGCTCGGTGTGGTTTTGTGAATGTCGTGAATCGATGGAAGGAAAGGGAGGTTGCAGAATGAAGAAAACGTTCCTCGTGATACTGGCTGCGCTGGCCCTCGCTGCGGGGGCTGTCTATGCGCAGGAACAGGTGGGCGGCATCACTGGCACCGTGACCGACGAGCAGAACGCGCCCCTTCCCGGAGCCACCGTGGAAGCTGTGGGGGCAGTGGGCACGCGGTTCGTGGCGGTGACGGACGAGAAGGGCGTCTTCCGTTTCCCGCGTCTGCCCTTGGACACCTACACGGTGAAGGTTGCCCTCTCGGGGTTCCAGCCCGCGGAAGCTGCCGATGTGAACGTGGTGCTCGGTAAGGACCGGGCGCTAGTCTTCACCCTCAAGGCGGGCTTCGCGGAGGCCGTCACCGTCACCGCTTCCCAGGTCCTCATTGACGTGACGAAGACGGCGGTGGCGACGGAGTTTAGCGCCGAGCAGTTGTCCGAGCTCCCCCTGGGGCGGGATTTCACCTCGGTGATCAACCTGGCCCCGGGCGCCCAGGTGGAGGACGCCTTCTTTGGTGGGGGCGGTATTACCGTGGATGGGGCTTCTTCGGCGGAAAACCGCTTCATTGTGGACGGTATCGAGACCACTCACCCCCAGGACGGTGTTTCCGGCCAGCGCCTCATCTACGACTTCGTGCAGGAGGTGCAGGTTAAGAGCGCCGGCTACGCCGCTGAGTTTGGCGGTGCCCTGGGTGGTGTGATCAACGCTGTGACCAAGACCGGCGGCAACGCCTTCTCGGGGAGCTTTGGTGTGCGCTACCGCACCAGCGATTGGGATGGCAGCCAGCGCCCCACCACCAGGCAGGCGTTCTGCGAGTACGACGATGCCGGCAATGTCATCAACGAGTGCCGGGCCACCTACAGCAAGGACGACGAAACTCGCTGGGAACCCACGCTCTCCCTGGGCGGCCCCATCGTGCAGGACAAGCTCTGGTTCTTCGTGGGGTACGACCGCACCCAGCGGGACATCACCCGCACTCCGTGGGTGGACATTAGCGAGCCGCGTCCGGGGTCGGCGTCGTACGATCAAACCGTGACCGACCAGTACGGGGTCTTCAACTTGAAGGCGCAGCTCACTCCCCAGCTGTTGCTCCGCGCCAGCTACAACTGGAGCCCGCGCAAGACCGAGGACTCTCTGCCGGCGGAAGACGGCACGACCCCTCCCGAGGCTGACCTCAACGTGACCCTCAAGCGGCCCACGAGCTCCTACTCCCTCTACATGGACTACATCCTGGGGCAGAACTTCGTGCTCAGCGCCCGGGCCGGACGCTACGAGACGGACAGCAAGGACTCCGGTTTCGATGCGCCGTACCGTGCGTTGTTCCAGCGCTATCGAGGCGGGTACAACCCCTTCCCCGGAGGGGAGAATGACCCACTCTGGCACCCCTCCGGGTGGTCCAGCGTGCCGATCGATTCCTTCTGGGCCAGCGACATGGACAAGTGGACGCGCACGGGTGGGTCGGTGGACGGTACCTGGTACTTCGAGCTCGGCGGCAGCCACCAGGTGAAGGCTGGACTGCAGTACGCCAAGGTCGAGAACGCCGTGGACTACGGCGAGGTGGGCAACCTCTACATCTTTCGTTGGGGGCTGGCCGATCGGTTTGGTCAGGGCGTGAACGGGACCTACGGTTCCCTGGAGGTGCGTCGCTTCCGCACCGACGGTTCTGCCGAGTCCACAAGCCTGGGGATCTTCCTCCAGGACAGCTGGGCGCCCGTCTCCAACCTGACCATCAACTACGGCGTTCGCGCCGAGCAGGAGAAAGTCCCCACCTACGGCGGTACACGCTACCCCGAACTGGGCAAGTGGGCCGTGGACTGGTCCTTCCAGGACAAGCTGGCCCCGCGCCTCGGTTTCTCCTGGGACGTGTTTAAGAACCAGCAGCTCAAGGTGTACGGCAGCTACGGCGTCTACTACGACATCTTCAAGCTGGAGATGCCCCGCGGCTCCTTCGGCGGCGACAAGTGGATCTCTTACCTCTACCCGTTGAACGACTACAACTGGCCGCAAATTATCAGCCAGTGCCAGCCTTCCACCAACGACCCCCAGGGCAACCCCTGCGCCGCCTTGGGCGATCCCGTACGTTTGGATCTGCGCTACCCCACCGATCCCCACGACGCCATTGATCCGGACCTCAAGCCCATGGAAAACCGCGAGTGGCAGTTGGGCGCCGAGTACGCCCTGGCCAGCGACATGGCGCTCACAGGGCGTTACGTGAACAAGAAGCTTATCAACACCATCGAGGACATTGGCTATCTGGTTTGCGAGGGCGACGTTTGCCACGAGGAGTACATCACCGGCAACCCTGGCAAGGGCATCGTGGGCGGTGACCCCGACGGCTCCGGCCCCATTCCGCCCCAGGCCAAGGCCTACCGCGATTACCAGGCTCTGGAGCTGGGTTTCGACAAGCGCTTCTCCGACAATTGGTGGTTGCGGGCCAGCTACACCTACAGCAAGCTCGAGGGCAACTACTCAGGGCTGGCTACCTCCGACGAGCCAGGGCGGGTGGATCCGAACGTGGCCCGCTACTTTGATGGCCTGGTGTACGGCTACGACAGCCAGGGCCAGCTCGTGAAGGGCGCCCTCAACACCGACCGGCCCCACGCCGTGGAGCTCGCCGGCAGCTACCGTTTCCCCTGGAACATGACCGCTACTGCCTTCTACTCCTGGCGCTCCGGCGCGCCGCGCACCACCATTGGCGAGTACAACGGCGTGGACTTCTTCCCCTTCGGGCGCAACGACATGGGGCGCGGGCCTGCGATCAACCAGACTGACCTGTACTTTGCTCAGGACTTCAAGGTGTCGGGCTTCGACTTCCAGGTCTTCCTGAACATCCTCAACGTGTTCGATCAGAAAAAGCCACTGCGATACTACACCTACAAGTGGCTTGCGGACATCTGCGATGCTCGCGCAGACTGCGACGGTTCCAACGAGTGGTACTTTGGCACCCTGGTCCCCTACGATCCCGACCAGGTCATGGCGGACATGCCGAAGGATCCGCTCTACGGCAAGCCGGTGCAGTGGCAAGACCCACGCGCCTTCTGGCTGGGCCTCAAGCTCACCTTCTAACTCACCTCTTCGCGCACTGGAGGGGCTGCCCACGGCAGCCCCTCTTTTTTTCCTCACCTCGCGACTTGACCGGTTCGCCCTCTCTCCGTATGGTGACGTGCCATGGGAACGACCGTTCGTCCTCGACGCGTGCTTGTGGTGGCACTGGCTGTGGGCGCACTCCTTGCCGTCACGCTGGGTCTGGGGGTGTTCCACGTGGGCCCTGGCGAGGCGGTGGTGGTGCAGCGGGGAGGGGGTGTCCGCCTGTTCCTGCCCGGGTGGCACTGGCGGTTGCCCCTGGGTGGCGCGACGCTGCGGGTGCCCACGGAACCGGTAGCTGCCGCGCAGCCGGTTGCCGTCCAAACCCGGGAAGGGGCTGTGCTGCGGCTGCAGCTGGAGGGACGCTTCGCCCTGGATCCAGCCCGTGCCCAGCAGTGGTTCCGCGTGGCCGGGTGGCGACCCTTCCTGGACGGCGTGTTCGCTCTTGCCCAGGGCAGCCTCGCAACCGCCCTCCAGGGAGGGGGGGGTGGGGCGCTGCTGGGGGAAGCCGCGGCTGAGCAGTTAGCCCGCCGGGTGCGGGACGAGCTGGAGGCGGCGGGCGCCCGCGTGGAGGGGCTCCACGTGCAGGTGCCGCAGGAGGAAAACCCGGTGGCGGCAGCGCTGGCCAGAAGCGAGGCAGTGAAGCTCGCCCAAGAGACCACCCGCCGCCTGCTCGTGGTGGGGTGGGATGCGGCGGACTGGCAACTCATCAACCCCCTCCTCCGCGCGGGGCGGATGCCGAACCTGGCACGGCTCGTCGCGCACGGGGCGCGTGGCTTCCTGCGCCCCGATCCGCCGCTGCTGTCGCCACTGATCTGGACGACCTTTGCCACCGGCAAGCGCGTGTCCGAGCACGGCATCACCGACTTCCTGATGGTGGATGCGGCCGGCAAGCGCGTCCCCATCAGTTCCGACTACCGCAAGGTCCACGCGCTGTGGACGGCCCTCTCGGCCCTGGGCAAACGCACCGACGTGATCGGCTGGTGGGCCACCTGGCCAGCTGAACCCATCCTCGGCCGCATGGTGACCGAGCGCGTGGCCTACCAGCTCTTCGGGCTGGAGGGGGGCAGCAGCAACGACGGCAAGGTGCACCCGCCGGAGCTGTGGCCCCGCATCGAAAAGATGATCGTTCGCGCCGATGACATCACCTACCAGGAGGCGCGGCGCTTCATCGACATCTCCCAGGCAGAGTTCAACGAGGCCTGGGATTCGCTCCCCCCCGATCGCCGCCAGGAAAACCGGATCAATCATTTGCGCAAGGTGCTGGCCGCCACGCGGACCTACCAGGCCATTGCCCTCGACTTCCTCGCCGACCCGGCCGATCTCTCCCTGTTCTACTTCGAGGGGACGGACACCATCGGCCACCTGTTTGCCCAGTTCCTGCCCCCCCGCATGCCCAAGGTCTCCGAGGAGGACGTGCGTCGCTTCGGTCGGGCCATGCCCGAGTACTACGTGTGGATGGACGAGCTGCTGGGCCAGCTCCTGGCCAAACTGCGGCCCGAGGACTCGGTGATGATCCTCTCGGACCACGGCTTCTACACGGGGGAGCTACGCCCCGACAGCGACCCCTTCGACTGGACCACCGGTGCGCCCCAGTGGCACCGCGAGGTGGGGATGATCGTGGTGTCCGGCGGCGGTGTGGCGAAGACCGATCTGGGCGAGGTGACGATGTACGACGTGACCCCCACCATCCTCGCCCTGTTGGGCCTGCCCGTGCCCCGCGACCTGCCGGGCAAGGTGCTCACCGCCGTGTTGCCACAGGATCTGCGCGACAGGCCCATCGCCCGGATTGCTTCCTTCGAGGCGCTGCCGCGGGTCAAGCCGGCGGCCATCCAGCGCTCCGCCGCAGCCGACCGGGAGCGGATGCAGGAACTGGCGGCCCTGGGCTACATCTCGCCGGGGGTCATCGAGGGCGAGCGGCCAGGGCCAGGCCCCAAGGCCCCGAGCCCCGCCGAGACCCCTCCCCCAGCTACCGCTCCGCCCAGCAGCAGCATGCAGGTGACGCAACTCGGTAACCTGGCGGCGAGCCTGCGCAAGGAGGGGCGGTTGGAGGAGGCGAAGGCCAAGTACCTGGAGGCCATCGAGCTCGCCCCCACGTATTTTGCCGCCTACCAGGGCCTGGCCGGCATCTTCTCCACGCAGGGGAACCACGAGCAGGCGTTCCACTACTTGGCCACCGGCCTCACGCGCTCCCCCCAGATGCCTGCGGCGGCTTTCCCCGCCATGGTGGAGCAGGCGGCCAAGTGCGGCCGGCTGGAGGAAGCAGCCGAGGTGCTCCAGCGGTTAGAGCGGTTCCGCGGGGGCGAGGCGGCGTACCACGCTGCCTGGGGTCGGCTCCACCAGGGGAAGCACGAGGCCGTGCGGGCGATCGAGGCGTTCCGAAGGGCTCTTGCCATCGACCCGGTGGAAGGCGGCGCCCTGCAAGGGCTGGTGGAGGTCTTGCGCCAGCAGGGGCGCGAGGAGGAGGCGAAGGACACCCTGCGCGCCGCCTTTGCTGCTGCTGGGAACTCCCTCGATGCCCTCAACGCCGTCACGGCGGTGGCACTCGCTGCCGGCTGGGCCGAGCTGGCCGAACCCCTGCTCGCCAAGGTGCTGGCCAACGATCCCGGCAACGCGGGGGTGCTCTTCAACCTGGGGGTTTGCCAGGCCGAGCTTGGCAAGAACCGGGAGGCAGAGGCATCGCTGCGCCAGTGCATCGCCCGTTCGCCCAACGACCCCTCGGCGTACTACAACCTGGGCATGGTGCTGGGCGTCCAAGGGCGGGTGGACGAGGCGATCCAGGCTTTTACCAAGGCCTTGCAACTCGGGCTGAACACGGCGCAGCTGCACATTGGTTTGGCCCGCGCTTACTTCTTCAAGCGCGACTACGCCGCTACCGTTGCTGCCCTCAAGCGAGCCCTGGCCGTCGAGCCCACCAACCAGGAGGCGACCAAGTTGCTGGAACTCCTGCGCCAGCACGGGCTCGACCCGGCATCCCCCGCGCCGTAAGGGGCCAAGACCCCGCTACGGGAGGAGGCGCAGGAGCGCCTCGGCAGCCTCGGCAGGCGTCCCCTCCACCGGGAGCACCACGCGCCCCTCGGGGGCCACGAGGCTCCCCGGCCGAGCTGCCACCAGCGCCAGCACCGTGGCGTGGGCCTGGGGGTGGGTGGGATCCACCGTCAGCTCGAAGCCGCTTCGAATGCGCCGGACGCGGAGGATGCCAGCCCGTTCCGCCCGACGCCGCAGGCGCTGGTGCAGGGCCAAGTTGGCCAGTTGCGGCGGGGCCGGTCCAAAGCGGTCGGCAAACTCGGCCAGGAGCCGGTCCAGTTCCTCCTCCGCTGCAGCGCCGGCAATCTGCCGGTACACGGTGAGGCGCAGCGTCTCCTCGGGAATGTACGACTCCGGCAAGCGTAGATCCAGGCCCAGGCGCAGCTCCACGCTCGGGGAGGGGGGCGGAGCTGCCTCGCCGCGCAGCTCCCGCACCGCCTCCTCCAGCAAACGGCAGTAGGTCTCGTAGCCCACTGCCCGCAGGTGACCGTGCTGCTCGGCCCCCAGGAGGTTGCCGGCGCCGCGGATCTCCAGGTCGCGCGCAGCAATGCGGAACCCTGCCCCCAACTCGGCGAACTCCAGGATGGCAGCGAGCCGCTGGCGGGCAGCCAGAGATAGGGAGCGCTCGGGGGGCACCAGGAGGTAGGCAAAGGCCAGCCGATCGGAGCGTCCGACCCGGCCGCGCAGCTGGTAGAGCTGCGCGAGGCCAAAACGGTCGGCGCGGTTGACGATCAGGGTGTTGGCGTTGGGGATGTCGAGCCCGTTCTCGACGATGGAGGTGGCCAGGAGCACGTCGGCCCGCCCTTCGATGAACGCGTCCATGGCCCGCTCCAGGGTGGCTGCATCCATCTGGCCGTGGGCCACCGCCAGCCGCGCCTCGGGGACGATCTCGCGCAGCAGGGCGGCCACGGCGGCGATGGAGGCGACCCGGTTGTGCACCACGTACACCTGGCCGCCCCGCGCCAGCTCCGTGAGGATCGCCTCCCGCACCACCTCGCGCCGAAAGGGCAGCACGTGCGTCTCCACCGCCAGCCGGTCGCGGGGCGGGGTCTCGATGACCGACACCTCACGCAGGCCCAAAAGCCCCAGGTTCAACGTCCTCGGAATGGGCGTGGCGGAGAGGGCGAGCACGTCCACCGTGGTCTTCCAGACCTTGAGCCGCTCCTTCTGCGCCACGCCAAAGCGCTGTTCCTCGTCCACGATGACGAGCCCCAGATCGCGGAACACCACGTCCCGCCCCAGGAGGCGGTGGGTACCGATGAGGATGTCCACCGTCCCCTCCCTCACCCTGCGTAGCGTCTCCCGCCGTTCCTCGCGCTCCAGCACTCGCGACAGACGGCGGATCTCCACGGGGAAGCCAGCAAAGCGCCGGGTAAAGGTGCGGTAGTGCTGCTCGGCGAGGACGGTGGTGGGGGCGAGGAGCGCCACCTGCTTGCCGTCCATCACGGCCTTGAAGGCGGCCCGCATCGCCACTTCCGTCTTGCCGTAGCCCACGTCACCCACCAGCAAGTGGTCCATGGGGCGGCGCGACTCCATGGCCCGCTTCACCTCGGCCACGGCGGTTTCCTGGTCCGGCGTGAGGTCGTACTCGAAGGCGTCCTCGAACTCGCGCTGCCAGGGGGAGTCCTTGGAGAAGGCAAACCCCTCGCCCACCTCGCGCTGGGCCTGCAGCTGCAGGAGCTCTTGGGCCATCTCCTTGATGGCCTTCTTGACCCGCGCCTTGGTGCGCGCCCAGGAGGTGCCACCGAGGCGGTCCAGGGGGGGTGGACTCCCCTCGCCGCCGGAGTGCTTCTCCAGCACATCGGCCCGCTCCAGAGGCACGAAGAGCTTGGTGCCGCCGGCAAACTCGATCTCCACCACCTCGTGCTGCTCGCCGTCCAGGTCCAGGGTACGCACACCCAGGAAGCGACCGATGCCGTGGTGGGCGTGCACCACGTAGTCGCCCGCCTTGAGATCGCGCATGGCCGACAAGACACGGGCCAGCGACCGGCGCGTCCGCGCCGGTGGCGGCAACGCCGTGAGGTCGGCCCGGCCAAAGACCACGAGCCCCGCTGCGGCGAAGCGGAAGCCGTGGGGCAGGCGGCCGGACACGATCCCCACCGCTCCGGGAGCGGGGAACCTTTCGGTGGGTGGCGGGTCGAGTTCGGCCAGGAGGTGCAGCAGGCGCTGCGCCTCGCCTCGGCTTGCCGCCAGGAGGACCTGCGCGAGCCCCTCGGCCACCCCGCGCCGCACCTCCTCCACAAGCCCCTGGGGGCGGCTGGCCAGTTGCGGTGTGGGCGAGGTGGCAAAGCGCACCGGTTCACCCTCCTCGCCCACCACCAGCTCCTCCACCCGGTCCGCTCCGGCCAGGGCGGCAAGACAGTCGGCGGGGGGGGCGAGCCACTCCGCCGGGGCGGGGAAGAGGAGTTCCCCATCGGCGCCACCCCGGGGCGGGCCGGAGGCGGCCAGGCTCCGATGCAGCTCGGCACGCACCTCCTCCAGCTCGCAGACGATGCAGTGGGCGGCCAACTCCCAGGGCCGGATGGCGTCCTGTACCCAGCCGGCGAGCCCCGCCCAGAACTCCTGGCTGCGCCCGTCGCGGACCGCCGCTGCCGTGGCGAGAAACCCCGTCGCCTCCAGGCGCGTGGCCAGAGCGTGGCGGGTGGCAGGGTCCAGTTCGAAGAGGGTGAGGGGCGGCACGGTGATGGCGTCGGTAGCTGCCACGGAGCGCTGGGTCGTCGGGTCGAAGTTGCGGATCTCCTCGATGGAGTCCACGTCCAGGACGAGGCGGTAGAACGCCTCCGGGCAGCCCAGGTCGAGAAGGTGGCCGCGGAGCGCAAACTCCCCCGCCTCCTCCACCACCTCCACGCGGCGGTACCCGGTGGCCCGGAGGTGCTCGGTAAAGTGCGGCAGGTGCAGGGTGTCGCCCACGGCAAGCCTCGCCGTCCGGGCAGCGATGGCGCTGGGTGGTGGCAGGGGGTGGGGCAGGAGGGGGGCCGGGACCACCACGATCCGCGCCTCCCCCCGCGCCCATCGCAGCAGCGCGGCCACGGCTGCCGAGGTGGCGCCCAGACCGACGGGGCGGGCCGCCGAGCCCTGGGCCAGCTCCACCGGCAGCATGACGGTGGGGATGTGGGGTGCCAGCACCTCCAGGCCCGCCACCAGCGCTTCGGCGTCCGCCGCCGTGGGGACCACCACGAGGGCCGGTTGCTCGCCCAGGAGGGCGGCCACCGCCAGGGCCCGGGCGCCGGGGCAGATACCCGCCACCACCCTTCCCCCCGGGCGGGGGGCGAGGCGAGAGCGCAGCAGCTCGAACGCCGTCTCGAGGGGAGTCGGCTGCTTCCCTGGCGGGGGGAGGTGTAGGCTCGGAACCCAACCCGTCGGTGCCATGGGGTCGCTGGGCCGCCTTCCTAGCGGCGCCCGGTGGCCCTCCGCAGCTGCTGCACGTGGCGCACCACGATGTCCACGGCTGCCGTCACCTCCTCCTCGGTGGTGGGTCGCCCCAGCGAGAAGCGGAGGGTGGCATGGGCCAGGTGGCGGGGGAGGCCCAGCGCCTCCAGCACGTGGGAGGGACGGGGATCGGCGGAGGTACAGGCGGAACCGGGGGAGACCGCCAGCTCCCGCAACCCCACCAGGAGGGCGGCCCCGTCCACCCCCTCGAAGGAGAGGCTCAAGGTGTTGGGGAGCCGCTCCACCGGATGGCCGTTCTCCACCACCCCGTCGAGACGGCCCAGGATGCCCTCGCGCAGGCGGTTGCGGAGGGTGTGCAGGCGCTGCGCCTCGCCCTCGCAATCCGCCACGGCCAGCTCCAGCGCCCGGGCACACCCGACGATGCCCGGCACGTTCAAGGTGCCCGAGCGCAACCCCTGCTCGTGCCCGCCGCCCTCCACCAGGGGCACCAGCGCTCCCCGCCTGTGCCGCTGCCGCACCACCAGGGCGCCCACCCCTTTGGGCCCGTAGAACTTGTGCGCCGAGAGGGAGAGCAGGTCCACGCCCAAAGCTGCCGCGTTCACGGGGATCTTGCCCACCGCCTGGGTGGCGTCGCAGTGCACCAGCACCCCCCGTTGGCGGCACAGGGCAGCAACCTCCGCCACCGGGTGCAGGGTGCCGATCTCGTTGTTGGCGAGCATGAGCGAAACGAGGATGGTGTCATCGCGCAGGGCGTCCACCACCTGCGGTGGCTCCACCCGCCCGAAGCGGTCCACGCCCAGCACCGTGAGGGAAAACCCTTGCGCCGCCAGGGTGCGACAGGGGTCGAGCACCGCCTTGTGCTCGGTGGCGCAGGTGACGATGTGTCGCCCGCGCTGCGCCTGGGCCAGAGCGGTCCCTTTGAGCGCCAGGTTGTTGGCCTCGGTGGCACCGGAGGTGAAGATCACCTCTTCCGGCTGCACGCCCAGTGCGGCCGCCACGCGGCGGCGGGCGTCGTCCACCAGCGCCGCGGCGGCCCACCCGTAGGCGTGGGTCCGCGAGGAGGGGTTGCCGAAGTGTTCCGTGAAGCAGGGCAGCATGGCCTCCACCACCCGCGGGTCCACCGGGGTGGTGGCGTTGTAGTCCAGGTAAATCGGTCGCGTCATAGGCAAACCGTTTCCTCCCCCGGCGAGAGCCGGGACGAATGCCCCATTATCTGCCGGCCCGACCCAGCGGTGCGCCAGGGTTGGCCGCTGGGGCGCCACGCCCTGGGCCCGGGCGGGGCGTGCCGCGGGCGGGGGTGGTGTGGTAGCCTCGGGACCGGGCGTGATGATCCGCTTTGGCACCTCGGGCTGGCGGGGGGTGGTGGGGCAGGTGTTCACCTTCCGCAACGTGCGCCTCGTTCTCGAGGCGACGCTGTCGGTATTGCAGCAGCGCGGGCCCGTTCGCGAGGTGGTGGTTTCCTACGACACGCGGCTGCTGTCGGAGAAATTTGCCCGCGAGGCGGTGGACCTCTTCACCCACCACGGGGTGCGCACCACCCTCTCCGAGCGAGACCTCCCCGTGCCGTGCCTGGCCCATGCCGTGCGCACCCGCGGCGCCACGCTCGGGGTGCTCTTCACTGGCTCCCACAACGCTCCAGAGTACAACGGCCTGAAGCTCTATTCCTCCAGCGGCGCCCAGTTGCCCCGCGAACTCACCGATGCCATCGAGGCGGAGTGCCAGCGCCTGGAGGCCAGCGTGGGCGATTTCTACGTGCCGCAGCGCGAGCTGGACGGAAGGGCAGCCCTCACCGAAGGGTACCTGGCGCTCCTGGAGCGGGACATTGACTGGGGGGCGGTGCAGGTGGCCGGGCTCTCGCTGGTGGTGGACCCGCTCTACGGTTCAGCCCGGGAGTTTTTGGACCGCATCCTACTTCAGCATGGGGTGACGACCCACGTCCTCCACACCACCAAGGATCCCTACTTTGGCGGCTGGGCGCCGGACTGCTCCCCCTCCAACCTGGCGGCGCTGCGGGAACGCGTGCGCGCCACGGGCGCCCACCTGGGCCTGGCCACGGACGGGGACGGCGACCGCTTCGGGGCGATCGACAGCCACTGCCGGCTGCTCCCCCCCAACCTGGCCCTGGCCCTGATCGTGGACCACCTGCTCGCCCACCGGCGCCTGCGCGGCCGGGTGGGTCGCACCGTGGGCACGACCCGGCTCATCGATCGGGTAGCACGGGCGGCCGGCTGCGAGGTGGTGGAGACACCCGTGGGGTTTGGTCACTTTGGCCCGCTGCTGGTGTCGGGGGAGCTGGCGGTGGCGGTGGAGGAGTCATCCGGTCTCGGGGTGGCGTCCCACCTGCCGGAGCGGGACGGGATCTTTGCGGCGCTGCTCCTGGCCGAAGTGGTGGCGGTGCGCCGCGCTCCGGTGCGGGAGCTGGTGCGCCAGCTTTTCCAGCGGCACGGGACGCTCCTGTCGGGACGGGTGCAGCTGCCCTGGCGCGAGCGCACCGGCGACGCCCTGGCGGCCATCGGCGCGCGGCGCTACCGCGAGTTTGCTGGGCTCGCGGTGCGCCGGGAGGATCGCCGCGACGGGCTGCTGTTGGAGCTGGAGGGGGAGAGCTGGGTGCTGCTGCGCGCGGCGGGAACGGAACCTAAGGTGCGCATCTACGCCGAAAGCACGTCGGCCGCGAAACTGCGGTGGCTGCTGCGCCACGCGCGGCAGCTGCTCGAGGGGGCCGAGGAGGGGAACGGCCATGTTTGAGATCGAAGCGGTGGTGGGAAGAGAAGTTCTGGATTCCCGTGGCAACCCGACGGTGGAGGCCGAGGTGGTGCTGTCGGGCGGGGTGATCGGCCGGGCGGTGGTGCCCTCCGGCGCCTCCACCGGCAGTCGCGAGGCGTTGGAGCTGCGGGACGGGGATCGGGAGCGCTTCAAGGGGAAAGGGGTGCTGCAGGCGGTGGCCAACGTGAACGGGGAGATTGCCGACTGCCTCATCGGTCGCTACGCCCGGGATCAACTGGGGATCGACGAAGATCTCGTCCGTCTCGACGGCACTGCCGACAAGAGTCGCCTCGGGGCTAACGCCATTCTTGCCGCCTCCATGGCGGTGGCGCGGGCTGCGGCCGAACAGTGCGGGCTGCCCCTCTACCGCTACCTGGGGGGGACCTCGGCCCACGTGCTGCCCGTCCCCTGCATGAACCTCGTCAACGGCGGCGCGCACGCGGACAACTCCCTCGATATTCAAGAGTTCATGGTGGTGCCGGTGGGGTTCGAAAGCTTTGCCGAGGCGCTGCGGGCCGGTGTGGAAGTGTTCCACGCCCTGAAGGAGCGCCTCAAGGCCGGCAAGCACGTCACGGCCGTGGGCGACGAGGGCGGCTTTGCCCCCAACCTGCCCCACAACCGGGCGGCCCTGGAGTTCCTGGTCCAGGCCATTGCCGACGCCGGGTACGAACCGGGTCGGCACGTGGCCATTGCCATCGACGCGGCGGCCAGCGAACTGCGCACCGGGGATGGCTACTTCCTCCCGGGCGAGGGGCGGCACGGGTTGGCGGCCGGGGATCTGATCAACCTCTACGAGGAGTGGTTGGAGGCGTTCCCCATCGTCCTCATCGAGGACGGCCTTGCCGAGGACGACTGGGAGGGGTGGAAGGAGCTGCGCCGTCGCCTGGGGGAGCGGGTTCTCCTGGTGGGGGACGACATCTTCGTGACCAACCCCACCCTCATTGCCCGCGGGATCGAGCAGCAGATCGCCAACGCCGTGCTCATCAAGCTCAACCAGATCGGCACCGTTTCCGAGACCCAGGCCGCCACCAACCTGGCCCTGCAGCACGGTTGGCGGGCCATGATCTCCCATCGTTCGGGCGAGACCGAGGACACCACCATCGCCGATCTGGCAGTTGCCTGTGGCTGCGGCCTCATCAAGACCGGCTCGGCCTCGCGCGGTGAGCGGATCGCCAAGTACAACCGGTTGTTGCGCATTGCGGAGGAACTGGGGGAGTCGGCTCGCTACGCGGGCCGAACACCGTTGCTGGCAGGATGAAGCCCACCTCCCGCGCCCTCCTCGCTGCCGGCGTAGCCCTTGTCGGCATCTCCCTGTGGGGGTGGTGGAGCGGCACGCGCAGCGTGCGAGAAGCCCAGGCGGCGCTCCAGCAACTGGAGGCGCGGCGGGCCGAGTTGGAGCGCCGCAACCGCACGCTCGCCCGCCAGATCGAAGCCCTGCGTCGCGACGCGGCAGCGCGCGAGCGGGCGGCCCGGGAGTACCTGGGGGTGGTGTCGCCCGAGGAGACCGTCGTCCTCCTCCCCACCCCCACCGCGTCCCCGCCCCCTCCGCCGCCAGCAACTCCGGCCCTGCCGCGGTTGAGGTAACCTAGAAGGGTCGTATGGAGCCGACGCGGATTGGCCGGTACGTGATCGAGCGCCTCTTGGGGAAGGGGGCCATGGGCGTGGTGTACCTGGCACGGGACCCCGTGATTGGCCGGCGCGTTGCCCTCAAGACCCTGAAGCCACCCACTGATGCGGAAGAGGCGGAGGAGTTCCGGCAGCGCTTCCTCCGCGAAGCCCAGGCGGCGGGGATCCTCAACCACCCAGGGATCGTCACCGTGCACGACGCGGGGGTGGACGAGGCCACGGGGCTGTCCTACATCGCCATGGAGTTCATCGAGGGCAAGAGCCTGCGCGAGCTCATGAAGTCCGGCCACCCCTTTGCGTACAGCGACATTGCCCGGATTGGCGCGGCGCTGGCCAGCGGTCTGGACTACGCCCACTCCAAGGGGGTGGTGCACCGGGACATCAAGCCGGCCAACATCATCATCACCCCCCAGGGGAGCGCCAAGATCACCGACTTTGGCATTGCGCGCCTGGAGTCCTCCAACCTCACCACCGCTGGCCAGTTCATCGGCACACCCAACTACATGTCCCCCGAGCAGGTGACCGGCGCCAAGGTGGATGGGAGGAGCGATCTCTTCTCGTTGGGGGTCGTGCTCTTCGAACTGTTGACCGGTACCCGCCCGTTTGCGGGCGAGTCGCTCACGGAAGTCACGTACAAGATCGTGCACGAGCCCGCCCCCATCCCCTCGCAGCTCCGCCCGGGGGTCCCCCCCTCCTTCAACCCCATCATCCTCAAGATGCTGGAGAAGGATCCGGAGCAGCGCTACGCGCGGGGGGCCGAGGTGGCCCGGGCGCTGGATGTGCTGCGGCGCATCCTGCTGGGGGTGGGGAGTGGCAACGCCACCCAGTTGACCCTGGCGGCAACGCAGGCGCCCACGGTGACCGAGGCCGAATCCATGACGGGGGTACCCACGGCAACCCGGGCCACGGCCGTGGAGCGGGCAGAACCCCCCCAGCCGAGCGTGTGGCGATTGCCCATCACCCCGCGCTGGGTGGCCATTTCTCTGGCGGCGGTGGTACTCCCACCAGCGGTGGCGATCGGTCTGCTCTCGGCCAGCGTGGACCGGGGCCCCTACCGCGGACCGGAACCGGGTGAAGCGTCGCGCCGCCACGCGGTGGTGGCAGCGCAGCGGAAGGCGGCAGCGGCCCTGGCGGCGGGCAACGCCGGGGAAGCCGAGCGCCTCCTGGCACCGGTGTGGGATCAGGCGCCGCACAGCCCGGTGGCGCGCCGTCTGCAAGTGGCAGCGCAGCAGCTACGCCAGCAGCAGGAAGCAGCGCTGGCCCGCAACGCTTCCGCCCAGCGCCTCCTGAACGAGGGCAAGGAGCTGCTGCGGGAGGGGAACTGGCGCGCGGCCCAGGCGCGCTTCGAGGGGGTGCTGGAGATCCTCCCCGACGACCCCTTGGCCCGCGAGTACCTGGAGCTGGCCAGGGAGCGTGCGCGCCTGCCGCGGGGCAGGACGGAGCAGCGAGCCGTGGGCTTCCAGACTCCCACTCCCACCGCGGCGCCGGTGGGGGAGGCGCGGATCGAGATTTACTTCAACTCCCCGCTTTCGGCCGGGGTGGTGGAGCTGGAGGATGCGGGTAAGGTGCTGCTCAAGAAGCCCTTCGATTTCTCCACCAAGGGCTTTCTCGGCGTGCGCCGGCGCGCCACTGGCATCTTTCAGGATGCCATCACCTTGCCCGCCGGTACGCGGACCCTCACCGTTCGCCTGCGCGGCGCCGAGGGGGGGCTGCTGGGCGAGGAGGCGATCCCGGTCGATGTGACCGGCGGTGGACGCTACCTGCTCAAGATCGAGATGGACAACGAACGTGCCGTGCCACGCTTTGGGCTCACCAGCGTGCGGGGGCGTTCCTGAGGGGAGGAGATGGCCATGTTCCGTGCCGCATTCCACCTGACGCTTGCACTCTGCCTGCTGGGCTCGGCAGCCCGGGCCACGGCTGGGACTCGGGTGCGGCTGGAGACCACCCAGGGGGTGATCGAGCTGGAGCTGGCCGACGAGCGGGCCCCCAAGACGGTGGCCAACTTCCTGGCGTACGTCAAGGCCGGGCACTTTGACGGAACCATCTTCCACCGCGTGATCCCCGGTTTCGTGGTGCAGGGGGGCGGCTTCACGGCAGCGTTCCAGCCCAAGCCCACCCGGCCGCCCATTCCCAACGAGGCGGCCAACGGCCTCAAGAACGAGCGGGGCACCGTGGCCATGGCCCGTACCCAAGACCCGGACTCGGCCACCTCCCAGTTCTACATCAACCTCAAGAACAACTCCTTTCTCGACCACCGCGACACCTCGGTCGCGGGGATGGGCTACTGCGTCTTCGGGCGTGTGGTGGCGGGCATGGAGGTGGTGGACGCCATTGCCGCTGTGCCCACTGGACCGGGGGGGCCGTTCCCGGGGGACGTGCCGCGGGAGCCGGTGATCATCACCAAGGCGGTGGTGGTACCACTCGCCCCCGCCCCTCGACCCGAGCGCTGACGGGGGGGGTGCGCTCCTGGCGGTACCGTCTCGTGCGCTGCTGGCCAAGCGGCGCGCAGACCGAACCGCGTACCGGTGCGGTGCCAAACCAGGGTGGGGGGTTCCGGTGTGAGCCTGGCCAGGAGGGCTGGCGCCTGCGCCTGGAGCGCCTGCTGCAGGAGGGTGCAGCCCTCCTCGTCGCTGCAGGCCACCTCCAGCGCCAGCGCCCAGTGGTTCGGCTGGTGGCGATGGCGCAGCAGCAGGAAGCGATCCCCCCGCCACGCAGCTGCCACTCGCGCGGCCTCTTCGCCCCCCAGGCGGGGGGCGAGCCATGTGGCGAACCCCCACTCCCCCAGGGTGTCGGTGAGGATCACCTCGGTGCCGGGGGGTGGCGAGGGGAGCACCTCGTCCCCCAGCCCTGGGGTGGGTGGCCGGCCGGGGTGGAGCAGCTCGGCGGTGCTGCTGGGCGGGGAGGCCAGGAGGCGGTCCACGGCCTCCCAGCCGCCGCGGCGGTAGGCGGCAAGTGTGGTGGCAAAGCCGGTGGTGTACGGGAAGAGGAGTTCCTGAACGAAGTACTCGGGCACCTCCGCCCCGGCAACCTGGGCTCCCATCTGCCGGGACAGGGCCTCGGCAGCAAGGTCGAGGGGGTCGCCACCGGCGCGCGCGGGTAGCGCGAGGAGGAGCATGACGAGGAGCGCGTCCCCCTCGGCAATGGCCGAGGCGGCCCGCTGCCGATCACTGTTGCTGCCCATGGCCAGCAGGCGGGAGGGGAGCCGAAAGCGCGCCTCTTGCGCGGCGTGCTCCAGCTCGTGAGCCCAGATCCAGCTTGCCAGCCCCGTCTCGGCCACCGCCTCCTGGACGATCACCAGCTCGTTGCCAGCCGGTTCGTAGAAGCCCAGCACCTGCTGGCGGTAAAAGTCCACGAGGCGCGGCAGGAGGGTGGCAGGTTCGCCGGCCACAAAGCCCAGGCGGACCAGTGCCTCCACGAAGAGTTCGGGGCTCGTGGGCAGATCGCGGCGCAGCTTGCGAGCGATCTCCTCTGCCAGCGCCTCCTGAGAGACGAAGCGGCAGGGCGGCGAGAAGGGTGGCGGCACCCCCCGCAACGCCGCCACGCGGCTCGCCACGGCCGTCACGACCGTTGGGCACACCTCGGCTGAGGCGCTGGCAACGGCGGCGAGGAGAAGCAGGCCGATGCTATACTTTCCACGCATGGTTCGGAAAGCCCAGATGGCACTGCAGTCGCGTTACGAGAACATCGAACTGGCCGAACACATGCTCCTGGAGCTGGGTCGGGAGTGTCGGATCGAGGAGGAGACGCTGTACTGGATCGGCATGGCACTGCGCGAAGCGCTGGCGAACGCCATCAAGCACGGCAACAAGCTTAGCGCAGCCAAGCGCGTTTTCGTGGAGATCTGCGCCGAACCGGGCAGCGAGGTCTCGATCCGCGTCGAGGACGAGGGGGAAGGGTTCGACCCGAGCCAGTTGGAGGATCCCACGTCTCCCCGCAACCTGTTGCGGTCCAGCGGGCGAGGCGTATTCTACATGCGCAGCTTCATGGACGAGGTGCGATTCCTCCCCGGTGAGCGGGGCGGGACGCGCATCGAGCTGGTGAAACGGCTTCATGCCGGGAGGGATTGATGAAGAGCACAGTACGGGACGTGGGCAACGTGCGGGTGATCGCCCTGGAGGGGAAGATCACCATTGGGGCTGGAGACGTGCAGATGCGGAGTCTGGTGGAGTCCGCCCTGGCCGACGGGCGGACGAAGATCCTCCTCGACCTCAAGGGGGTGAGCCACATCGATTCCTCGGGGATCGGCGAGATGGTGGGTTGCTACACCACGGTGGCACGCCGCGGCGGGTCGATGAAGCTGCTCAACCTGCCCCCCAAGATCAACGACATTCTGCAGGTGACCCAGCTCATCACGGTCTTCGATGTCTTCGACAACGAGGCTGAGGCTCTTTCGAGCTTCTCCAGCTAGCACCAGCCTCGCGGCGCGGCTCTCGGAGTACGCGTCGGCGGTCGACCGGCGCCTCGCCCAGCACCTGCCCCCCCAGGGCAGCGGGGAGGATGTGCTGTCGGCAGCGATGCGCGCAGCCGTGCTCTCGGCAGGCAAGCGCGTGCGGCCGGCGCTCGTGCTCCTGGTGGCAGAGGCCTTCGGTCGGCGCGACGAAGCAGTACTCGATGTGGCCTGTGTCCCCGAGCTGGTGCACGCCGCTTCCCTCGCCCTGGACGACCTGCCCTGCATGGACGATGCCGATGTCCGCCGCGGGGAGCCGACGCTCCACCGCCAGTTTGGCGAGGCGGTGGCCATCCTTGCCGCTTTTGCGCTGCTCGCCCGGGCCCAGGCGCTGTTGCCCCGCACCCTGGCGGCGGCGGGGGTGGCCCCTGCGCACCGGCGGCAGTTGCAGCAACGTTTTGCCGAGGTGATTGAGGCGCTGTGCCGGGGCCAGGTGGCCGATCTGGCCATGGTGAGCAGTCGAGCCGGTCTGGACGTGCTGGAACGTATCCACGCGCAGAAGACCGGTGCACTCTTCGAGTACGCGACCCTCCTGGGCGCCGTGACGGCGGGCGCTCGCGGTCGGGAGCTGGAGGCCGTGCTCGCCTACGCCCGCAACCTCGGGCTGGCCTTTCAGGTGAGCGACGACCTGCTGGACGCGCGAGGGTGTGCGGGCGCCATGGGGAAAGCGCCGGGCCGGGATGCGGCACTGGGACGGGCCACCTTCGTTTCGGTGTTTGGCTTGGAGGGTGCCGAGTCGCTGTGCGAGGAGCTCGTCCAGGCGGCGCGGCAGGCTCTCCGACCGCTGGGGTCCGCGGCGCACTGGCTTGCGGAACTGGCCGCGTATGTCCGCCACCGCACCGCCTGACCATCTGGAGCGGGCTCGGCGCGAGCTGGCGGGGCGCGGCTACCTGGCCGGTCCGACGCCGCGCCCGCCGGGGGCGCGCGCCACGGCCGCTCGGCTCGCCCTCTTTGCTGCTGTCCTCGCCCTCCTCTTGGCGGCGGCCGAGGTGGGCTTTTCCGGACAGCGCATGGGCATGTTGCCCCCCTTGGCCGCTGGCTTCCTGCCGGCTGCCCTCGTGGCCGTGGCGGGGGGGTACGGGGTGTGCCGCTGGCTTGCGGCCACGGCGCTGCGCTTGGGGGGGGAACCCGGAAGCATCGCCTCGACCGTGGGGGTGCTGGTCGGTGCCAGTCTCGTGGCCGTCCTGGCGGCCATGGGGAAGCCCCTTGTCACCGGTGTGGCAACGCTCCCCGCGGTGGTGGGCGGGGTGCTGGCAGCCCTGGCTGCCACGGCCTGGATGCGACGGCATCTCTTGGGGTTGCTGGCCTTCCCAGCGCCGCCCCCGGCCCCGCGCAGCGTTGCCGGGGCCATCTTCCCGGTGGTGGTGGTGGGCGGGGTGGTGGCGGTCCTCGCCCTGGCGCACCGCTCGGACGAGCCCCAGGCGGCGCAAGGGGTGGCCTTCCCACCGCCGCAGGGGCGGGTTGCCATCGTTGCCGTGACGGGTTGGCCCGCGAGGAGCTCGAGGCGGCCGTGGACCTCGTTGGCGGCGACGCCCTGCGCGACCTCACGCTGTGGGGGTGGGCGGAGGTGGCGCCGCCACGCCCCCAGCTGCCCGTGGTGTTCTGGACCACGGTGGCGTGCGGCGTGCCCCCCTCGATCCACGGCATTACCGTGCTGGAGGAGGTGCGGCTGTTCGGGATGGAGGAAGGCATGCCGCTGTCACGGGTCGGCCAGCTGGCGGTAGCGACCCCCCTCCAGTGGTTGGGAGGGGCGCGCGTCCTCGCCCGGCCCGCCACGGTGCGCCGCCGCGCCACGGTGTGGGAGATGGCCTCCCGCGCCGGCGCCACGGTGACGGTGGGTGGGTGGTGGGGGAGCTGGCCGGTGCGCCGGGTGGTGGGAGAGATTGCCAGCGAGCGGGCGTGGCTGGGCGGGGACTGCAGCCCTGACGCCGTGACGCCTGGACTCGCGGCGCTGGTGGAAGCTACTTGGAGGGGAGGGCCGGCCAACGCAGCGGCGGCCAGCGACGCGTTGGCGGTGCGCCTGGTGGAGACGGCAGGGGGGGCGGAGGGGGCGCACCTGCTGGCACTCTCTCTCCCCGCCCTCGACATCGAGCGCCGCAGCGCCGCTGCCGCCACACCGTTTGCCCTCGTGCAACGGCAACTGCCGCACCTGTCGGCCCTGGACACGGTGGTGGCCGAGCTGCGCTCGCGGGGGTACAGCGTGTGGCTGGTGGGTGCGCCCTGGCACGGCGGCACCGCGTTCGTAGCCTCCTCGGCGGCTCCCCCCGGGCGGTGGGAACCGCTGGCTGCCGAGGAACTGGCCAGCACGGTGCTGGACCAGATGGGGCTGCCCTGGCCCCTGGGGTTGCCGCCCCCCCGTCGCGACCTGTCGCGGGTGGCGGGGGCAACGGGTGTGGTGCAAGCCTACGGCCCGCCACCTCCCCCCCTCGCCGCCCCCTCGGCGCGCAGCCAGCAGGTGCAACGCGACGTGCTGCGGAACCTCGGCTACCTGCAGTGACAGCCGGCGGCGGGCGACCGGCTAACCTTCCTCCTCCTTCTGCATGCGGCGCAGCGCCGCCTCCATGGCGGTGAGGGCCTGCTCGATGTCCTTGACGCCGTGGGCATGGGAGATGAAGGCGGGCGCGGACGAGCGAGCCGGGAGGAGGAGCCCGTTCTCGCGGGCCAGATGGTGGAAGCGCTGCCAGCTCTCGTGGTCGGCGCGGGCGTGGGAGCGGCCGTCCACCACGGCCTGGCGGGCGAAGGCGCACGAGAAGATGGAACCGACCCGCGCCACCCGCAGGGGGCGCTCGAACTTTTCCGCCAGCGCTTCCACGCCGGACTGGAGCTGGGCACCGCGTTCCTCCAGCCGCTTGTACACGGCGTCGTTGCGCAGCACCGAGAGGGTCGCTGCCGCCGCGTGGATGGCAATGGGGGACGGCGGCGTGCTGATGTCGTCCCCGGGGAGCGCCTCCAGCTCGCGACGCCAGGCCACCGCCCCGAGCTGAGCCACCCCACCGCTCAGCACCGAACCGAACACGGAAACGTCCGGCGCGAGACCCAAGAGCTCCGCCGCTCCGCCCCGACCCAGGCGGAAGCCGGTCAGCGTTTCGTCCAGGACGAGGAACGCCCCCACCTGCCGGGCTGCCTGTTCCACGTCGGCGAGGTACTGCCGGTCGGGGGGGACGACCCCGAACTGGCTGGCCAGGGGATCCAGCACGATGGCGGCCACATCCACCCCCACCTCGTCCAGCACGGTCCGCAACGCCCCCACATCCCCCCATGGGACGACGCGCGCGAAGCGCGAGACGTCGGGCGGAATCCCGGCCAGGAGGGGCTGGGAGATCCCCAGCGGTCCCAGGGGAGCCACCTGGAACGCTTCGACGGCGCCCCGCCGATTGCCGTCGAAAACCACGATGCGGTTGCGCCCCGTGCTGCGCCGGCACCAGCGCAGTGCCAGCTCCCACGCCTCCACCTCCGAGCCCGTCAAGGCCCAGGGGCAGAGGTGGGGGAGGAGCTCTTCCAGGAGGGCCGCGAGCTCCACTTCCGCCACAACCGAGTAGCCCGCCGCCAGGGTGGTGGTGGCGGCGCGGCGGATGGCGTCCAGCACGTACTGGTTGGCGTACCCGAGCAAGTTTGCGCCGCCACCGCCGACAAAATCGAGGTACGCCACGTTCTCGGCATCGAAAACCCGGCACCCCTGCGCCTTCGACAGGAGGAAGCCGTTGACGCCGCGCAGCGACGCCAGGGGGGCAACCCGTTGCGCCAGGGCAAGCAGATCATCCCCTCGCAGCGGCACGTTCCGACTCCCCCCTCACCTGGTGCACTCCTGGCTCACGGGCTCCCACCCTCACTCCCCGCTCCCCTCTTCCTCCGGATCGCCGTGGAAGAAGTAGGCAGCGCAGGCGTTGCAGCAGAAGTAGCGCCCGTAGGCAAAGGTGGCACAGGAGTGGCAGACGGTCTTGCCGCAGATCGGGCACACCGACAACCACCAGGCCGGCTTCTCCTCTGCGCAGCGGACGCACACGGTGCTTCGCGGTTCCGGCACCCCTCCAGTATCTCTAACCCGAGCGCTCCCTGCAACCGACTTGACCGGACCCGGCGGGAGGCTAGAATTCACCGGCCGGACGTGCCGGCGTAGCTCAGAGGTAGAGCAGGGGTCTCATAAGCCCCGTGTCAGTGGTTCGATTCCACTCGCCGGCACCACCACCATGCTCGTCACCCGCTTTGCCGCGGCGTTTCGCCGGTACTTCCCCGACCTCCTGGGGAGACGGGTGGTGGTGGGCATCTCGGGCGGCTCCGACTCGGTTGCCCTCCTGCGTCTGTTGGTGACAACTCGCCAGGAGCTGGGTGTGGAACCCCTGGCGGCCCACGTGCACCACCACCTGCGGGGCGAGGAGGCGGAGGGGGACCGTTCCTTCTGCGAGCAGCTTGCCACCTCCTTGGCAGTCCCCTTTGCCCTGCGCCACCTGGACCCCCGACCCCCCCGCGGTGTCTCGCCGGAGGGGTGGTGGCGGCAGGAGCGGTACCGGCTCCTGGAAGAGGTCCGCCAGGAGTGCGGCGGGGTTGCCGTGGCCACCGCCCACACCCGGGACGATCAGGCCGAGACGGTGCTCTTGAAAGTGCTGCGCGGCGCCGGGCCCAGGGGTGTGGCCGGGGTGCGGCGGCGAGTTGGCGCGGTGGTCCGCCCCCTCCTGGATTTCCGTCGGGAGGAGCTGCGGCAGTGGCTGGCCACGCTCGCGCAAGGGTGGCGAGAGGACGTCAGCAACACGCAGGATCGCCGCCCCCGCGTGCTCGTGAGGCAGGAGGTGCTCCCTGCCCTCTGCCGCCACTGGCCGGCAGCGGTGGAGCACCTGGCCGCCCTGGCGGAGATGCTGGCGGAGGACGAGGAAGTGCTCGCAGCACTTCTGGCCCAGCACGGAACCTTCCCCACCCTGCGGGGGGGCGTGCCGCTGGAGGGCGTGCGCTCGCTGCCACCGGCCCTGCAGCGGCGTTGGCTCCTGGCGGTGGCGGCGCGGCTGCCGCTCGGCGAGCCCCCCTCCCGCCGCCAGCTGGACCAGTTCCTCCAGCTGCTGGCGGGGGGACAGCCGGCTGCTGTGGACCTGGGCCGACGGTGGGTGATCCGCCGCCGCGGGGAGGTACTCGAACTGTCCCCGCCACCCCTCGCCCCCTTTGCCCCGGTGGCCGTGGTTCCCCCTAGCCAGGTGACGCTCCCCGGCGGGTTCCAGGCGCGGCTGGGGGTGTCGCGACCGGAGCGGGCAGGGTGGCGGGTTTTCCTGTCCCGGCGCTGCGAGGGGAGCTCCTTGGCCTGGCGCTCGCGAGCTCCGGGCGAGCGGCTGCCCACGACCAGGACGTCCCTTTCGGCGGCGTTGGCGCGTGCCGGTGTGCCAGCCGCGTGGCGGCGCGGCTGGCCGGTGCTGGCAGCGGATGGTACGATGATCTGGGCTCCGGGAGTGGGTGTGGCGCCGGGGTGGGAGGGTGGTCCAGGGGGGGTGGTGGCGGAGCTGGAGGAACCATGGCAGGGCCTCGACCGATAATCACTCGCGACACCATCGCGGCTCGCATCGCCAGCATCGGCCGGCAAATTTCCCAGGATTACGCGGGCCGCGAGGTGGTCCTCGTGGGGATCCTCAAAGGCGCCGCCGTGTTCCTTTCCGACCTGCTGCGGGCCATCGACGGCGAGGTGCGCTTCGAGCTGGTCAACGTGAGCCGGGAGGGGGCGCCGCGCGGCGAGGTCATCGAGCTCGTCTACGCCACCAACGTCCATCTCGAGGGCGCCCACGCCATCATCCTCAAGGACATCTGCCACTCCGGGGTGACCGAGAACTACCTCCTCACCCACCTGGCGCAGCAGCGTCCGGCGAGTCTCGAGGTGGCGGCCGTTGTGGACAAGCCGGTGCTCCGGCGGGTGGCGCTGGCGCCGAAGTACGTCCTGTTCAGCGACACGCCCGCGGGCCGCCTGGTCGGGTACGGGATGGAGTACCAGGGGCGATGGGGGAATCTTCCCGACATTTGCCTGCTTGACGAGGTCTGAGACCGGGGCGCCGGCAAGTGGGCGGCCCCTGCTGGAGAGGCCGTGAACCAGAACGTCAGGAATGCACTTCTCTTCGTGGTCATCGTCGTGTCGGTGATCCTGCTCTGGAACTGGGTCACCACCACCCGTGCCGCCCTTCAGGAGCTCACTTTTTCCGAGTTTCTGACCAAGGTGGAAAACGGCGAAGTGGCAGAGGTGCTGATCCGCGGCAACGACCTGTTCATCCGCTCCACCGCCGCGCCCCCCCCGAAACCGTTCGGTGGCAAGCCGTACGACTTCGTCACCTACTCGCCCGGCTACGAGAGGCTCGTGGACCTGCTGCGCGAGCACCGGGTGAGCATCAAGGCCGAGGAACCGTCCCAGGGCTCCATCTGGACCCTGCTCGTCTCCGCCCTCCCCTTCGTGTTGCTGGTGGCCATGTGGTACCTGTTCTGGAGGCAGATGCAGGCGGGCGGCAACAAGGCCCTGGCCTTTGGCAAGTCGCGCGCCAAGCTCTTGGCGGCAAACCAGAAGCGGGTCACCTTCAAGGACGTGGCGGGGGTGGAGGAAGCCAAGGAAGAGTTGCAGGAGATCATCGAGTTTCTCCGCGACCCGCAGAAGTTCGCCAAGCTGGGTGGCAAGATCCCCAAGGGAGTGCTGCTCATGGGTCCGCCAGGAACCGGCAAGACGCTACTGGCACGGGCGGTGGCGGGCGAGGCGGAGGTGCCCTTCTTCTCCATCTCGGGCTCGGACTTTGTGGAGATGTTCGTGGGCGTTGGCGCGTCGCGCGTGCGCGACCTGTTCGAGCAGGGCAAGAAGAGCGCCCCCTGCATCATCTTCATTGACGAGATCGATGCCGTGGGCCGGCACCGGGGCGCGGGGCTGGGTGGGGGCCACGACGAGCGGGAGCAGACCTTGAACGCGCTCCTCGTGGAGATGGACGGGTTCGAGTCCAACGAGGGGGTGATCCTGATCGCCGCCACCAACCGGCCCGACGTACTGGATCCTGCCCTGCTGCGGCCGGGCCGCTTCGATCGGCGGATCGTCGTGAATCGACCCGACCTCAACGGGCGCGCGGAGATCCTCGCCGTCCACACAGCCAAGATCAAGTTGGCCGAGAACGTGGACCTGTCGGTTCTGGCCCGCTCCACACCTGGCTTTTCCGGGGCCGATCTCGCCAACCTCGTGAACGAGGCCGCGCTGCGGGCGGCCCGCTACGAGAAGCCCGCCGTGACGATGGAGGATTTCGAGTACGCCAAGGACAAGGTGATGATGGGCGCCGAGCGCCGCTCCCTGGCCCTCTCCGAAGAGGAGAAGCGAATCGTGGCCTACCACGAGGCCGGGCACGCCCTGGTGGCCGCGCTCCTACCCAACGCCGACCCCCTCCACAAGGTGACGATCATCCCCCGCGGCCTCGCCCTCGGTCTGACCCAGCAGCTGCCGGAGGAGGACCGCTACCTCCACCCCAAGTCGTACCTGGTGGACGAACTGGTGGTCCTCATGGCCGGCCGGCTGGCCGAGCAGATCGTGTTCGGAGCCGACCACATCACCACCGGTGCCGGCAACGACCTGGAGCGGGCCACGGAGCTGGCGCGCAAGATGGTGTGCGAGTGGGGGATGTCGCGCATGGGACCGCTCACCTTCGGCAAGCGGGAGGAGGCGATCTTCCTGGGCAAGGAGTTCGCGCGGCACCAGGACTACTCGGAAGCCACCGCGGTGGAGATCGACAGCGAGATCAAGCTGCTGGTGGAAAGCTCCTACCGCCGCGCCGAGGAACTCCTGACCTCCCACCGCCCTGTGCTGGACCGTATCGCCACCGCCCTCCTGGAGCGGGAGGTGCTGGAGGGGGACGAGGTGTACGCCATGGTGTCCGAGCACACGGGCGTGCCGGTGGGCGAGCTCAAGGGCCCGGGGCGGCCAACGCCCACGGCCGAGGCGTCGTGACCGGCAGCAAGCTGGCCGCGGGCAGCATCCACGGGCAGAGTACAATCCCGCCGTGACGGTTCTGCGCGCCCTCCACACCTTCGTTGCGGCAGTGGTGACCATCCTCGATACGGTGGTGCTGGGTAGCTACGGCGCCCTCGTCGGGTTCATCCCGCCGCGCGGCGACTGGACGCTGCGGGGGTCGCGCCTGTGGGCCCGGATCATCCTGCTGGTCGCGGGGGTTCGCCTGCGGGTGGAGGGGGCGAACCTCGTCCCCCGGGATCGGGCCGTGGTGTTCATGTCGAACCACGAGTCGTGGCTGGACATCCCGGTCCTGCTGGCGACCATCCCGGTGCAGGTGCGCTTCCTCGCCAAGAAGTCGCTCTTCTCCATCCCGTTCTTCGGGTGGGCGATCGCTTCCATGGGGTTCATCCCCGTGGACCGCAAGAACCGGCGCGAGGCGGTCAAGTCGTTCGAGCAGGCGGCCCAGAGGATTCGCGCCGGCCGCTCGGTGCTCGTCTTCCCCGAGGAAACGCGCACCACCGATGGGACGCTCCTGCCGTTCCAGCGCGGCGGTTTCCTGATCGCCCTCAAGTCGGGTCTCCCCATCGTTCCGGTGGGGCTCGACGGTCCCCGCCGCTGCTTGCCCAAGTTTTCCTACCTGCTGCGGCCTGGCACCATCACCGTCCGGTTCGGCGAGCCGATCCCCACCGCGGGGCTGGGGGTGACCGCCAAGGACGCGTTGATGGCGACAGTCCGGGCCGCCATCGCGGTGCTGCGCGGGAGTAGGAACGGGGAGGAAGGTGTTGACCGGGAGGGGCCGCAAACCCCGGATGGGAGTGGCAATGATCAGTGAAGAGAAGGTGTGGAGCGCTCTGGCCACGGTCATGGACCCGGAACTCCCCTTTTCCATCGTCGACCTGGGCCTGGTGTACGGTGTCGAGGTGAGTCCCCAGGGGGCCGTGACGGTGCAGCTCACCCTCACCACCCACGGGTGTCCACTGGTGCGGCGGATCAGCGACGATGCGGCCGCTGCCATCAAGCAACTCACCGGGGCGGAGGACGTCACGGTAGAGATCGTCTGGGACCCCCCCTGGAACCTGGAGATGGCCAGCGAAGAGGTGCGCCGACGGCTTGGGCGCGGCTGAAAACGCGGGGCCAAGACAAGAAAGCGGTGTGCCGGTGGCGGCGAGGAAGGAGCGTTGCGCGTGATTGACGAGCAGCAGGTGCGAGAGGCGTTGCGGCAGGTCAAGTTCCCGGGGCTATCCCGGGACATCGTTTCCTTTGGCTTCGTGCGCGAGGTGGCGGTGGAGGGTGGAACGGTGCGCGTGCGGATCGCCCTCACCAGTGCCAACCCCGAGGTGGGGCCGGCCATCGAAAAGGAGGCGCGGCGCGTGCTGGAGTCGCTGGAGGGGGTCGGCAGCGTCGACCTGGAGGTGCGGGTGACGCCGCCCGCGGCCACGGTACCCGCCCCGCCCAACCCCCTCCCCGGCGTGCGCTTCAAGGTGGCGGTGGCGTCGGGCAAGGGGGGGGTGGGCAAGTCCACGGTGGCTGCCAACTTGGCCTTGGCCTTGAAGCAGCTGGGCTACCGGGTCGGTCTGTTGGACGCGGACATCTACGGTCCCTCGCAGGCGATGATGATGGGCTGCCACGATCGGCCCATGGTGAACGAGGAGGAGAAGATCCTCCCCGTGGACGGGAACGGCGTGCACGTCATGTCGCTGGGCTTCCTCATCGATCCGGATACCCCCGTAATCTGGCGCGGGCCCATGGTCATGAAGGCGCTCCAGCAGTTCCTGGAGGATGTGGAGTGGGGGGAGCTGGACGTCCTGGTGGTGGACCTGCCGCCGGGTACGGGCGACGCCCAGCTCACCATCACCCAGCAACTCCCCCTGGACGGGGCAGTCATCGTCACCACCCCCCAGGACGTGGCCCTCATCGATGCCCGCAAGGGCCTGGCCATGTTCGAGAAGGTGAACGTGCCAGTGTTCGGCATCGTGGAGAACATGTCCAGCTTCGTCTGTCCCCACTGCGGCAAGGAGAGCGAGATCTTCAAGCGCGGCGGCGGTCGCCGCACGGCGGAGCAGCTCCGCGTGCCGTTTCTGGGGGAAATCCCCATCGATCCAGCCATCGTCAGTGGTGGAGACGCCGGGACCCCCATCGTGGCCGCAGCGCCCACCTCGCGGGCCGCTGCCGCCTTCCTCGCCCTGGCCCGCCAGGTGGAAGCCAGGTTCGGGGCCCAAACCAAGCGGGCCAAGAACTAGAGGGGCAGCACCGCTAGCTGCTCACGGAGCTTTCTCGGGGAGGCCACCGGCGGCCAGGATCGCCTGGAGCCGGGCCGCCATGGCCTGGGGGTCGCCGTGACTCACGTGCTCGCCGTTGACGAAGTAGGATGGCGTGGCCAGTACCCCGATCTGCTGCCCCAGGTTTAGCTGGGCGAGGACCCGATCCACCGCCGGGTCTTTGAGGTAGCAGCTTCGGAAGGCCTTTTCGTCCAGCGACTGCTGCACGAGGAAGCCAAAAACCGCCTCGTCCACCGTCTCCACCGACAGGGTGTCCTGGAGGCGGTACATTTCGTCCTTGAACGCCAACAACCGGTCGGGCCAGAGGGCGCCGATGCAGCGGCCCGCCACGGCCGCGCGGAACGCCCAGGGGTGGTTCTGCACCAGGGGGAAGCCCACCATGCCGTGGCGCACGTTGCGGCCAAACTGCGCCAGCACTGGTTTGATGCTGGCCCACGCCCGTTTGCAGGCCGGGCACTCGTAGTCGGAAAACTCGACAAACTGTAGGGGCGCGCCCTCGTTGCCCGGGTCCCACTCCACGAGCTCCGAGGCGAGGACCTCGCGCCGCACGGCCCGGGGGTCGCGGGCCAGGGGCCAGGTGGCGCCCAGCAGCAGGTACTTGCCGTCGGCGGAGAGGGACAGGGGCCACTTGGACCAGCCGTAGCCGGTGGACAGCTCGGCGGTGAGGGACACCACGCCGGAAGGCCGCTCGGGGACCGTCGGCCAGCGCACCCGCACGCGCGTGCCGAGCATCTCGGAGAGCACGGCCGGCAGCTCCTGTTCCGCGTACTTGGGGAGCCGCTCAGCTGTCATCGGGGCGCCGCTCTGCGGCAGGGCGGCCACCAGTCCCGCAGCCACCGTCCGCCGCTGCGGATCCACGAGGAGCGTCAGGGTGTCGGCGGACTTTTCCTCCTGGGCCTGCCGCGTCACGGTGACCACGAGGTAGGCCCCGCTGGGCGTGAGGCCGTTGCGATCCACCCGCACCTCCAGCACCCCGTTGGGCTTGTAGGGCAGATAGGCGCTGGCAAAGCGCCGGGCTTCGCTTTCGAAGCTCTGAGCAAGTCCGTTGGTGGCCAGGATCACGCCCACGAGGGCCGTCACTCTCTCCCGCATCGCGCCTCCCTCGACACAGATGCATACGATAGCAAAGCCGGTGCCCATTCCCGCCGTGGGGGGCGCGCGACCCCTTGGTAGGTGGGGCTGCGGTAGGGTACAGTTTCACCGGGATGGTGGGAAGTCTGGAACACCTGTGGGAGCTTCGGCGCCCCGCGGTGATGGGGATCCTCAACGTGACGCCGGACTCGTTCTCCGACGGGGGACGCTACCTGGCGGCGGAGGATGCCGTGGCGCACGGCCTGCAGCTGCTTGCGGAAGGTGCTGACGTGCTGGACGTGGGCGGGGAGTCCACCCGCCCTGGCGCGCAGCCCGTGAGCGAGGCGACGGAACGCCAACGGGTGCTGCCGGTTATCGCAGAACTCCTGCGCCGAGAACCCCACGCCCTCGTCTCCATCGACACCCGGCGCGCCTCCGTGGCTGCCGCCGCCCTGGCCGCGGGGGCGGTGCTCGTCAACGACGTGAGTGCCGCGGCGGATCCCCACATGCTGGAGGTGGTTGCGAGCCGCGGCGCAGGGATTGTGCTGATGCACATGCGCGGCGAGCCAGCGACCATGCAGCAGGACACCCGCTACCGCGACGTGGTGGCCGAGGTGCACGAGTACCTGGGCGAACGGGCGCGGGCTGCCGAGGCGGCAGGGGTGTCCCGCCACCGCATCTTCCTCGACCCCGGGATCGGCTTCGGCAAGGACGTAGCGGGGAACCTGCGGCTGTTGCACGCCCTCCCCGAGCTGGTGGCGCTCGGTTACCCGGTGGTGGTGGGTGCCTCGCGCAAGTCGTTCATCGGGGCGCTAACCGGAGCGTCCGTGGAGGCGCGCCTGCCGGGCTCTCTCGCGGCCTTGAGCCGACTCGCGGCGCTGCCGCGCACCGTGGTGCGGGTGCACGACGTGGGCGCCACCGTCCAGTTCCTCACCGTGGCTGCCGCCATCGAGGGTGCCGTGTGAGCACGGTGCTCGCTGCCCTGCGCCAGTTGATCCAGCTCAACGTGGGGGTCCGCGACGTGGTGGACATCCTCGTGGTCACCGCCGTGTTCTACGTGGCGCTGGTGGCGGTGCGCGGCACACGGGCGGTGTCCATGCTGTGGGGGATCGTGGTCTTGACGGGCACCTACGCCCTGGCGGTGGCGCTGGACCTCATCACCCTCGCCACCGTGCTACGCGAGGTTCTCTTCTACCTGCCGTTCGTGATCATCGTTCTCTTCCAGCACGAGATCCGTCGCATCCTGGCGACCGTGGGCCGCACCCGCCTGATCCGCTGGTTTTCCTCCCTCTCCCCCCGACAGGTGCTCATCAACGAGATCGTGCTGGCCTGCGACACCCTCGTGGCCCGCCGGCACGGTGCGCTCATCGTCGTGGAGCGGGGGGAGGGACTGCGCACCTACGCCGACACCGGCATCCCGTTGGATGCGCAACTCTCCTACGACCTCCTGGTCAACATCTTCGTCCCCGGCACCCCCCTCCACGACGGGGCGGCCATCATCCAGGGGAATCGCATCGTGGCGGCCGGGTGCTTCTTGCCGCTGTCCACCCGGGCTGACCTGTCGACGGAATACGGCTCGCGGCACCGCGCCGCCCTGGGCATTGCCGAAGAGACCGACGCCGTGGCGGTGGTGGTGTCGGAGGAACGAGGGGCGGTGGCGGTGGCCGAGAACGGGCAACTCCACACCAACCTCGACATCCAGGCGTTGCGCTACCTGCTCATGGAGCTGCTGCTGCTCGGAGAGCGGAGGGCAGCGTGATGCGCCTCTGGCCCCGGCACCCGGTTTCTTTCCTGGTGGCGCTCTTCTTTGCCTGCTTGCTCTGGTACTCGACGGCGCTGGTGCGCCGCGAGCGAATCTCCGAGCGGCAGCTGGACGCGGCCGTGACCTTCGTCAATATCGGTGCGGAGCTCGCCATCACCTCGGAGGTTCCCCCCGGCCTCACGTTGCGCTTGCGTGGCCCGCTCTCCCGCCTGCGGTCGCTGGCCGCCGCCGATGTGGGGGTAGTGATCGACCTGCGGGGGGTGGGCGAGGGCGATCACGACGTGGCGGTGGAGACGCGCCAGGTGGTGGTACCGGCCGGGATCGAGGTGCTGGCCGTCTCCCCGTCACGCTTGCCGCTGCGCCTGGAGCGGGTGGTGCGCCGCCGTCTCCCCGTCACGCCACCGATCAGCGGCACGCCTGCGCCAGGGATGGTGGTGGGGCACGTGCTCACCGAGCCCGCAGGGGTGGTGGTGAGTGGTCCACGGCTGGTGCTCGACACCCTCCCGGCCGTCACCTCCGATCCGGTGGTAGTGACGGCAGCCAGTAGCACCGTGGAAACGGTGGTGGCAGTCCACTCGCCCCACCCCCTCGTGCGCATTGTCGAACCGCTCACCGTTCGGGTGGCGGTGACCATCGTCCCCGCCAGGGGGTTGCGGGGCAGCGAGGTGCCCTGATGACCAGACGGCTGTTCGGGACCGATGGCATCCGCGGCGAGGCGTTCGTCCCCCCCCTGGACGAACCCACCGTGACCCGGCTGGGCAGGGTGCTGGCGGAGCACCTGGCCGCAAGCGGGCAGCCCACGCGCATCCTCCTGGCTGGCGACACCCGCGCTTCGACCCCAACCTTGGCGCAGTGGCTGGGGGGAGCGTTTCGCGGCGCCGGTGGCGAGGTGGTGTGGGCGGGGGTGCTGCCGACCCCAGCGGTCTCCCACCTGCTGCGGGGGAGTGGTGGGTTCGGCGCCGGCGTGGTGATTTCTGCCTCGCACAACCCGGCCCGGGACAACGGCATCAAGCTGCTTGGCGCGGGGGGGACCAAGTGGCCCGAGGCGGAGGAGCAGGCGCTGGAGGAACGCCTCGGCGCGCTGGCCGGTGCCGTTACCCAGGCGCCGCTGCCAGCTCTTGCCCGCCACTGGCAGGAGCGCTACCTCTCGTGGCTGAGCCGCACCCTGGACGGCGCCACCCTGGAGGGCCTGCGGGTGCTGGTAGATGCTGCCAACGGGGCAGGCTCCGGCCTGGCGGAGGAGCTGTTCTCCCGGCTCGGGGCCCAGGTGGAGGGGATCTTTTCTGCTCCGGACGGGGGCAACATCAACCAGGACTGCGGGGCGGTGCACCCCCAGGCCCTTGCTGCGACCGTGGTGGCGCGCCGGGCCCACGTGGGCGTGGCCCTGGACGGCGATGCGGACCGGGCTATCCTCGTGACCCACACCGGGCGGATCCTGGACGGCGACGAAATCCTCCTCCTGTGGGGTTCCCACCTGGCGGAGGTGGGGCGGCTGCCGGGGAGGGTGGTGGTGGCCACCGTCATGTCCAACCTGGGGCTGGAGCGGGCCCTGGGCGCGAGAGGGATTCGCCTGTTGCGCTGTCCGGTGGGGGACCGGGAGGTGTGGGCGGCAATGGAGGCGAGCGGCGCAGCGCTGGGTGGCGAGCAGTCGGGGCACGTGATCTGCGCCCACCACTCGGTCACGGGCGACGGTCTCCTCACGGCGTGCCACGTGCTCTCGCTGCTCCACGGGCGGGGGGCGTCCCTGGAGGAGGCAGCCCGCCTCCAGCGCTTTCCCCAGGTGCTGCTCAACGTCAAGGTCGCCAGCCGCCGCCCCCTCACCGAGCTGCCGCAGCTCACCTCGGCCATCGCGGCGGCAGAACGCTCGTTCACCGGGGGTGGGCGGGTGCTGGTGCGCTACTCGGGGACGGAGCCGCTGCTCCGCATCATGGTGGAGGCGGCGCGGCGGGAGGAGGCACTTTCGGTTGCCGAGTCCCTGGCTGAGCTGGCCCGTCGTTCCTGCGGGGGCATCGGCGCGGGGGGAGACGAGGAGGCAGCCCAGTAGCGTGCGGGCTGCAGAGGCAGGAGGAGTGAAGCATGGCAAAGTGGTTCCTGGCCTACGGCACGGAGCGGATCGGTCCACTGGAGGAGGAGGAAGCGGCGCGGCGTGCCGCCGCCAACCCCAACGGCTACGCCTGGCGCGAGGGTCTTGCCGAGTGGGTGCCGATTCGACAGGTGGGTGAGTTCAGGCGCGGGGGCAGTCCGCCACCCGTGCCGACGGGGCGGCGAGCCGACGAGATCGACTACCGCCTCATCGGGGCGGAGATGCAGTTCGTGGAGGTGGAGCTGGACCCGGGCGAGAGCGCCATTGCCGAGGCGGGAGCCATGATGTACAAGGCGCCGTCGGTGGAGATGCGGACCGTTTTCGGGGACGCCTCGTCCTCCGGGACGTTTCTCGACAAGCTCTTGGGGGCGGGCAAGCGCCTGCTCACCGGCGAGAGCCTCTTCATTACCGTTTTCACCCACACCGGCGCAGGCAAAGCCCACGTGGCGTTTGCCGCCCCTTTCCCCGGCACCATCACCCCCGTTCACCTGGCCCAGCACGGCGGCTGCCTCGTTTGCCAGAAGGACAGCTTCCTCTGCGCCGCCAAGGGCGTCTCCATCGGCATCTTCTTCCAGCGCAAGATCCTCACCGGGCTATTTGGGGGCGAGGGCTTCGTGATGCAGAAGCTGGAGGGGGACGGACTGGTGTTCGTGCACGCCGGCGGCACGGTGGTGGAGCGCGACTTGGCGCCGGGCGAGGTGTTGCACGTGGACACGGGGTGCGTGGTGGCCTTTGAACCGACGGTGGAGTTCGACATCCAGCAGGCGGGGGGGATCAAGACCATGCTGTTCGGAGGGGAGGGGTTGTTCTTTGCCGTGCTGCGCGGCCCGGGGAAGGTGTGGCTGCAGTCGTTGCCGTTCTCGCGGCTGGCAGGGCGCATGCTCGCCGCGGCGCCGCAGCGGCTCGGTAGCCGCGAGGAGGGGTCGATCCTCGGACCGTTGGGAGGCCTCTTGGATGGCGACAACCGGTTCTAGCACCAACGGCCCTCGCCGACCGCAGGCCGTTCTGATAGGCTCGTCCCATGAACGCACAAGAGCCTTGTCCTGACAAGCTGCCGCGGGGCCGGCTGGCGCTCCTGGTCCTGCTGGCGGGCGCGCTGTACTTGGCCTTCCGTATCGTCAAGCCGTTCCTGCACCCGATCCTCCTCGCCGTCATCCTCGCCCCCCTCCTCCACCCGGTCTACGGGTGGATTCGCAGCCGCCTGCGCGGCAAGTCGGGGCTGGCCGCCCTCCTCACCTGCGTGCTTCTGGTGCTGGTCATGCTGGGGCCGCTGGCGGTGGTGGTCACGGCCCTCATTGCGCAAGGGGTGGAGTCGGTGCAGGCGGTCCAGGGGTGGGTGGAGTCGGGTCGCCTCAACGAGCTTTTGGCCACACCGTGGATGGAGCGCCTGCGCCCCCTCATGCAGAAGTACCTGCCTCTCATCGATCCCGATCGGGTCGACCTGGCTGCCCTGCTGGTGGGGGCCTCCAAGAATGTGGGCAGCTTCCTGCTGGCCAAGGGTGGGGTGCTGCTGTCGGGCACCGGCTGGTTGCTCTCGCAGATGCTCTTGATGCTGTTCGTGCTCTTCTACCTGCTCTGCGAGGGGGAGCAGCTGCTGGCGCACCTGCGCCAGCTCAGCCCCCTGCGGGCCTCCCAGGACCAGCTCCTCATCGAGCGGTTTCGAGCCGTATCGCGGTCGGCCGTGCTGGGGACGTTTGCCACCGCCATCGCCCAGGGGATTGCCGGTGGCATCGGCCTGGCGATCGTGGGCATACCAGGGCTTTTCTGGGGGGCGATGATGGCCCTGGCGAGCCTCATCCCGGTGGCGGGGACGACTCTGATCTGGGGACCGGCGGCCATCTACCTGCTCCTCGCTGGCCGACCCTGGGCCGCCCTCTTCCTCGTCCTCTACTCGGCCATCGTCGTGGGTTCCATCGACAACTTCCTCCGCCCCCTCCTGATGAAGGGGGAAGCGGGGATGAGCACGGTCTTCCTGTTCTTCGCCATCCTGGGCGGCATGCAGGCGTTCGGCCTGCTGGGTGTGATCTACGGTCCGGTGGTGTTCGCGCTGTGCGCAGCACTCCTGTCCCTCTACGAGGCCGAATACCGGGACTTCCTGGAGGTGCAGGCGAAGCGCTGACCCCTCCTGGGTCGGCAGCGGTTCCCTACAGGGAGAAGCGCACCCCCAGGCTCGTCATGGTGAAGTCGAACCCGCCAGCAGCCGGGTACTTCTCCCACTCCCCCACCACGCCCACGTGCTTCGTGACGCTCACCAGGAGGCCAAAACCGTAGAAGTAGTCGTCACCGTTCCGCGCGGCTTCGCCCCAGCGGTCGAGGAAATCTTGGGTACCGGTCACTTGGCTGTCCCAGAAGTAGTACCCCGCCTTGGCCGTGGCGGTGAGTCTGGAGCCCAGCGGCAGGTGGGCGGTGATGGCGAGACTCCAGGCGTCGGTATTGGCTTCCGCCCACCCCTCGTCGAACCCCTCCAGTTGGCTGGCGTCCACCGACCCGAAGTTGATCCAGGCGCCCTCGATGCCAAAGAAATCACCGCGATACCCGGCCACGAGCTTGTAGCCGTCGGCGTTCTCTTCGAAGGTTGCCCAGTCCACACCCCCCTCGGCTAGGTCCACCCCTGTCCAGGAGTAGGCGGCACCCACGTACAGGCCCTGGGCCGAGCTTGGGGCGGCGAGGAGCAGCACCGCTACCGCCGCGGCCATCCAGAGGGTTTGCACAGCACGCTCACGCTGGCCCTTCATCCTGTCTCCCTGGCCGGAAAACCGGCACCCCATTATGCACCATAACCCCCCTCGCTTTACGCCCCCTCGCTCGCACGCTACAGTGACGGGCAGATGGTAGAGAGGGGCGGTGCTCTCGCCGCCGTGGTGGTGGTCCTCGTGGCCGGCTGCAGCGTCACCCGCACGGGTGTGCTGCGCCGCCTCCCCGAAGGTCCGGCCGTGGCGGCGCGGGTGGTGCTGGAGGGGGAGACCGCCTTCGTCACCGTGGTCGAGCCGGCCAGCGGCGAGAAGCTCGCCGGGCGGCTGGAGCCGGTGGGCGACCGGCGGCAGCCCGTACCGATGCTCGACCCCCTCGCCGCCTCGGCGGTGACTCGTGGACCGGCTGGTCCCAGTGGCGCTTCGTTGCTGGCGGCTGGCCCGCGTACCCTGCACCTGGCGGGGGAGCTCCAGGGCGAGCAAGGGACGGTGCTCCACTGCGAGGTGGCCGTGGAGCAGCGTGTCCGCCTCTCGGGCCAAGGTACCTGCTACGCCCTGGGCAGCGGCGGGGGGACTCGCTACGTGCTGGTGTTCTAGCCTGACCGCTGGAATCTGCAGCAGATCCTTGGGCATCCCCTTGCCCTTGGGCGTGGTGAGCACGGTGGCAGTGGGGAACCCCTGGAGCACCTTGGGCAGGGAACCGGAGTGGTCTTGCTCAGCGTGGTTCGAGACCACGTGGTCGAGCCTCTCGACGCCCAGGCTCGCGAGGCTGCCCGCCAGCGCGTCCCAGCACGAGGGGTCCACGCTATCGATGAAGACAGTCTTCTCCCGGCCGCGCACCGGGTCGGCGTTGTCCGTGGTGCCGCGGGGGATGGGCACCAGCTCGTCGAAGAGCCGGCGTTGCCAATCCACCGCCCGCACCCACACGACCCCTTCGCGTATCGCCTGCCCACCCATGGTGTTCTCCTCCGCTGGCCGATGCTCCGCGCGCCCCGGAGGGGCGCCTTAGCGGGTGGCCGCGGGGGCGCGTGGTGGCGGCTGGGAAGGGAGCGCTGGCAAGCAAAAGCCCCGCCCGTGGGCAGGGCTGAACGTGAGGTGGCGGGGTGGACGAGGCTCGAACTCGCGACCTCCGGCGTGACAGGCCGGCGTTCTAACCAACTGAACTACCACCCCGCCTCGGCCCTTCGCTCCGCGGGTGGTGGGAGGTGTGGGATTTGAACCCGCGACCCCCTGCGTGTAAGGCAGGTGCTCTGCCGCTGAGCTAACCTCCCGCGGCTCTCCGGGGATGCTCATGCTACGGATGGCCCGCCCATCTGTCAAGTTCCCGCGGCTGCCTGCTGCTGCGGGGATCGGCCGGGCCGGGTAGAATAGGGCCAGAGACGGAGGGAGCGACCGTGTTCTCGAAGATCCTGGTGCCGGTGGACTTCACCGAGCCCGTACGGGCGCCACTGAAGATGGCCCTGGAGCTGGCTCGCCTCTCCCACGGGTCGGTGGTCCTCCTGGCGGTGGTGGACGATTCCTTCCCCAACCCCGACATCCTGTCGTTCCAGATGCCCTGGGCCGATTACTACCGCCACCTGCGCGACGCGGCTCAGGAGAAGCTGGAGGAACTCAAGAGGAAGGTAGGCGGGGGGAGCGAGGTGGAGGTGTGCGTGGTGCGCGGCCATCCGGCCCGCCGGATCGCCGAGTTTGCCGCCCAGGAGGGGTGCGACCTGATCGTCATGGCGACCCACGGCGCCAGCGGGCTCCACCACGCCCTGGTGGGTTCAGTCACCCGCAAGGTCCTCCACCTGGCCGACCGGCCGGTGCTGGTGGTGCGGCTCGCCGCGGGCGACGAGAAGGCGTAGCCCACCGCTCTGCCCCCGCGCCACCCCAGGAGGGCGGCAGGAGCGTGCCGATCAGAGTTTGGACCAGTCGGGGAACGAGTGTTCGGCGAGAAAGTGCGCCACCCCGCGACGGCATTCGGGGTGCGAGCGTTGCGCTGCATTGAGGTGGGCCGCCAGTGCCAGCTGCTCGTCGAGGTGCGGCAGCGTCAGCTCCAGCAGCAGCTTCTTGGTGGCTGCTACCGCACTGGGGGCGGCCTTGGCCGTCACTGCCTCGGCCCGGGCCACGGCCCGAGCCAGGGGATCCTCTGCCACCTCGTCCACCAGCCCCACCTGGCGCGCCTCTTCGGCGGTGAGGGGGGTGGGATCGGCGAAGAGCTGGAACAGTCGGGCAGGAGGCACGCGGCGGACGAGGAACACCGCGATCAGGGCCGGGACGAAGCCGAGGCGAACCTCGGAAAACTGGAAGCGTGCCTCCGGGCCGGCCACCACCAGGTCGCAGGCGGCCGCAAGGCCAGCACCGCCGCCAAAGGCCGCCCCGCGAACCGCCGCCACGGTGAACTGGGGCAACCGGAGCCACGCGGAGTAGAGGGCACCCAGACGCTCCGCGTCGGCACCTCGCTCGGCGAGGGGGTGTTCGGCGCTGGCGGCCACCTCGGCAAGGTTGGCGCCGGTGCAAAAGTGCTTGCCCGCGCCGTGCAGGACCACGGCTCGGGCCGAGGAGCCCCGCACCTCGGCCACGGCCCGTGCCAGCTCACCCACCAGGGCGGACCCCAGGGCGTTGCCGGTGGCCGGTGCATCCAGCTCCAGGATCGCCACGGCCCCCTGCTCGTGGAGGCGAACCTCAGCCATCGTTGAGGATGCTACCACGCGAGGAAAACGTGGCCGCGCTGCTCCTCGAGGCGCAGCCGCACCACTCGCACCCCCCCCGCCAGCTCGGCAACGCGGGCGAGCAGTGGGGCCTGGGCCTTGAGGGTAGGGATGTGCTCGACGGTGTGCGCTACCCGCCCCAGCAGCCAGGCCGCGTGCCCACCGTGGACGACGCCCTCGCTGACGGCAACCCCAGCCGAGGGGAGCGAGGCGAGCAGCTCGGGCGAGGAGGCGATGGCCGTCCCCTCACCCTCCTGCACCCACACCGTGCCCAGCACGCCGCGCCACATTTCCACCGCACCGGCGCGTGTCGGTGTACCCCCAAGGAGGGAGCGGGCTAGCCCGTCCAGGTGCAGGGTGGGGAACACCACCGCCCATTGGTGGGCATCGTTCACGGCCACTCGCACCGGACCCACCGCGACCTGGCCCAGGCCGAGCCACGCCAGCGCCTGGCCGGCCTGCGCGCAGACCAGGGTGGAGGTGCCGGGCGTTTCGGGGGGTAGGGAGCACACCTCCTCCGTGCTCGCCTCCAGGGTTTTCCGGCTCGCCTGCACGCGCCAAAAGCGCCCGCCCAGGCGCGCGAGAGCGAAAGCCGGCGGGCCTGGGGTGGACGGGGGAAGCGCTCCTTCATTGGGGCCCAGCAGCTCGGGAGAGGTGGCTACCGCCCACCAGTCGGGGCCGCTGCTGGCAGCCAGCGAGCTTCGCGCCGCCAGCTCCAGGAGTGCCGGTCGAGCGCTGGGCGAGACTGGCACCGCCGCCCCGGCCTCGGTCCCCCGCCACCAGAGCACCAGCGGGCCCTGCGCTGCCGCCACCAGCGGGGCAGCGAAGCGCCCCAGCCGGGCCAGAGAGCCGGCGGCCTCGCCGGCGGCCGCGCCCACCAGGAGCAGCCCCTGGGGGTGGCGGGCGAGCCAGCGGGCGGCGCGGCGTGGGGCGGCAACGGCCACCACCCCGCGGGCGGTGGAGGGGGCAAGGCCCAGCGCGTGCTGCAACTCTTCGTTGCTGCTGCGGGGAGGGGCGGTCCACCACCACCAGCCACCGGCACCGGCAGCCAGGAGTGCAGCCGCAAGGAGGAGCCATCGCGTCACGGGCGGGGTAGTGTACCCTTCCCGGCGGATGGAACGGCTCGCGCTCACGGTGCGCTTCTTCGTCAACCTCCTCCGCGATCTGGCCGGGACGCTGGCGGGGCGGTTCCGGCGCTGGTACCGGCGCACCGTGGCTGGCGAGGCGTGCCTCACGGTGGGGGTGGATATCTTCCCCTTCTTCGAGCGCATGACCGGGGTGGGGTGGTACGAGTGGAACGTGCTCTCGCACCTCCCCCGCGTGGACGGGGCGCTGCGCCTCAACTTCTACGCCCACACCTTTGCCGCTCCCGACGAACCCTCGCCGCCACCGCTGCCACTGGGGGACAACTGCCGCTTCCGCTTCCACCACATCCCCCCTGGTTTCCTGTTGCCAATCCGGCCGACCATCGAGTTCTTGCGCGCGGTGGTGGAGCCAATGTTCCTGTTTCTGGACGGCAACGACCTGTTCTTTGCCCCCAACTTCTTCGTCCCCCGGCGCCACCTGCCGGCGGCGGCACGGCACGTGGCCACCGTCCACGACCTGGCGTTCCTCCGCTTCCCCGACACGGTGCAGCGCGAGACCCTGGACAACCTCCACCACCACCTGCCGCGGGCCGTGGTGGCAGCCGCGGCCATCATTGCCGTTTCCCAGGCCACGGCGGAAGATCTCGCGACCCTGCTCGGGGTGAGTCGGCGCCGCATCCACGTCATCCACGAGGGGGTGGACCCTTCGTTTCTGGCTGCGCCGCACCCCCCCCGCACCCCCTTGCCCGAGAGGTACCTGTTGTTCGTCTCCACGCTGGAGCCGCGCAAGAACATCCTGGGCCTCCTGGAGGGCTTTGCGCGCGCGGTGGCGGGCGGGTACGAGGGAGACCTGGTGCTGGTGGGTCGCTGGGGCTGGAAAACCGAGGCAGCGCGGGCTGCCCTGGCCGCCTCACCGGCGCGCCACCGCATCCACCACCTGGACTACCTCAAGCGGGAGGAGCTCAACGCGGTCCTGCGGGCGGCCGAAGCGCTGGTGTTCCCCTCCCTGCTAGAGGGGTTCGGGCTGCCGGTGGTGGAGGCCATGGCCGTGGGGGTGCCGGTGATCACCTCCAACGTCTCCTCCCTCCCCGAGGTGGGTGGCGACGCGGTGCTCTACGTGGACCCCCGCGACCCCGACGACCTGGCTGCCGCCATCCTCCGCCTCGCCGGCGACCGGCAGCTCCGCGAGCGGTTGGTGGCGGCGGCCAGGAGCAGGGCGGCGCAGTTCCGCTGGGAGGAGGCAGCCCGCGCCACTGCTGCTGTCTTCCGCCGCGCGGTGGGCCTTGCGGAGTCGGGCCACGATGCGTATTGCGTGTGACGCGCGCCCGCTCCTCGGGCAGCGGACCGGTGTGGGGGTGTGGCTGGAGGGCTTGCTCCGGGTCTTGGAGGTTGAGAGCTCGTACCGGTTTGTGCTGGCGCTGCCGCGGCCGCGGGCGCCACTGGGGCTGGAGCTGCCCGCGGATCGCTTCCACCGTCTCGCCCCACCCGTACCGCTTCCTGGCACGTTGTGGCTCACGACCGTGGCCGGTCCCTCGCTGGCTGGCCGGGCGGACGTGTACCTTGCCACGCTGGGGATCCTGCCGCGGCGCCTGGCACTCCCCTCCGTGCTGGTGGTGCACGACCTCACGCCGCGCACCCGGCCGCACCAGCACACCCTTGCCAATCGGTTCTGCTTCAACGCCTACTTTGCGGAGTCGGTGGCGGCAGCCACGGTGGTGGTGTGCGACTCCGAGGCGACGCGGCAGCGCCTGGCCACGGTGCTGCCGCGGCAGGCTCGGGCAGCGCTGGTGATTCCCCCGGGTTTGGACGGGTTCTTCACCCCGCCGCCCCCCGCTGCCTCGCCACAGCCCGTTCGGGACCGGTTTGCCGCGGGCCGCCCGTTCGTGGTGCAGCTGGGAACGGTGGAACCGCGCAAGGGGGTGGCGACGCTCCTGGAAGCCCACGCCCGCCTCCTGGCCACCCACCCCCAGGCCCCGGACCTGGTCCTGGCGGGTGCCCTGGGCTGGGGCCGCCAGCTCCTGGAGCGGGCGCTTGCCCGGCACCCACGCCGCGACCGGGTGCACGTGGCGGGGTACGTGACGCGGGAAGAGGCGAGGGAGCTCCTCCGCCACGCCGAGCTGGTGGTGGTGGCGGCGGAAGAGGAGGGGTTTGGCCTGCCGTTGGCCGAGGCGATGGCGTGCGGGGCGGTGTGCCTGGCCAGCAACGAGCCGGCGCTGGTGGAGGTGGCGGGGGGGGCCGCCGAGCACTTCCAGCGCGGCGATGGGGCGGCGTTGGCAGCGGCCATGGCCAGGCTCCTGGCAGCCAGCGACCGTCCCCTCCGGCGGGAGCGCGCCGTTGCTCGCGCCTGCGAGCTTTCCTGGGATCGGGTGGCGGCCGCCTGGCGGCAACTCCTCGCCAGTCTTAGAATGCCGGCGGATGCGGCGCCTGGGCATTGATGCGCGCAAGCTTGCCGATTTTGGGATCGGCTCCTACCTCCAGGGGTTGGTGGGGGAGTTCCTTACCCTGTGCGCGGAGGATGAGGTGGTGGTGGCGGTGTCTCCCGACACCCGCCACCTCCTGCCGGAACTGCCCGAGCGCTGGCGCCTCGTGGAGATCGAGGCCAGCGGCTACACGCTGCGCGAGCAGGTGGAGATCCCCCTGGCGGTGGTGCGGGCTGGCATCGGGGTCCTGCACGAGCCGCACTACGTCATCCCGCTCCTCTGCCCGGTCCCGCTCGTCGTCACCGTGCACGACATCATCCACGTGATGTTTCCCGAGTTCCTCCCCACGCCGCTGGGTTTCGCCTACGCCCGCTTCCTGATCCGGGCTGCCATCCGGCGTGCCCGCCGCATCATCACCGTTTCCAAGAGTACCGCCCAGGACCTGCGGCGACTTTTCGGTGCCAGCGGCGAGAAGGTGCACGTGATCCCCAACGGCATCCATGCAGACTTTCTGGCGCCGGGCAATCCGGCCGTCGATGCCGCCATCCTCAGGAAGCTGGGCGTGGCGTCGCCCTACCTCCTCCACGTGGGGAACGACAAACCCCACAAGAACACCGGCAGCGTTCTCAAGGCGTACCAGTTGCTGGCCAACCAGCGGCCGGACGGCGTGCCGCCACTCATCCTGGCGGGCGGCTTCACCCAGGAGGGACCCCTGGCCGAGCGCGCCCGCAGCATGGGGTTGGGGGAGCGGGTGCGCTGCCTGGGTCATTTGGAACGAGAGGAGCTGGCGGCGCTCTACCGGGGAGCCACGGTGTTCGTCTACCCCACGCTCTACGAGGGCTTTGGCCTGCCGGTGCTGGAAGCAATGGGGTGCGGCGTGCCGGTGGTGGCCGGCGACGTGCCGGCCCTGCGAGAGATTGCCGAGGACGCGGTGGTGCGCGTCAACCCCCGCGACGTGGACGCCATCGCCACGGCTGTGGCGCGCCTCCTGGAGCGGCCGGAGCTGCGCGGGAAGCTGTCCGAGCGCGGGCGACACACCGCTGGTCAGTACGGCTGGCGCCGTGCCGCCGAGGCGACGCTGGCGGTCTACCGGGCCGTGCAGCAGGAGGTGTGATGCGGGTTGCCCTGGTCCACGACTGGCTCACGGGCATGCGGGGTGGGGAGCTGGTCTTGGCGGAGATTGGCGCCTTCTTCCCCGAGGCGCCCATCTTCACCGTGGTGTACCGGCCGGGGAGCGTATCCGCCGAGATTGCCAGCCACCCCATCCACCCCTCCTCGTTGCAACGGCTCTCCCTGGGGGGCCGCTTCTACCGACCCTTGCTGCCCCTGATGCCTGCGGCTGTGGCCGGCATTCGCCTGGACGGTTTCGACCTGGTCATCTCCTCCAGCCACTGCGTGGCCAAGGGGGTGATCCCCCCGCCGGGGGCCGTGCACGTCTGCTACTGCCACACCCCCATGCGCTACCTGTGGGATCAGCGGGAGGAGTACCTCGTCACCGTCTTCGCGCCGCTGCGCCCACTGGTGCGGGCGCAACTGGAGTGGCTGCGCACCTGGGACGTGGTGTCGGCGGCCCGCGTGGACCACTTCGTGGCTAACTCGCAGCTCGTTGCCCGGCGCATCCAGCACTACTGGCGACGGGAGGCGGAGGTCATCCCGCCCCCCGTGGACACCGAGTTCTTCACCCCGGGTGGGGAGCGGGGGCAGCACCTCTTGATGGTGGCGGCTCTGGTTCCGTACAAGAGGGTGGACGTGGGGATGGCGGTGGCTGCCCAGCTCGGCCTGGAGGTGCGCATCGTGGGTGACGGCCCGTTGCGCCGTTCGCTGCAACGGCAGGCCCCCCGGGGGGCTCAGTTTCTCGGTACCATCTCCCGGGAGCGGCTGCGCGACGAGTACCGCCGGGCGGCGCTCCTGCTGGTTCCCAACGTGGAGGATTTTGGCATCGTCACGGTGGAGGCGCTGGCCTGCGGCACACCAGTGGTGGGACTCGTGGGGAGCGGGACGGCGGACGTGGTGGTGGATGGGCAGCACGGGGCGCTGGCCCGAGCGGCAACGGTGGAGGCCATTGCCGCCGAGTGCCGTCGCGTGCTGGCGCGGGAGTGGGACGCGCGAGTCCTGCGGGCGCGCGCCGAGAGCTTTTCGCGCGAACGGTTCCGGCGCCGTTTCTCGTACTTGTTGGAACGGATCCTTCCGGGGAGCAGGACGCGGTGATCGGCGAGAAGCTGCGCATCAACCGAGCCCTCCTGGTGGTCACCGATCTCCTGGCCACGTACCTGGCGCTCTTGGCCGCTTTCTACCTGCGGTTTACCATCGAGATCCTGCCCGTCACCAAGGGCGTGCCGCCCTTCGAGCCGTACCTGGCGTTGTTCCCCATCATTGCCCTGGTGTGGCCGGTGGTGTTCTACTTCCGCGGCCTGCTCACCGGCCGCCCGCTCCGCTCGCGGGTCGAGGAGTGCGTGGCCATTGGCGTGGCCGTGGCGGTGGCCATGGTGGTGCTGGCCGCTGGCCTGGGGTTCTACCGCGAGTTCACCTACTCCCGGCTCACCCTGGGGCTGTTCGCCCTGCTCGACGTGCTCCTCCTGTGCGTGTCGCGTCTCCTCTTCTGGGCCGTGATGTCGCGGGTCTGGGCCTCCAGCAAGCGGCGACAGCGGGCCCTCATCGCCGGTGCCGGGGAGCTGGGGCGGGTCGTGGCGGCCAAGCTCAACCAACACCGGGAGCTGGGGCTGGACCTGGTGGGTTTTCTGGATGACGATCCGGGGAAGGCGGGCGCCACCTTTTCGGGGGCGCCGGTACTGGGCACCCTGGACGAGCTGGAGCGCGTGGCCCGCGACTACCGCGTGGACACGTTGTGGGTGGCGCTGCCCATCGGCGTCCAACACAAGACGGTGCGCCTGCTCAAGCGGGCCGAGCCGCTCCTCCTGGAGGTGCGGGTCGTCCCTGACCTGCTCCAGTACTTTGCCCTCCACGCTGGTGTGGAGGATCTAGACGGCATTCCCGTGATCAACCTCACCCAGATCCCCCTGGCTGGCTGGTACCGCTTGATCAAGCGGGCTTTCGATGTGGTGGTCGCGGGCCTGGCGCTGCTCCTCCTGTGGCCGCTGTTCCTCGTCATTGCCGTGGCCATCTACCTGGAGGACCGCGGCCCCGTGCTGTACCGGCAGCAACGCATGGGGCTCGATGGGCAGTCGTTCCTCATCCTCAAGTTCCGGACCATGGTGCCCAACGCCGAGGAGGGGACCGGCCCCCGTTTTGCCGCTCGTCGCGACCCCCGCACCACTCGGGTGGGAGCGGTACTGCGCCGGTTTTCCCTGGACGAGCTGCCGCAGCTCGTCAACGTCCTCAAGGGGGAAATGTCGCTGGTGGGGCCGCGCCCCGAACGTCCCGAGTTCGTCGCGCGCTTCCGCGAGCGCTACCCCGAGTACATGTCGCGGCACCGCGTGCGCTCGGGGATCACCGGGTGGGCCCAGGTCAACGACCTGCGGGGCCAGAGCTCGATCCGCAAGCGCATTGCCGCCGATCTCTACTACATCGACAACTGGTCGTTGGGGTTCGACCTAAAGATCCTCTGGTTGACCCTGCTGCGGTTCTGGCGGCACCGGCACGCCTACTGAGCGCTCCCGGCCCGAGGAGGGGTGCGGAGGGCACCGCTCGGGCGTGGCTCAGGCTGCCTCGCGCCTCGCCGGCAGGTGACGTGGTACGACCCCGGCCACCACTGGGGGGTTGACCCATCTTTCCCCGCGTGGAAAAAACAACAACGAAGGTCCGCAGGCAACGACGAGGCTTTCCCCTCTCGGCCTCGGGCCGAGGTCAAGGGGGATCGCCTTGGGAGTCTGGAGCGGGTGGTAATGCGGCACGCCAGCGGCCAGAGCGCAGGTCGGAGAGGTGGTAGATGCCGTGGTCGTGGCCGTCCCCCCAGGTGACCTGGACGCCGTAGTTCCCCACCAGCCGGGCTGCTACGGGGGAAAACGCCGCTTCAGTAAGCTCCCGGCGGGCCGGCAACGTGGCCCGACCGAACAGGTGCTGTTCGCCGGCGCACTCCGCGCAGGTGCAGGCGAGGCGCAACTCCCGCCCGGGGTAGAACGACTCGTGGCCGTCTTCCCAGAGGATCACCACCTCGTTGCCGACCGTCAAGAGCGTTTGAACCTTGCAGGGAGACTCAGCCACGCTCGCCCTCCAACCGAGGGAAGTGTTGCAGCAGCCGGTTTAATTCCACGAGCAGGGCGGCGGCCGTGGGGTACCGATCGTTCGGATCCTTGGCGCAGAGCCGTTCCACCACCTGCCACACGGCGGGTGGCACTGGCCGCGGGAGCGCCGAGCCCGAGGGGAGCGGCTCCTCCATGTGCATCTTGAGAACCCGATAGGGGGAGTCGGCGGTGAAGGGCACGGTCCCCTCCAACATCTCGAAGAGAATGATGCCCAGGGCGTAGAGGTCTGCTCGGTGATCGATGCGTTTGGCCTCCACCATTTCCGGGGCTGCGTAGAGCGGTGTCCCCAGGAAGGAGTGGGAGGCGGTGAGCCCCGCCTCGCCGGCCACCCGGGCAATGCCAAAGTCCATCACCTTGAGCACCCCGTCGCCCATCACCATGATGTTCTCGGGTTTTAGGTCGCGGTGGACGACGCCCTTGGCGTGGGCGTAGTCGAGTGCCTCGGCAATGTCGCGGGCCATTTCCAGCGCTCTTCGCAAAGCGAGCGGCGCTTCCTCCCGGAGCAGCTGTTTGAGGGTCTTCCCCTGCAGCAGCTCCATGGCCAAGAAGGGCTGCCCACCTTCCTCGCCAGCTTCGAAAATCCTGACAATGCGCGGGTGGTGCAGCTGCTCACCCAGTTTCCCCTCGCGGAGGAAGCGGGCGAGGAACGAGGCGTCCGCGCGCCACCCCTCGTGGGGTACCTTGACCGCGGCGGCCGTGCCGTCGCGCTCGCGCACCGCCCGGTAGGTGGTCCCCATGCCGCCGCGACCCAGTATCCCAGTGAGCCGGTAGCCGCCCAGCACTCCCTCGGTACCGATGGCTGTGATGGCGGTTTCCAAGTGTTGGGTGGCGGCCGTTTTCCCCGCCTCTCGGCCGTCCCCCCGCTGGCGGCGCCACAGCCACCACGCTGCCAGCGCTGCCGCCGCCACCAGGGCAGCAGCAGCCCAGAGGTGGAGGGGTGCGGGGCGCGACTGGAATTGGAGCGGGGTGACCACCGGCGTGGGGGCCGCGCCAGGAGTAGGGGTGGGCAAGGGCTCCGCTTGGGGGCTGGCCACGGGGGTGAGC
>JACADV010000095.1 GCA_013388425.1 Thermoanaerobaculaceae bacterium | reverse complement strand
GGCGGTTTCGAGGTTGCGGGCCGATTCGCTGGCAAGGGGGGGACATCCGGCCAGCTTGCTCGCCTGCTCCAGCTCCGAAAGCGCAGCCTGTCGGTCACCCTGGGCGGCCCGCGTCAGCGCCCGGAGGTAGCGCAGCCGCGCGTTGGCAGGGGCCAACTCCCCCGCCTCATTCAAGATGGTGGCTGCTGCTTCGGGCTGGTTTCTCTGCAACTGGCAGAGGGCAGCTACAGCAGCGGCGTCGGCAGAGGCGGGCGTGGCGAGGAGGGCGAGCGCCTCGTCGCTGCGGCCTAGGCGGCGCAAGGCCTCGGCCCGGGCCACCACAAAGAGCGCTGGCAGCCCGGCTGCCTCAGCCGGCAGAAACTGGAGGGCCGTGGCCACGTCCCCCCGCGCCAGCAGCGCCAGGCCGAGCCACGCTCGGGCCCAGGGGTCGTCGGGGCGGACCTGGAGTGCCTGCTGGAAGTGCTGGGTTGCCACCGCCGTATCCCCGCTGGCCAAGGCGATCTGGCCCCGCACGACGCGAGCCTCGAAGAGCGTGGCGTTGCGGGCCAGCGCTGCATCCAGTGCCGTCTGCGCCGCAGGCAGGTCCGCCGTGCTGGCGGCCAAGAGGCCCAGGGCGGCCAGGGCGCGTTCGTTGGTGGGATCGAGTTCGGCGGCACGCCGGAACGCCTCGCGGGCGCCGGCCAGGTTGCGGCGGCGCAGGTCCGCCTCCCCGAGGAGGAGGAACAGGTCCGGGCGAGGGTCGGCGAGGATGGCGGCGCGCAGGGCGGCGTGGGCTGCATCCAAGCGGCCAGCGGCAAGGTAGGCCTCCCCCAGCACCTCCAGGGCGGGGCCGCATGAGGGCTGGATGGCGAGGATGCCGCGCATGAGGGCGGCGGCATCGTTGGGTTGGCCGTTGGCAACGAGACGCTTGCCCTCGTTGATCGTTTCGAAGGGTACGGCGCCAGCACCGGGTGAGATGGCGCTGCCAGCACGGGCGGCGGCGGCGCGCCCCAGGCTCTCCAGCGCCTCTTCGCTGCGTCCCAGGCGCTCCAGCACCGCGGCGCGCAGGTCGAAGAGCTGGGGCGCGAGGGAGGGGGGCGCCGTGGCCTCGAGGGTGGCTAGCTCCTGGAGGAGCCGCTCCAGGGTGGGGGGGTCGGCGGCCTCCTCCGCTTGCCGGCGCAGGGAGGCCAGTACTTCGGGGGTCACGGCGCGCGGCTCGGCGCTCCCGCTCAGGGCAGCAGCGCGCGCCTTGACGCGGGAGTAAAGGGCGAGGAACTCGTCGCTGTAGTAATCTGCGGCCAGCTCCAGGGTGGGCTGATCCTTGAGGGCGGCGAGGAGCGCCGTCTCCGCCTTGTCCTGCCGCTGCAGGGCAAAGTACGTCCAGGCCAGCTTCACCCAGATGGTGGCACGAACCTCGGGCCGCGGCTCAAGCTCGGCGGCCACCTGGAAGAGCTCCACAGCCCGGGCGTAGTCGCCGTTGCGGAAGGCATCGTTGGCCTGCGAGAGCGGATCCACCGCCGAGCCCACGCCCGACGCCACCAACAACACCAGGGCAGTACAGCGCAGCCAGTGCATGACAGCGGCAGTGTAGCGCAGCGGATCCCACCGGCGCACCTGCGCGGTCGGCTGCGGGCTGTCTCGCCCGCTCTCCGCCGCTCTCACTGGGGGAGGGTGACGGTCTGCCGGACCGAACCCATGGGGGGGACGACAACGGTGTAGCGGACCTCTCGCCCGTCGCTCCAGCGCACCACGAGCTCGTGCTCGCCGGCGGGTACCTTCCGGTTCTGGATGGGCAAGCTGCCCAGCTCCTTGCCGCTCAAGCTCACCGTGGTGCCCCGCACCGGCACGTCGAAGTCGTTGAAGACACTGAGCGTTCCGTAGGGCGGCAGGCGCAGGCTCACGATGGGGTTGGCGGCGTCCACGCGCACGGTCACCGTCTGCTCCCGGTAGCCGGGGATGCGCTGCTGGAAACGGTGCTCGCCGGGAGTGAGGGGGAGGTCGGTGCTACCGCTCACGAGACCGATGGCCACACCGTCCACCGCTACCTCGGAGGGTGGGGAGACCGAGAGCCGCACGGTGACTGGTACGGGGGTTGGCACAGGGGTGGGGGTGGGTGGTGGTGCGGGGGTGGCGCTCTCCGGCGGTGTCGGGGTGGCGGTGGCGAGGATCGCGGCCGCCGGGGTTGCGGTGGGGCGGATAGCGAGCCAGACGGCAGCGCCAGCACCGGCCAGTCCCCCAACCACAGCCAGCCAGAGGAGGGGTTTGTGCGGCCGCTTGGTGGGCCGAGGGGCCTCGGCGGTGGATAGGTGCTCCAGGGGATGGGCCGCCAGTTGCGTGGGTGCGGTGAGGTCGCAGGCCGGGGATTGCTGGAGGCGGGCGAGTTCCTCCCGGACGATGGCGGTGGTGGTGTCCAGGCGCCGGGCGTGCCGGGTATCGGGGACATCGGTGAGCACCAGTTTGAGTTCCTGGGCAAACTCGCGAACGCTGGGGTAGCGCTTGTTGGGATCCTTGGCCAGGGCGCGGAGGATGGCGCGCTCCAGGCGTTCCGGGCACTCCCGATTGCGTTGTCGCGGCGGGACCGGGTCCTGGTTGAGGATTTGATAGATGATGTTGGACACGTTGGGGCCGGCAAATGGCCGGACGCCAGTGACCATCTCGTAGGCCATCACGCCCAGGGAAAAGAGATCGGTGCGTGCGTCGAGGGGCTTGCCGGAGAGTTGTTCCGGTGCCAGGTAGCCGGCGGTGCCCAGGGCGACGCCGGTCTGGGTGAGTCGGGACTCCACCTGCAGCGACTTGGCAATCCCGAAGTCCATGATCTTCACCACGCCGTCCTCGAGCAGGCGCACGTTGGCGGGCTTGATATCGCGGTGAATGATGCCGCGGGAGTGTGCGAAGTCGAGGCCGGCGCAGACCTGCAGGAGGATGGCAACGATGGCCTCGAGCCGCAGACGCTGGCGTTGGAGCACCTCGTCCAGGTCGCTGCCGGAGAGGAACTCCTGCACCACGTAGGGGGTGTTCTCCTCGATGCCAAAGTCGTAGATGAGGGTGATGTTGGGGTGCTGGAGGGAGCCGGCGAGCTGGGCCTCCCGGAAGAAGCGTTGGGTTCCTTCCTGGTCGGTGGAGGCGCACGTCTTGAGGGCGACCCAGCGGCGGATGTACGGATCCCACGCCTTGTACACGACCCCGAAGCCGCCGACGCCAATCTGTTCGGCGATCTCGTACTTTCCGATCGTCTTCGGAATCCCCATGGCACCGTTACTCTAGCGCATCCTCCAGGCAGCGGGGAAGTGCTAGGCTGTGGCCGTGCTGGAGCGGGTTGGGGTGACGCTCGTGGCGGTGGCGATGGCGCTGCCCGGTTGCCGGGGGCGCGACGGTCAGCAACCGCTTGCTCCCACGCCCACCACGGTGGCGCGCGAACAACGGGAGCTCTCGGCCTCCGATCTCAAGCTCCTGATTGCAGTGAAGGGGAGGGCGCTGCGGCAGCTCGAAGAGGCACTGGCGGCCTCCAGCGACGAGGGCGGCGACGCGCTGGCGCAGCTCAAGGATCTGGTGGTCGTGGAACGGGAAGCGGCCGCTGCCCTGGGGGCGGACTGGCAGCGCTACACCTGGGTGAAGGAGGAAATTGCCCGCCTCCTGGCGCTGCAGCGCCAGGGGGAGGATGCCAAGCTCCTGGCCCTGGAGCTGGAGCGGTCGAAGCAGGATCTCGCAACACAGCTCTCCCGGTGTCGGGATGCGGCTAGCCGGCAGTTCCTCCAGGCGCAGATCGACTCCCTGGAGCACCAGCTCGAGGTGCTGGAACGGGGGCAGGTGCTCGATCCACGCTCGGCGGCCGAGCTGACCCTCATCGAGAGTGCTCGCGTGCAGCTGGCCGAGCTGCAGGGGCAGCAGGATCGCATCCAGCGGCGGATCCGCGCCCTGGTGCGCCAGGCTCGGGGTGCTGCCGAGGAGAATCCGACCGTGCGGAAGCTACGTGATCGAGGCCAGGCGGGCGGCGTGGGTCAAGAAGAACGAAAGTAGCTCCAAGTTGATCTTCAGGTCCACGTTCTTGAGCTTCACTTCCGGATGGCCCTTGAGCTGGGCCGGGGCAAAGTTCAGAATCGCCTGGATCCCAGCGTTCACTAAGTCGTCGAAGACCTGCTGCGCGGCGGCTGCCGGGACCGTGATGACGCCAATGTGGATGCGGCGCTCCTTGACGAGGGTGGGGAGGAGGGCGGCGTCTTCCACGGTGAGGCCGCCGGGGATCCGCTTGCCAATCTTCTGGGGGTCGGCGTCGCACACAGCCACGATCTTGAAACCACCGGAGTTGAAGCCGGAAAAGTGGGACAGCGCCGTGCCCAAGTTGCCCGCCCCCACCACCACGACCCGTCGCTCTTCGGACAGCCCCAAGATGTTGACCAGGTGCTCGCGCAACTGGGCGGCGTTGTAGCCCACGCCGCGGATGCCGAACTCCCCGAAGTACGCGAGGTCCTTGCGGATCTGTGCGGAGTTAAGGTGGAAGCGCTCGGCGAGCTCCTGGGAGGAGATGGTGGTGATGTTCTCCTTCTCCAGCTGCTGGAGGCAGCGGAGGTAGATGGACAACCGGTTGATGGTCAGCTCCGAGATGCTCTCGACGGGGATGTAGCGTTTGAAGGTCATGGCTCACCTCGGCAGGGTGCGGGCCGCAACTTCGGCACCTGCCAGCACGATTCCCGGCAGCAACCCCAGGAGGAAGATCCCTACGGCGCACAGGCCGGCCACGAGCCGTACCAGGACCGGTTCGGAAAACTGGGGCTGGCGCTTGGGCAGTGGCCTCATGTACAGGTAGTACACCACGCGCACGTAGAAGAACACCGAGACGAGGCTGTTGAGGACGCCCACCACGGCCAGCCACACCAGGTCGTTGAGCACCGCAGCCCGGAAGACCAGGAACTTGGCGGCAAACCCTACCGTGGGGGGGATGCCGGCCAGGGAGAACATGGCCACAGCCAGGGCGAAGGAGAGGCCGGGCCGCACCCACCCCTGCCCGGCAAGGTCGGTGATCAGGTGCGGCTCCTCTTCCCCTTCGGAGAAGGCGGAGACCACCGCAAAGGCGGCAATGTTCATCAAGGTGTAGGCGGCCAGGTAGACCAGCACCGCCGCCACCCCGTCCTGCCCAAAGGCGACGAGACCCACCAGGGCGTACCCCATGTGGGCGATGCCGGAGTAGGCCAACATGCGCTTGAGGTCCCGCTGGGCAATGGCCACGAGGTTGCCAAGGGTCATGGAGAGCACCGCCACGGCGGCCAGGAGACCGGTCCACCGGGGGAGGGCGGCGAGCGGCAGGAGGGCAGCAACGAGGCGGGCGAGCACCACGAGGGCAGCCCCCTTGGGGACCACGGATAGGAAGGCGGTGACGGGGGTGGGGGAGCCCTGGTACACGTCCGGTGCCCAGGCGTGGAAGGGGGCCAGGGCCAGCTTGAAGGCCAGGCCGGCAAACACCAGGCCCAGGCCAGTGAGGAGCAGGCTCCCCCCTGAGGCGAGGGGTGCCGACGGGGCAGGGGTGCTCGCCAGGGAGAGGGTGCCGGTGGCACCGTACAGGAGGGCCACGCCAAAGAGCAGCACGGCAGCCGAGAACCCACCGACCACCAGGTACTTCCACCCGGCTTCCAGGGACAGCACGTTGCCGGTGTGGAAGGCGTTCAAGGCGTACAGGGAGATGGACAGGAGTTCCAGGCCCACGAAGATAACCAGCAGGTTATCGCTCTTCGCCATCACCATGGCGCCCACGCCGGCCCACAGCAGCAGGGCGTAGAACTCGCCGAAGCGGGCACCGGTACGCGCCAGGTACGGCTCGGCCAGGAGCGCGCACAGGAAGAGGGCAGCGAGGATGTAGCTGTCCACGAAGCGCGCCATGGGGTCCACCAGGAGGACCCCGCCCCACACGCGGCCCGGGAGGGGGATCGCCCAGCGCAGCACCGTGGCGCCCGCCACGGCAACGGCGGCGAGGAGGGCAAAGCGGGGGCGCAGCGAGGGAGCCAGGGAGTCGGCCAGGGCCAGGAGCGCTCCGACCAGCACCAGCAGCAGTTCCGGCAGGATCGTGGCAAGGTCGTTGATGGGCACGCTCAGCCTCCGATGAGCCGCGCGACGGCGGCCTCCGAAAGGGAGAGGAACGTGCGTGGATGCACGCCAATCCAGATCATGAAGATGGCCAGGGGTGCGAAAGCCACTCCTTCGTACCAGGCGAGATCCGACAGTCTCTCGTTTTCGGGGTTGGTCAAGGCGTTCCAGAACACTCGTTGCACCAGGGACAGCATGTACACCGCACCGAGCACGATACCGGTTGCGGCGAGCGCCACCGCCACCGGGTGGGTGCGGTAGGAACCTGCGAGGATGAGGAACTCGCCCACGAAGCCGTTGAGACCCGGCAGGCCAATGGAGGCCAGGGTGGTGAGGAGGAACGCGCCGGTGTAGTACGGCATCACGGCGGCGAGGCCGCCAAAGTCCTCGATGAGGCGAGTGTGGCGGCGCTCGTAGATCACCCCCACCAGCATGAAGAGCGCTCCCGTCGAGAGGCCGTGGTTCACCATCTGGATGAGGGCCCCCTGGGTGGCCGCTATCCCGCCAACGAACAACCCGAGGACGATGAACCCCATGTGGGAGACGGAAGAGTAGGCGACGAGCTTCTTGATGTCCTTCTGGGCCCAGGAGCCCAGGGCCCCGTAAATGATGGCAATGACGCTCAGAACGATGAACAGGGGTGCTGCCTTCTCCCAGGCTTCGGGGAAGAGCACGCGGTTGAAGCGCAACAGACCGAAGGTGCCCAGTTTGAGGAGGACCCCGGCAAGGATGATGGAACCACCGGTGGGCGCCTCCACGTGGGCGTCGGGGAGCCAGGTGTGGAGGGGCCAGACGGGCACCTTGATGGCAAAGGCCAGGGCAAAGGCGGTGAAGAGGAGCAGCTGCGGGCTGTGCCAGAAGCCTTGCCCCATGGGGATCACGAGCCGCCGCATGTCCTCGTAGGCAAAGGACCAACTTCCGAACTGCGCGTGGTGCAGCCAGGAGAGGTAGATGATGCCCACCAGCATGAGCAGCGAACCGGCCAGGGTGAAGAGGACGAACTTCACTGCCGCATAGACGCGCCGCTCGCCGCCCCACACGCCGATGATGAAGTACATGGGCAGCAGCATGAGCTCCCAGAACACGTAGAACAGGAACAGGTCGGTGGCCAGGAACGCGCCGATCATCCCGGTCTCCAACAGCAGCATGGCCACAACGTACCCCTTCACCCGTTCCTTGATGGCGTGCCAGGAGGAAATGAAAACCAGTGGCTGGAGGAGGGTGGTGAGGAGGACGAGGAGGAGCGAAATCCCGTCCACCCCCAGGCGGTAGAACACGCCGTAGGCAGGCAGCCAGGGACGAGCCTCCACCAGCTGGAAGGTGGCACTGGCCGGGTCAAAGCGCGACCACACCACCACGGCCAGGGCAAGCGAGACCAGGGAGGCCAAGAGACTTGCCCAGCGGTGGAGGGAAACTGCTCCCCGTGGCACGAAGAGCAGCAGCAGGACCCCCACCACGCCAGGCGTGAGTGTGAGAGCGGAGAGGAGCATTTCTTGGTTTGGCACCGTCTCCCCCTAGAGCAGTAGCCAGGCCACGGCGCCCAGAGCACCGGCGAGCACCATGAGCGCGTAGTTCCGCACGTTGCCGGTCTGGATGAACCGGAGCATGTCCCCAGTTATCTCGGTGAAGAACGCCATGGCGTTGATCGTCCCGTCGATAGCCACCGTGTCCAGTCCCTTCCAGGAGAAGCGAGAGACTGCCGCGAGTGGCTTCACCACCGTGGCGTTGTAGGCTTCGTCCACGTAGTACTTGTTGGCCACCAGGGCGTAGAGGCGGGGGTAACGTGCCGCCACGCGGGCGGGGATTTCAAAGGCGTGCGCCCCCGCGTACCAGCGGGTGGCGAGCCAAATGCCCGCCACGGCCACCCCCACCGACAGGAGGATCAGCCCCCACTCCACCCCCAGGGAGGGGTGGTGGGCCAGCTCGAT
>JACADV010000067.1 GCA_013388425.1 Thermoanaerobaculaceae bacterium | reverse complement strand
GTCGTTGGCGTGGAAGCGGACGCCGGCCCGGCGCAGCCGGTCGCGGATGCGATCGGCCACGGGCGTCGCGCTGGCCGGTGCAACGGCGCTGGGAGCGGCAGGTGCGGGGCGGGTTCCAGCCTCCATGGGTACCCTCCTCCTCCGAGCAACGGTACCACGCCTCGTGGTCCTGTGCTCCCTGGTTGCGCCAGCGGCTCCCAAGCAGCGCTTTCCCGCCCGCTGCGGGTGGGTCTTGGGGGCGAGGTGCGGCGCTCGGAAGACTGGGCGGTGGAGCTGTGGTAGGATCGGGCGCCGACGCGGGAGGGACGCGATGAAGAGAGTCCAGATTCTGGACGCGGCCGGGATCGGTAAGACGCTCGCCCGGATGGCCGCCCAGATCGTGGAGCGGTCTGGTGACGAGAAGCTCACCTACCTGATCGGCGTGCAGACGCGCGGCGTGCCGCTGGCGCGCCGACTCGCCAAGCTCATTGCCGCCGCCACGGGGGTCGAGCCGCCGGTGGGCGCCCTCGATATCACGCTCTACCGGGACGACGTGGGTCCCTGGCGAGCGGCCCACCAGCAGCCGGTCCTCCGCTCCACGGATCTGCCCGAGCGGGTGGACAACCGGGTGGTGGTGCTGGTGGATGACGTGCTGTACACGGGGCGCACGGTGCGGGCGGCCCTCGACACCCTCATGGATTACGGCCGGCCGAAAGCCATCCGTCTCGCGGTGCTGGTGGACCGCGGTCACCGGGAGTTGCCCATTGCGGCGGATTTCGTTGGCCGGCAGATCCCCTCGGCACGGAGCGACGACGTGCAGGTGCGCCTGGTCGAGTGCGACGGCGAGGAGGGCGTATGGGTCGAGAAGGAGGTGGAAGGATGAGTGTGGCACCCGCACGACGGCTGCGGGGGAAGGATCTGGTCGGGATCGACCCGCTCACGGCACCGGAGATCCAGCTGATCCTCGACACGGCCGACGAAATGGCAAAGATCGCCGAGCGGCCCATCAAGAAGGTTCCGGCCCTGCGCGGCAAGACGGTTGTCAACCTGTTCCTGGAGCCTTCCACGAGGACGCGGTTTTCCTTCGAGATGGCGGAGAAGCGGCTGTCGGCGGATTCCTTGAGCTTCTCTTCCAGCGGCACCTCGGTGGAGAAGGGGGAGACCCTCCTGGACACGGCCCGCAACCTGGAGGCGATGCAGCCGGATTTCATCGTCATGCGCCACCGCTACGCGGGTTCGCCCCACTGGCTGGCCAAGCTCCTGAAATCCTCGGTCATTAACGCCGGCGATGGGGCGCACGAACACCCCACCCAGGCGCTCTTGGATGCCATGACCATCCGGCGTCGCCTGGGTCGACTGGAGGGGCTCACCGTGGCCATCGTTGGCGATCTGGAGCACTCCCGGGTGGTGCGCTCGAACGTGCTCCTGCTCCAGCGCATGGGGGCCACGGTACGGGTGGCGGGTCCGCCCAGCCTGGTGCCGGCGCAGATGGAGGCGATGGGGTGCGAGGTCCACCACCGCATGGAGGACGCCATTGCTGGCGCCGACGTGGTGATGATGCTGCGCATCCAGCTGGAGCGGCAGGGGAAGATGAACTTCCCCACGGTGCGCGAGTACTACGATTTCTTTGCCCTCACCCCGGAGCGGCTCCGGCTGGCCAAACGCGGCTGCCTGGTGATGCACCCGGGTCCCATGAACCGGGGCGTGGAGATCGACTCGCGGGTGGCGGACGGCCCCCAGTCGGTGATCCTCGAACAGGTCACCAACGGCGTGGCTGTCCGCATGGCGGTGCTCTACCTTCTGGCGGGAGGAAACGGTGAGCCGACTGCTGATTAAGCACGCGCGGGTGATCGACCCCAGTCAGCGGCTGGACGAGGGGCTGGACGTCTTGGTGGTGGACGGCCGCATTGCCCGTCTGGCGGAGAGGATCGAGGAGCGGGGTGCTGAAGTGATCGATGCGGCGGGCCTGATGGCCACCCCCGGCTTCATCGACGTGCACACCCACCTGCGCGAGCCGGGTTTCGAGTACAAGGAGACCATCGCCAGCGGGGCGGCGGCGGCACTGGCAGGAGGCTTCACGGCGGTGTGCTGCATGCCCAACACGCAACCGGTGAACGATTCGGCGGCGGTGACCGAGTTCATCCGCAAGCGCGCCGAGGAGGCCGGAGCGGCCCGGGTCTACCCCATCGGGGCAATCTCCAAGGGGCAGGCGGGGGAGGAACTGTCGGAGATGGGCGAGATGGTCCGCGCCGGGGCGGTGGCAGTTTCCGATGACGGCCGGCCGGTGCGCCACGCCTACCTCATGCGCCGCGCCCTGGAGTACTCGCTGCTGTTTGGCATTCCGGTGGTGGACCACTGCGAGGATCCCACCCTGGTGGCGGGAGGGGTGATGCACGAGGGGGCCGTGTCCACCCGCCTGGGGCTGCGGGGCATCCCCGCGGCGGCAGAAGAGGTGGTGGTGGCGCGGGACGTCATCCTGGCTGGGCTCACCGGGGCCCGGCTCCACCTTGCGCACCTCTCCACCCGTCAGTCGCTGGAGTGGGTGCGCCGAGCCAAGAGCCAGGGGCTGGCCGTGAGCTGCGAGGTGACGCCGCACCACCTGGCGCTCACCGACACGGCCGTGCTGGAGTCCTCCTACGACACCAACTTCAAGATGAACCCGCCGCTGCGCTCGGCGGAGCATGTGGCGGCCCTCCTGGAGGGGGTGCTGGACGGAACCGTGGACTGCTTGGCCACCGACCACGCCCCCCACCACGCGGACGAGAAGGCCCTGGAGTTCGACCTGGCGCCGTTTGGAGTGGTGGGGCTCGAGACGGCGGTGCCGGTGACCTACGACCTCTTTGTGCGTCAGCACAAGCTACCCCTGACCCGCTTCGTGGCGCTGTGGTCCACCAACCCGGCGCGGCTCTTCTCGCTGCCGGGGGGGACGCTCAAGGTGGGGAGTGTGGCCGACATGACGCTGCTGGATAGCGAGGCCAGGTTGCCGGTCAATCCGGACAAGTTCCTGTCCAAGTCGCGCAACACGCCCTTTGCGGGGCGGCGGCTGCGAGGGTGGCCTGTGGCCACGATTCTCGGCGGGAAGGTGGTGTGGCGGCGTGAGCGGCGCTAGACCCAAGCGGGTCGTGGTCATCGACGACTCGCCCACACAGTGCGCCTGGTGGCGCTCTCTCCTGTGCTCCCGTTACGGGTCGGGGGTGAGCGTGGAGACGTACGTGGACCCCCAGGTGGCGGTGGCGGCGCTCGGGCCGGACATCCACCTCATGCTGCTGGACTGGGAGATGCCGGGACTGGACGGCATGGCGATCCTGGAGCGAGCCCGCGGGAGCGGCGTCAACCTCAAGCGGATCATCATTGCCTCGGCACGGCCGGCCAACGAGCTGCACCAGGTGTTCGATCGCACTGGCTGCCTGGCGGTGATCGAGAAGAACGAGCCCGAGCAGCACGCAGCCTGCCTCATGATCCTCGACTCGATCATGAAACGGTAGGCTGCCCGCTTCGCGGCTCGGCCGGAACCGGCCGCGGGGCCTTTGGCCCTACCGCACCGTCACCTTGACCGTGAACTCGCCCTTGTTGTTGGCGGTGTCCTTGTCGTTGACGCCCAGGTAGAGCCGGCCGCTTGTGGCTAGCCGCGCCTGGTAGCTGCGGCCCAGGAAGAAAGGTGCGCCGTCCTCGCCGATCTTGGCGATGAGACCCAGGTGGGGAGCCTCAGCAATGACGCTGTACTGCTTCCACTCGGGGCGCCGGGATTCGCCCTCGGGGCCGTAGGAGAGCGTGGGGTTGGCCCACACCTTGCCCTCCGCTTCGATCGTGATCTCGCGTCCTTTCGTGACGTCGAGCCCCGAGTCGGTCCATACGCGATCCGCTGCAACCGCGACCACGGTGTTCTGGGGCGGAGCGCCGCAGGATAGGCCGAGAACGGCGGGGACGACGAGGAGTGCCGTGAGAGGCAGGGCACTGCGCAACAGTCTCATGGAACCCTCCCGATCCTTCCGCGCCGGTGGCGAGCTGGCACAGCGCGGTGAGCGCCGCCATTATACGCTCGAGCACCGCCAGCCGCCGGCGCGCGCCTAGGGTTCTCCTTGGCAGGGCGGCAGGAAGGCGGGAATGCCCGTGAGGTGTTCGCCGAGGATCAGGGTGTGCATGTCGTGGGTCCCCTCGTAGGTGTAGACCGACTCGATGTTCATCAGGTGCCGCATCACCGGGTACTCGTTGACAATGCCGTTGGCGCCGTGGATTTCGCGGGCAAGCCGGGCACACTCCCGCGCCACCCAGCAAGAGTTGCGCTTGGCCTGGGAGACCTGCACGTAGGTGGCTCGCCCTTCCTCTTTCAGGCGGCCGAGGCGCCACACCAGGAGCTGTCCCTTGGTGATCTCGTTGGCCATCCAAACCAGCCGCTCCTGGATGATCTGGTGGGCGGCAATGGGTGCACCCCCAAACTGGATGCGGGTGCGGGCGTAGTCGAGGGCAGCGTGGTACATGGCAAGGGCCGAGCCCAGCGCTCCCCAGGCAATGCCGTAGCGGGCCTGGGTGAGGCAGGAGAGGGGGCACTTTAGCCCGTTGGCCAGGGGGAGGCGGGCGGAGAGGGGGAGGAGGCAGTCGGAGAAGGAGAGCTGCGAGGTGACCGAGGCGCGCAACGAGTATTTCCCCTTGTGATCGATGGCAGCAAAACCCGGCGTGCCGCGCTCTACGAGGAAGCCGGCCACACTGCCGCTGTCGTCCTTGGCCCAAACGACGGCCACATCGGCGATCAAGCCGTTGGTGATCCAGGCCTTCTCCCCGTTCAGTACCCACCCGTCGGCCACCCGGCGGGCGCGCGTTCGCATGGCGCCGGGGTTCGAGCCAAAGTCCGGTTCCGTGAGGCCGAAGCACCCGATGGCTTCGCCCCGGGCCAGGGACGGTATCCAGCGATCGCGTTGCTCCTGGCTCCCCCAGGTGAGGATGGGGTACATCACCAGCGAGTTCTGCACGGAGACAAAGGAGCGCAGGGCCGAATCGCCGCGCTCCAGCTCCTGCAACACGAGGCCGTAGCCCACCTGCGACAGTCCGGGCAGGCCGTACTCCGTCCAGGTGGCGCCGAGTAGTTGCAACGCCGCCATTTCGGCCACCAGCTCGCGGGGGAAGCGCCCCTCCCAGGCCCACGCCTCGATGTGGGGCATGACCCGGGCTTCCACCCAGTCCCGAACGGTGTCGCGAGCGAGACGCTCCTCGTCGGTGAGCAGGTCTTCCACGCGGTAGAGATCCAGGGATGCTCGTGCCATGGGGTACCTCCGCCATCCCAACTGCCAAGAGTCACGGTACCATTCCCCCAGCGGGGCGGAGCTTGGCGGTTCGGGTTCACCCACCGTTCGGCAGGGCTCGCAGCGCCCCGAGCGCTGGGGGAGGTGAGATGAGTCCCTTCCTGGGTGGTTCGGCGTACGGAATGGCGGGGCAGATTTCGGAGGGGTACACGCTGCTCACGGCGGTGCAGCTCAAGCGCCTCACCCTCGACGAGATGGCGCAGCTGCAGTTCGAGCTGGAACGGCTGGCACGGGATCTGCGGGCGGAACAGGTGCCGCTGGACGACATTCCGGCCTTGCAGGCCAAGAACCGGCGGTTGTCGCGAATCACCAGTGCCCTGCAGGCCATCCAGGCAGCGCGGGCGCGGTGGAGACACGGTTCGTGAGCGAGGGGGCGTGGTGGGTCCACCTGCGGGGGGACCCATCGGCTTTCCTCCTCGACGAGGCGGAACCGGGCGTGCTGTGGCGCACGCTCGTGGAACTGTTGGACAGACCCGACGATTCGCCGGCGGTGCGGCGTGCCCGGGAGGCGTGCCGGGAGCGGGGGTTGGCGGCGGAGATCCTGGCGCGGCAAAACCCCCTGGGTTTCTGGGGGAGTCCAGCCGGCTACGGTGCGCGCTGGGGAGGAACCGCCTGGGAGTTGCTGGCCGCCACCTGGCTCGGGGCCGATCCGGAGGATCGGCGCATGGTGCTCGCGGCCGAGGTGCTCTTGAGTGCGCTGCAGCCCACTTCGGGCGGCTTCGCCACGGGTAAGGGGCGCCTCCCCTCGGCGTGTTTCACCGCCGAGGTGTGCGCGGCCCTGGCGCGCCTCGGCTTTGCACACCACCCGCGACTTCGCGAGGCAGTGGCGTGGTTGGCGGCGCGGCCTGGCTACCCGGGGTGGAGCTGTCCGGAGCTGCGCCATCTGGTGGGCGGCGGCTGTCCGGTGGCGGCCGTGGCGGTACTGCGAGCGGTGGGGGAGCATCCGCCCAACGAGCGGGGTGCGCTTGCCGAGTTGCTCCAGAGGGCCCTCGCTTGGCTCGAGGGACATGCGTTCTTCCTCGCCGGGGTGGCGCCGCGCAGCTGGCTACGCTGGGCGCACCCCAACCTGGGACGGACGGATCTCCTGGACGCGGTGTACGCCCTGGCGCGGCTCGGGGTGCCGGCGGGGGAGTGGTGCGTGCGGGCCACGGAGCTGGTGCGCGCGCGGCAGGAGGCGGGTGGCCGGTGGGTGCAGGGAGATCGAGTTTTCCGGGGCGAACCGTTCGGGGCACCGTCGCGCTGGGTCACCCTCAAGGCGCTGGTGGCGCTGGCCCAGTACGGTCGCGTCCTGGGGGAGGGGTAAGGTGCGACGAGTCGTGGTGACCGGGGCATCCAGCGGCATCGGTCTGGCCTGCGTCCGGGCGTTTCTCGGCAACGGCGATGCGGTGGTTGCCCAGTACCGGCGCGGGGCAGCGGCGGTGGAGCAGCTGGTGGAGGAGTTTGGGGCGCGGGTGCAGCCTGTGGCGGCCGATCTGTCCACCGAAGCGGGGTGCGTGGCGGTGTGCCGCGAAGCCGGCGATTTCCAGGTGCTGGTGCATTCGGCCGGGGTGTGGAACGCGGCACCGATTCGCGAGCTCGGGGCGGGGCAACTGGAGGCGATCTTTCGGGTCAACACCTTTTCCGCCTACTACCTGTGCCGCGAGGCGGCGAGGCGGATGCGCGGCGGCGCCATCGTACTGATCGGTTCCACCGCCGGCGAGCGGGGCGAGCCAGGGCACAGCCACTACGCGGGTTCGAAGGCTGCCCTGTGGGGACTGGTGCAGTCGCTGGCCCAGGAGCTGGCCCCTGCCATCCGCGTCAACCTCGTGTCGCCTGGGTGGGTGCGAACCCCCATGGCGGCACCGGCTCTTGAGGATCCCGAGCGGCTGGCCCGGATCGTGGCGGGCATTCCCCTCCGCCGGGTGGCGGAGCCCGAGGACGTAGCGGCGGCGGTGCTCTTCCTGGTCGACGAACGCCAGTGCCACATCACTGGGATCGACCTGCCGGTGTCGGGAGGAGCGCTCCTGCCCCTGCCCCGCGGGTGAGGGTGGTGGCCGGTGTCGTGGCCGGCCCCCTTCCCTCCTTTGCCCGATCTGCGTAGACTCCCCACGGCCGGGAGGGACGCCATGGAGATTGGGATCCCGAAAGAGAAGGGGGCGCAAGAGCACCGTGTCGCGCTCACCCCCTCGGGGGTGAAGACGCTGGTGCAGAGCGGCGCTCGCATCGTGGTGGAGAGCGGGGCGGGGCACGACGCCGGCTATGCCGACGGGGACTACCAGTCCGCTGGCGCCACCACCGTCTACAACCGGGCCGAAGTGTTCGGCCGGAGCGAGCTGGTGGTCTGCATTCAACCGCCGGGGAAGGTGGCGCGGGAGTACCTGCGGCCCGGGCACGTGGTGGTGGCCAACTGGGCTTTGCCCGCGGCGCGTCCGGAAGACTTCAACTGGCTGCGGGAGCGGGAGATCACTGCCATCGGTCTGGAGGTGATCGAGAACGAGGAGGGGCAGGCGCCGGTGCGGATGTGCATGTCGGAGATTGCCGGGAGGCTGGCGCTGACCGTGGGCCCGGGTCTCCTCCTCAACGAGTTTGGAGGGCGCGGGATTCTCTTTTCTGGCTCGCCCGGGGTGCCACCGGCCAGCATGGTGATCATTGGGGCCGGGGTGCTGGGCCGGGCGGCGGCCGCCACGGCGCTGGGTCTGGGCGCCCACGTCATCCTCCTGGACCGCAGCGTGGAGCACCTGCGCTACGCCTGCACCCACGTGGGGCAATCGGTCCCCACCATGCTGGCCACCAAGCCCAACATCGAGAAGGCCCTGTCCTTTGCCGATCTGGTGCTGGTGGCGGCGGCACAGCAGGGGGAGCGGGCGCCCCTCTTGATCACCCGGGAGATGCTCAAGCTCATGCGGCCCCGCAGCGTCATCATGGACCTCTCCATCGACATGGGCGGGTGTTGCGAGACCTCCCGGCCCACCTACTTCCCGAACCCCACCTACGAGGTGGACGGCATCGTGCACTTCTGCGTCCCCAACCTGCCGTCGGTGGCCGCGCGATCGGCAACGTTGGCCCTGCCCAACGCCCTGCTGCCGCTGCTCCTGGAGATCGTGGAGAAGGGGTTCGAGCGGGCCTTTGCCGAAAATCGTGGGCTGTGTCGGGGGACCTACCTGCTCCGCGGTGCCTGCTGCAAGGAATCGCTGGCCAGGATGTTCGGCGTGCCGTTCGCACCGCCGCCGTGTCTGGCGGGATGAGGGGAGGGGTTCGTGCACTGGGTGGAGCTCTACAGACAGCGCGTCACCACGCCCGAGGAGGCGGTCAAGGCGGTGCAGTCGGGGGATCACGTGTGGATCCACGGCGGCTGCAACAACCCGGAGGAGCTGATCTCGGCCCTGGTGGCCCGGGCGGACGAGCTCTCCAACGTGGAGATCGTCCACATCCTCACCTTTGGGCGAGCGGACTACGTGGACCCCAAGTACGAGAAGTCCTTCCGGCACCGTGCCCTGTTCGTAGGCCACAACGTGCGCCAGGCCGTCAACGATGGGCGTGCCGACTTCGTCCCCGTCTACCTGTCCATGATCCCCCGCCTGCTCGTGGAGCGGATCCTGCCCATCGACGTGGCCCTCATCCACATCTCTCCCCCCGACGAGCACGGGTTCTGTTCCTTTGGGGTTGGGGTGGAGTGCACCAAGGCTGCCGCGGAGCAAGCGCGCACGGTCATTGCCCTGGTGAACAAGCAGATGCCCAGGGCACTGGGGGACGCCTTCATCCACGTTTCGAAACTGACCCACGTGGTGGAGGTCGATCGGCCGATCCTGGAGCTTCCCCAGGCCACGGAGATTGGCGAGGTGGCCAAGGCCATCGGCTCCCACATTGCCGACCTCATCGAGGACGGCGCCACGCTGCAGATGGGCATCGGGGAGATCCCCGACGCCGTGCTCCTCTTCCTCAAGGACAAGCGCCACCTGGGGATCCACACCGAGATGTTCTCGGACGGGGTGGTGGAGCTGTTCGAAAGCGGGGTCATCACCAACGAGGCCAAGACCCTGCACCGCGGGAAGATCGTCGCCTCGTTCGTGCTGGGTTCGAAGAAGACCTTCGACTTCTTGGACAACAACCCGTTCTGCGAGTTCCGCCCCTCCGACTACGTGAACGATCCGTTCGTGATCTCGCAGAACGACAAGATGGTGGCCATCAACTCGGCCCTGTCGGTGGACATTACCGGCCAGGTGTGCGCCGACTCCATTGGGCGGAGCATCTACTCGGGGTTCGGGGGGCAGGTAGACTTCATCCGCGGCGCGGCACGCTCCAAGGGGGGCCGGCCGGTCATTGCCCTGCCCGCCACCGCCAAGGGCGGGACCCTGTCGCGCATCGTGGACACTCTGGCGGAGGGCTCCGGGGTGGTGACGAACCGGGCGGATGTTCACTACGTGGTGACGGAATTCGGGGTGGCGTCGCTGTTCGGGAAGAGCTTGCGGGAACGCGCCGCCGAGCTGATTGCCGTCGCCCATCCGGACTTCCGCGACGAACTGCGGCATGCCGCGCGACGCCGCGGCCTGCTGTGAGGTGGAATGCGAGGAAAAAGGGGGGAATATGAGCGAACTCGACGAATTTGGCGTACACGCGGGGACCCGGCCGGAAGAGGCGTTGCGTCTGGCCATGGAGCGGGAGAAGAAAGCGCGCGAGTTCTACCTGCGCTGCGTGGCCATCGTTGCCGATCCCGGCGTGAAGAAGATGTTCGAATTCCTCGCCAAGGAAGAGGCGCGGCACTTCGACCTCATCGAGACCGAGTACAACCGCTTCGTGGTGAAGGAAGGGTGAGATGGCAGGGAAGGTGGTGGTCTTTGGCGACGTGACCGCTCGCCACGAGGTGGAGGAACTGCTCGCGCAGCGCCACCCGGAGGTGCGGGTGGAGTCGGTGGGGCAGAGCTGGGAACTGGTGGAGAGGGCCTGCGCTGGAGAGTGCGACGTGGCGCTCATCCTGCGCGGGCCCATTGCTCTCCACCAGCAACGCATCGATGCGGTGGCCAGTCTGCGCCGCCACTCGTTCCGCGGCAAGATCCTCGTCCAGGCGTCGTTCCTCACCGAGCGGTACGAGGCGAGCGAGGCTGGTGCCGACTACGTGTTCGACCCCGACCGCCAGGCCGTAGAGCAGGTAGTCAAGGCGGCACTCTTCCGCCCCCGTGCGGCCGCCGACCACCCCTACCTGCGCTACCTGCTCCTGGGCGAGTGGGCCGAGGTGCAGGCATACCAGGACGAACTGCCGGTGCCGCCGCCCGAGTTGCTGCTGGTGGCCACCTCCTGCCACGGCGATCCGGACTTCTACCCCCGCCTCGCCGCCTACACCACCGCCAACCCGAGCCTCGCTGCGGTGCTGGTGGAGGACGGTGGCAGCGAGGAGGCGGAAGTGGCAGCCCTCTCCAGCGGGGTGCAGCCGTACGTGGTGCTGGCCGAGGAGGGGCTGGGGAAGGTGGAGCAGCTGGCACGCACCTTACTGCGGGAGGCGTGGCTGCGGAAGGTGAGCGCCGCCTGAAGCACGTGGCCCTCGAGGGCCGTCGCCCCGCGGCGCCTAATAGCCGATGGCGCAGCCGTCCTTGCGCGACTCGGAGGCCCCAGCCAAGACGCCCGTGGTTGGGTTGCGGCTGACCGCCTGGTAGCCGCCAAACGCTGTGCCGGTAGTTTGTCGCAGCACGTGGCCGCGGCGGACGAGCTCGCGCCGGACCTCGGGGGGAATGCCCTCCTCCAGGTAGACGATGCCCCCATCCGTCATGGCGGTGCCGGTGGGTTCTGCCGAGCCGGTGTGATACAGACGTGGGGCGTCCCCCGCCTCCTGCAGGTTCATGCCGAAATCCACCAGGTTGATGACGATTTGCACGTGCCCCTGCGGTTGCATGTCGCCGCCCATCACCCCGAACGCCACCTTGGGCACGCCGGCCTCACCAAAGAGGGCGGGGATGATGGTATGGAACGGGCGCTTGCCGGGGGCAAGGACGTTGGGGTGACCGGGGGAGAGGGCAAAGAGCGCCCCGCGGTTCTGCAGGCCAAAGCCAAGTTCGGGAATCACGTAGCCGGAGCCGAAGCCGGTGTAGTTGGACTGGATCAGGGCCACGAGCATGCCGCGGGAGTCGGCGGTGGCGAGGAACGTGGTGTCGCCCTTGGCAAGCTGGCCCAGGCCCGGTTCCACGCTCCTCGCTGCCCGCTTCATGTCGATGGTGGCCGCCCGGGCTGCGGCGTAGGCCTTGTCGTTGAGGCGGGCGATGGGCGTGGCGGCAAAAGCGGGGTCAGCGTAGGAAGCGGCACGATCGGCGTAGGCGAGTTTCTTGGCTTCGATGAGGAGGTGCCAAAAGTCGGCGCTGTCCCGGCCCAGGGAGCGAAGGTCGAAGTTCTCGAGGATGTTGAGCATTTGGAGAGCGGCCAGGCCCTGGGTGTTGGGTGGCAGTTCCCACAGGGTGTGGCCGCGGTAGGTGGTGGCGATCGGTTCGACCCACTCCGAGCGATGCGTTGCCAAGTCCTGAAGGGTGAAGAACCCGCCAACTCGCTCCGAGTAGGCGACGAGCCGCCGGGCAATCTCGCCCCGGTAGAAGGCGTCGCGCCCGCCCACGGCAATGCTCTGGAGGGTGGCGGCCAGCGCCGGGTTGGCGAACACGTCCCCCTCTGCCGGCGGCTTCCCTGCGGGGAGGAAGACGTCCGCAAAGCCGGGCTTGTCGGCAAACAGGCGGGCTCCCCGGCTCCAGGCGCCAGCAATCACCTGCGGCACGGGTGCGCCGGCGCGGGCGTAGGCAATCGCGGGCGCAAGGAGGGTGGCCATGGGCAACCGGCCGAAGCGTTGGTGCAGTTCGAACCAGGCGTCCACACAGCCGGGCACGGTCCACGCGTAGGGCGAGTACTCGGGGATGGTCCCCTGGGGCGTGGGGGGCACCAGCTCCGGTTTCAGGGCGAGGGGAGCGCGTCCGGAGCCGTTGAGACCGACGATCCGGGAGGTGGCCGGATCCCACACGATGGCGAAGAGATCCCCGCCCAGGCCGCACGCCACGGGCTCAAGAAACGCCAGGGCGGCGTTGACGGCAATGGCCGCGTCCACGGCGCTGCCCCCACTCTGGAGGATGTCCACGCCAATCTGCGCGGCGAGGGGGTGCGCTGCCGCCACCATGCCGTTGCGAGCCAGCGTCACCGAGCGCGTCGCGAAGGCCCTGCCTTCGGGTCGGTCGGCAGCCCTGGCCAGAAGCGCAAGTCCAAACGTTGCAACAACGACGTAGAAAAGCCAGCGCATGACCACCTCCTCCTGCCAGTGTAGCTGCCCTGGCTGGCGATGGCTGCCTGTGCCGGGAAGCAGCAATGTTGCGCGGGATGTGGCAAAGTGGTACGGTACCCTCCAGAATGGTGAGCAACTCCAGGACCGCCCTGCGCCGCGTGGTTCCACCATCCGGGCTTGCCCTGCTGGCCGTGGTCGTGGTGGCGGCGTGGGCGTACGCCGTGGCCCGCACGGTGTTCCTGGAGCAGGCGCGCGAGCGGTTGCGCATGGCAGTGCTGGGGGCGGGGGGGCACGTGGCGGCTCGCCTCGACCAGACCCTGGACGCGCTGCGGCGGATGACCGACGAGATGGGCCGGCTCGGCCACCTGGACGAGGGGTTGATGGAGCGGACTGCCGGTTTGCTGCCCCGCAGCGTGCGAGGCGTCGTGGCGGTGGACAGGTTCGGCGCGGTCGTGACGGCGGCGCCGCGCGGCGCGGTGCTCGACCTGCCCCGCGAGGTGGTAGCCGCGCTGGTGCGGGAGATTTCCAGCTCGGCTGGGGCTGCTTGGGCGCAGACCACAGAGAGGATGACCGGCCTCGATGTGCTTCTGGTGGGAGTGCCGGTGGGGACCGAACCACGGGGCGAGGTCGGGGCTAGCGTGGCGGTGCTGGCGGTGGTCGATCTGCGCCAGCTCGAGCGGGCTCTGGGAGTCGACCCGACGGTAGCGGGGAACGGTTTGCTCCTGGTGATGCGGGGGGCGGGCCAGGTCGTGGCGGCGTCGGAACGGCCCTCCGGCGTGGGGCTAGAGGAGATCCTGCCGGAGGCAGCTCTCGCTGCCGCCCGGCAGCAGTTGGCGCGTGGGCAGACGCCCCGCGGCGTGCTGGTCGGGGTATGGAACGGCCGTCGGCAAGGTTTGCTGGTCGCTGCGGAACAGCTGGAAGAGCTCCCTGGCCAGTGGGCGGTGGCCGGCCTGCTCCCGGTGCGCGTGGCCCTGGAGCCGGCGCGCGGGCTGTTCCTGGTGGGAGGGTTGGGGCTGGTGGTGCTGGCCGCCCTGTGGGTCGCCTTTGCCGTTTCCTGCGCCAGGTCCGAGGTGGCGCGGGAGGAGGCGGTGGCCGAGGCGGAGCGGTTGCGGCGGGCAAGCCTGCGCTCCGACCTGGAAGCCCGTTGCCGGTTTCTGCTGGACCACGCTGGCATGCCGCTGGTGCTGCTCCGCGACCTGGAGGTGGTTGCCCTCAACCACCACGCGGAGGCGTTCCTGGGTGTGGAGAGCGGCAGGCTCGGGAAGGACGTTCGGCTGGTGGACCTGGTCGAAGAGTCGGGTCGGGAGGCTGTCCTCGAATTGCTGGGCGAATCGCACCCTCAAGACCACCGGCGCGAATGGCTGCGCACGGCCGTGCGCACAGCGGGGGGGGAGCATCGGGCCGTCGAGGTGACGGTTTCGCACGTGGGGAGCGATCCGGAGGGCGGCCAGTTGCAGCTGGTGGCCTTGCGGGAGCTGGCGAGTTTCGAGCGGTGCTCGGCGCTCTTGGATGCGGTGGGAGCCCTCGACCCGCGGGCGGTGCTGGTTCTGGATCGGGAGGGTCGCCTCGTCTGGGGCAACGGCACGCTCTTCGAGAAAACCGGCCTCACGGCGGCAAAGTTGCAAGAGCGAGGCGTCCTCGCGCTGATTGCACCCGGGGACCGGAAGCGCGCGCGGGCAATCTTCGCCTCCGCGCTGCGAGGCAATCCCCGCAGTACCGTGGTTCGCACTGCCCTCTCGGGTGGCGCGAGTGCCGTGGCCACGCTGCACGCTGTGCCGCTGGATGTGGCCGGCGTGCGGGTGGGAGTGGTGGTGAGCGCGGAGGAGGCCAAGGCTGCCACGCTGGCGGCAAGCGTGCCGGAAGCACGGCTGGCCACGGCACTGGCCGACTTCGGGGCCGCCGTGGCCCACCGACTGAACAACGACCTGCAAGCCCTGGTGGGCCTGGTGAACCGTATCCACCAGGAGGGGACAGTGACGCCGTACTTCCAGGAGACGAGCCAGCTCCTGGCGGCGGCCACAGCGGAGACGCAAAAGCTTGTGGCGGTGGGGAGGATTGGTTCCTCGGGGCTGCGGGAGCTGCGGCTGGGCGGTCTCGTGGAGCGCTGGTGCCAGCGCAAGAGAGCGGCGTTGCCGCCATCGGTGCGGCTCTTCCTCCGCCGCGATGTGGAGGAGGACCGGATCGTGGGCGACGCCCTCCAGCTCCAGCTGGTCCTGGATGTGGCGGTGGATGCGGCGGTGGGGGAGCTGGAGCGGGGGGGTGGTGCGGTGGAGGTATCGGTGGAGGGGCAGCCCGGGGCCAGCACGGTGCGCCTGACCGTTGCCGATACCGGCGAGGCCGTCCCGGTTCCCGAGGGCCAGGAACCCGGTGCCTGGGCGGTGTCGCGCGAGGCAGCGCTGGCCCTGGCGCAGGCCGTGGCGTACCGTCATCAGGGGAGGTGCGGGAGCCGCCAACGGGCCGGCATTGGCAACCGGCTGTGGCTGGAGTTGCCTTTGAGTGGCCAGCGCCGCCGCGCGAGCGAGGCCAAGGGGGCGCCGGCGGGGAGGGGCGTCATCCTCCTGGCCGACGACGAGGAGTTGGTGCGCCAGACCCTGGCCGAGGCGCTACGAGGGCAGGGGTACGAAGTGGTGGAGGCCTGGGACGGGGCAATGGTGCTGGAGCTGGTGGAGCAGCAGGGGGCCCGCTTCGATCTGGTGGTCCTGGACCTGCTCATGCCCAAGCTGAGCGGTCGGGAGGCGTACCAGCGCCTGCGGCAGTTTGCTCCCTCGTTGCCGGTGCTGGTGTGCACTGGTTACGAGCCGGCCAGTGAGGACGACCTGAGCGGGGCGGAGGTGATCATCAAGCCGTTCTCGCTGGAGGAGTTCGTGGCCAGGGTGGGGGAAATCCTCGGGGGGGCGGGGGGTGGGGCGCCGGCCGATGGTAAGATTTCCCAGTGAGCGTTTACACGCGCGGCGGTGACGGCGGCGTCACGTCGTTGGCCGATGCGTCGCGGGTCTCCAAGGCAGCGCGGCGGATCGGGTCCTGTGGCGATATCGACGAGCTGAACGCGGTGCTGGGGGTGCTGGCGAGCGAAGGGCTGCCGGTGGAGGCGGCCGAGCGTGTGCGCACCGTGCAGAACGCCCTTTTCGAAGTGGGTGCCTTCGTGGCCGACCCCAGTGGTCGGCGTGGGCTGGGGCCAGCGGTGGCGGATCCCTCCTGGCTCGAGCAGTGGATCGACGAGATGGAGCGGGATCTGGAGCCGCTCCACTCCTTCATCCTGCCCGTCGGGACCAGGGCTGCGGCCCTCTCGCACCAGGCACGCGCCGTGTGCCGGCGCGCTGAGCGCTCCACGGTCGCGCTCAACGACGAGGGGGGCGCAGTGGGCGGTGTGGTGCCGTTCTTGAACCGCCTCTCGGACGCCCTCTTTGTGCTTGCCCGGTGGCTCAACCGACGTGCCTCGATCCCTGACGTGCCGTGGCGTCTTGCGAGGTGAGGTGGGCAACATGCCGGCGGAAGGCTCGGAGTATCTCGGTGCCAGCGCTGCGGGGGAGGAGCACCGCGGGCGACGGCGAGTGGCGTTCCTCCCGGGGGACGGCATCGGTCGCGACGTGACAGCGGAGGTCCGCCTGCTGCTCATGGCGCTGGCCGAGGCGGGGTTGGTGGACTTGGAGGTGGTGGAGCTGGACTGGGGTGCCGATCGGTACCTGTCCACCGGCGAGAGCGTCCCGCACGGGGGGTTCGCCGCGCTGCGGGGGTGTGACGCCATCTTTGTCGGCGCCCTCGGCGACCCGCGTGTCCCCGATGCGGCGCACGCTCGCGACATCCTGCTGGGGATGCGGCGGGAGCTGGACCTGTACGTGAACTTCCGACCGGTCCGCTGCCTCGACGCGCGCCTGAACCCGCTTTCCCACGTGGAGGCCAGCGCCATCGACATGGTGTTCTTCCGCGAAAACACCGAGGGGCTGTACGCGGGCATCGGTGGCACCCTGCGGCGCGGCGGCCAGGACGAGCTGGCGGTCGAGGAGATGGTGGTCACGCGGCGGGGCGTGGAGCGGATCGTGCGGGCCGCCTGCGAGTATGCCCAGGGGGAGGGGCGGCGCCGGGTGACCCTGGTGGACAAGGCCAGCGCCCTGCCGCGCGCCGGTGGCCTGTGGCGACAGGTGTTTGCCCAGGTGGCGGAAGCTTTCCCCGGTCTCGAAACCGAGACGATGTACGTGGACGTAGCGGCCCACGAGCTGGTCAAGAACCCGGCCCGCTTCGATGTGGTGGTAACGGACAACCTGTTCGGCGACATCCTCACCGATGTGGGGGCCGCGCTCCAGGGGGGGTTGGGGATGGCCCCGTCGGCGAACCTCCACCCGGGAGGGGCGGCCATGTTCGAACCGGTGCACGGTTCGGCGCCGCCGCCGGCCGGCGCCGGCTGGGCCAACCCTCTGGCAGCGGTACTCTCCTTTGGCCTCTTGCTGCGTCATCTGGGTAAGGGGGGGACGGCAGCAGCGGTGGAGGCGGCGGTGCGGCGGGTGATCCAGTCCGGGCACGTCACGCCGGATCTTGGCGGCACCTGCACCACCGCAGAGGTGGGACGAGCCGTGCGCGAAGCCGTCCTGGAGCTGTGCGCGTGACGGCCACCGTGACGCTCCCCGCTGGTGGGCTGGCGAGCCTGTCGGGCACCTTGGACGAGAACTTCCGCTACCTGGCGGAACGTCTCGGGGTGAAGGTTCAGGCGCGGGGGGACACGGTGGCCCTGGACGGCGACGAAGGGGCGGTCCGGAGGGCTGAACGGGTGCTGGACGGCCTGGGCAAGCTCGTGGCCAGCGGCTACAGCGTCGGGAAGGACGAGTTCCGCACCGCTGTCCGCGTCCTGGAGGAGGACCCCGAAGCCGATCTGGTCCACTTCTTCACCGATTCGACCATTCCCGAGGCGGTCAAACGCGTCCTCGTGCCGAGAAACCTCAAGCAGCGCCTGTTCATCCAGACGGTGGTCAAGAACGACATCGTCTTTGCCATCGGGCCGGCGGGGACTGGCAAGACGTACCTGGCCGTGGCCATGGCGGCGGCCGCGCTGGCGGAGCGACGCGTGCGGCGCATCGTCCTTACGCGTCCTGCCGTGGAGGCGGGGGAGAAGCTGGGCTTCCTCCCCGGAGACCTGGTGGAGAAGGTCAACCCGTACCTGCGGCCGGTTTACGACGCGCTGTACGACATCCTCGGCTACGAGAAAGTGTCGCGCCACCTGGAGCGAGGCATCATCGAGATTGCCCCCCTGGCCTTCATGCGGGGCCGCACCTTGAACGACTCCTTCATCCTCCTGGACGAGGCCCAGAACACCACCCCGGAGCAAATGAAAATGTTTCTCACCCGCATGGGGTTCCACTCCAAGGTGGTGATCACGGGGGATGTCACGCAGATCGATCTGCCGGGTGACCGCGTTTCCGGACTCGTACAGGCGCGACAGATCCTGGCGCCCATGAACGGGATTGCCTTTGTGGACTTCACCAAGGAAGACGTGGTGCGGCACCGGTTGGTGGAGCAGGTGGTGGCGGCGTACGAGCGGTTCGAGGAGCAGCGCCGCAAAGGGGAGGCATGACGCGCCAATCCGAGGGCTCGCCACGCCCGCACCGGGCGTTCACGCAGCGGCTGGTGGCCAACCGCAGCGAACTGTTGCGCATGCGCCAGCGTCTCCTGTCCCGGAGCTGGCTGTGGGGGGTCGGCCTGGTTGTGGTTACCACCTGGCTCGTGGCTCCGCGCGGGGCCGGGGACTATCCGGCGTTGCCGGCAGGGTCCATTGCGCCCACGGACGTGGTGGTGCACCGGCCCGTCACCCTCCCTGACCCGGAATCGACGGAGGAGAAGCGCCGACAGGCGGCGCTGAACGTCCTTCCCGTCTATACCCTGGATCTGAGCGTGCCGGCGCAGCTCAACTCGGCCCTCGCCCGGATGTTCGCCGAGGGGAGGCAGGAGCTGGGCGACGCCGACGCGGCGCTGGCGGCGCGCCTGTCCAAGGCGTCGGGGCTGGTGGTGTCGCCTGCCGAGGCAGCGGTGCTGCGCGCCGACAAGTTCAGCGAGGAGCTGTTGACCACCCTCACCGAGGTGGTGTCCCGGCTCTACCGGTACGGGGTGGTGGCCAACCGCCTCGAACTGCTCCAGAGCAGCGAGCGCGGGATTACCGTGCGCGACACCGCGGGCAAAGAGTGGGTGGAGCTGGACGTGTACCGGTTCGTGGACGCCTCCTCGGGCCTGTCCGAGACCATCGAGCAGCTGCTCACCGGCGAGCCGGGCTTGAGCCGCCGGCGTCGGGCGGTGCTGGCGTCCTTTCTCGCCCGGTCGGTGACGCCGAATCTGGTGCCGGATCGCGGCGAGACCCTCGCCCGTCGCATCAAGGCTGCTTCGGCCGTGGAGGATGTTTCGGTGTCGTTGCCACGGGGCAAGGTGCTGGTGCGGCGGGGGGACGAGGTAACGCCCCAGACGGCCCGGCTGCTGGGGGCGCTGGCCATGCCGCAGAGCGTCTCCACGCGGCTGTGGCGCGTGTTGGGTTCGGCCATGCTCTCGGTGCTCCTGGCTGCCTCCCTGTTCTTCTTTGTGCGGCGGGAGACGGCGGCGAGCGAAGCGGCCCGCAGCCATTTCGGTGCCCTCGTGCTCCTCACCATCTTTGCGCTGCTGGCGGAGCGAGCCGCAGCGTTCGTGGTGGCGGGCGTGGCTGCCAGTACCCCCTACCCGGCGGGAGCTGGGTGGGAGGACTACCTGCCGGCGTTGCCCCACGCGGCGGGCCCCATCGTGGGCGGGCTCATGTACGGCATGCCGGCAGCCGTGCTGCTGGCTGCAATTCAGGCGGTTTTGGTGTCGCTGATGCTGGGCGGGGAGACGGGGGTGGGGGTGCTCGCCGTCATCTCGGGGGTCGCCGGGGCGTTTGCCTCGCAACGGCTGAAGGAGCGGAATGTCTTCGCCCGGGTCGGTCTGCTGGTCGCCGTGGTGAACGTGGCGTGTGTGGTGGGCCTCGACCTGTACCACGGTCGCGAGATGGCCGCTGGCCTGCTGTTCACGCAGCTGGGGGCGGCTACGGTGGGTGCCATGGCCTCGGCTGCCGTTGCGAGCTTCTTCCTGCCGGTTCTGGAGTCGGCCACCGGCCGGGTCACGGACATTCGCCTGCTGGAGCTGTCCAACCCCAACCTCCCGCTCCTCAAGCGCCTTGCCAACGAGGCTCCGGGGACGTTCCAGCACTCGCTGGCGATGGCCAACCTGGCGGAGGCGGCCGCGGAGGCCATCGGTGCCAACGCGCTGCTGGTGCGGGTCTGCTGCTACTACCACGACATCGGCAAGTTGGCAAGGCCCGACTACTTCTTCGAGAACCAGCGCGGCGAGAACCCCCACGACACCCTCTCCCCGTGGATGTCCTCGCTGGTGGTCTCCAACCACGTGAAGGCCGGGCTGGAGCTGGCGCGGCAGTACCGCTTGCCGGAACCGATTCGCGAGGCCATCGCCACGCATCACGGCACCAAGCTCATCCGCTACTTCTACTCCCGCGCCAAGGAACAGCAGGATCCCGATCGAGGAGCGGTGGAGGAGAGCGAGTTCCGGTACCCAGGTCCCCGCCCGCGGAGCAAGGAGATGGGCATCCTCCTCTTGGCCGACGCGGTGGAGGCGGCGAGCCGCACCCTGGAGCAGCCCACCCCCGGCAAGATCAAGGGGATGATCGACCAGATCATCGAAAACGTCATGGAGGACCACCAACTGGACGACTGCGACCTGACCCTCAAGGATATCGACAAGATCGGGGCGGCCTTCTACTGGGTCCTCACCAACGCCTTCCACCGCCGGATCGACTACCCCGGCTTCGACTTCAACCGGCGCCGTGGCTAGTCCCTACCGCATCTCCGTGCGCTGGCAGCGCCGCCCCCAGCGGGGGGACACGGCGCGGCTGCGCCAGCTGGCCGTGGCGGCGTTGACGCGGCTGGGCGCCCCTCCCGGCGAAGTGGGGGTGCTGGTGTGCGGGGACGAGGCGATCCGTTCCCTCAACCGACGCTTCCGCGGCAAGAACGTGCCGACGGACGTCCTCTCCTTCCCGGACGGAGCGCTGCTCCCCGAGGGGGGGCGGTACCTGGGAGACGTGGCCATTTCTCTCGACACGGCGCGGCGGCAGGCCGAGGCGCGTGGGTGGGAAGTAGCTCGGGAGATGGAGACGCTGCTGTTGCATGCCCTCATCCACCTGTGCGGCTTTGACCACGAACACGACGACGGCGAGATGCACCGCCTGGAGGCGGCGTTACGCCAGGAGCTCCTGCCGTGACCAGCACCTTCCTCGTGTGGTGGACGAACCCCTTCACCGCGGCCCTGGCCTGCGCGGTGGCCTTTCTGGGTGTGACGTTGGCGCTCTCCAGCTTTGCGGCTGTGGCCCGGTTGGGGGGCATTGCCCTGCGCAGCCTGCTGGCCGACCGCGAGGAGCTCTTGCCGGGTTACCCCCGGCACGGTGGCGGCTACGTGGGGCTCCTGCTCTCCCTGGCCGTGGGGGTGGGGCTGGCAGCGCTACTGCTCGCCGCCACCGTGTACCGCTTGGCCCACCTGGTTGCCCTGCCGGGTGGTGCCGCGCTGGCCATCTTGGCGCTGGCGTGGCTCGCGGCAGCGGCGCTGGCCTTTGCCGTTGCCCACGGTGGGCGGATCGAGGGGCTCACGGTGGCCACCTTGTTGTTCCTGCGTCCCTTCACGCCGGCGCTGCTCGTCTTGAGTCGCCAGGAACGGGCCCAGGAGGGGGAGGGGGACGAGGCGAGCGAGGAGGTGGACGACCACGAGATCGAGGCGTTCATCGGGGCGGGCGAGGAGGCGGGCATCCTGGAGCGGGAGGATGCGGAGCTCATCACGTCCATCGTCGAGTTGGGCGACACCATCGCCCGCGAGATCATGACGCCCCGGACCGACGTGGTGGCTCTGGCCTTCGACGCCAGCTTCGAGGAGGTGCAGCGCCAGTTCGTCTCCTCCATGTTCAGCCGCCTGCCGGTTTACCGGGAGAGCCTGGATCACACCGAGGGGGTGCTGCACGTCAAGGACGTGCTGCGCGCCAGCGCAGCGGGCCTGGCACCGCGGGCGGGCGAGCTCATGCGGGAGGTGCTGGTCGTCCCCGAAACCAAGCTGGTGCGCGATCTCCTGCGGGAGTTCCAGGCCAAGCGGCAACAACTGGCAGTGGTGGTGGACGAGTACGGCGGCACCTCGGGCATCGTGACCCTGGAGGACGTGCTGGAGGAGATCGTCGGCGAGATCCAGGACGAGCACCAGCGCGAGCGGCCCGAGGTGGAGGCAGAGGGCGGAGGCACGTACCTGGTGGCAGGTTCGGCGCACGTGGAGGTGCTGGAAGAGCTGTTCGGGATCGAGATGGCGGAAGCTGGCTACGATTCGGTGGCCGGTCTCGTGCTGGAGCGGCTGGGGGGGTTGCCCCGACCGGGGGAGAAGGTGTCCTGGCGGGGCATCGAGCTGGAGGCGGTGGAGGTGGACCGGCGCCGCCTCAAGCGCGTCCGCGTGCGGCGGGCGGAGCCCAGCTCGTGAACTCAGGCACCGTGGCCCTGGTCGGCCGCCCCAACGCGGGGAAGAGCACCCTCCTCAACACCCTGGTGGGGGAGAAGGTGGCCATCGTTTCCGACAAGCCACAGAGCACTCGCCACCGCATTGCCGGGGTGGTGACGGAAGCGCGCGGGCAGCTCATCATCTTTGATCTTCCGGGGGTCCACCGCCCCCTCCACCGCATGAACGTGGCAATGATGCACGTGCTGCACGACACCGTGGCCGAGGTGGACGTGGTGCTGCAGATCTTCGATGCCTCGCAGCCGGGGGGGGAAGGGGAGCGGTTCGTCACCCGCCTGGTGGCCGAAAGCGGGACGCCGGCCGTCCTCATCGCCAACAAGTGCGACCTGCCCGGGGTGGAGCGGCAACTCGCCCAGCGCATGGCCTTCTACACGGAGCTGCACCGCTACGCCGGTGTCGTGCCCATCTCGGCGCGCACCGGCAAAGGGGTGGAGGCGCTCCTGACGACGGTGTTCCCCCTCTTGCCCGAGGGGGAGCCCTGGCTCGATCCGTCGCTCTCCACCACCCAGAGCGAGCGGTTCTTCATCGCCGAGCTGATCCGCGAGGCGGTGCTGGCAGAGGTTCGGGACGAGCTTCCCTTTGCAGTGGCAGTCCAGCTCCGTCACCTGGAGGAGGAGGAGACCGCCAAGGGGCCGCTCCTGCGCATCTGGGCCGATATCGTCCTGGAACGCCCCAGCCAGAAGGCCATCGTCATTGGCCGGGCCGGTCACCTGATCCGCAAGATTGGCAGCCAGGCACGAGCCCAGATCGAAACGCTGCTGGGGGCCCGCGTCTACTTGGATGTGCAGGTCAAGGTGAAGCCGCGCTGGCGGGAGAACGCCTCGTTCCTGAGCGAGCTTTCGGCTGTGGAGGCAAGCGAGCTGGAGTGGCACGACGAGGCCGGCGAGCCGTGAGCGTGGTGGTGTACGTGGTGGACGGGTGTCCGTACTGCGAGCTCCTGCTCGCTGACCTCCAGCGCCGCCGCGTGGTCTTTCGCCTCGTGAACCTCAGCGCAGAACCGCAGCGTCTGGAGGAGGTGGTGGCCCTCACCTGGGAGTGCCGGGTGCCGGTGGTGGTGGACCACGAGCGCGTCACCGTGGGGTTTGGCGGCGGGAGCAGCGAGGTGAGCGGGGCGGGGCGCCGGCGGGTGTGAGGCCGCTCAGGTATACTGCGCGCCCGAGGAGGACGCGGTCGGACATGTCGACTACCCCGCTCCATCGCAAGGTCAAGGAACTCATCATCGAGAGGCTGCAGCTAGAAGGCGTGTCGCCGGAGGACATCGAGGACGGGGCGCCCCTCTTTGGCGACGGCCTGGGGTTGGACTCCATCGACGCCTTGGAGCTGGTGATCGGCATCGAGAAGACGTTCGGGGTGCGGATTCAGGACGAGGAGGTGGGGGCGAAGGCCTTCGCGTCGGTGGATGCGCTGGTAGCGTTCCTCAAGGAAAAGGGCGTGACGCTGGGTGCGTGATGGGATCCCCCACGCGTTCCCCTTCCGCCTGGTGGAACGGCGGGAGGTGGGAGATGACGGGGCCAGGAGCGTGGTGCTGGTGACCGCGGACGGCGCCGTGGCTGCCGGTTCGGCTTGGCCCGTGATGCTGGTGGCCGAGGCGCTAGCCCAGTCGATTCTCCTTGTGGCTCGGCCAGAGGGAGGAGGAGAGGTGCGGCTGGTGGCCCTGGACCGGGTCTGCCAGTTCCAGGAGGTGGCCGCGGGGGATCGCCTGGAGGTGGAGGTTCGCTCGGAGGGAACCTTCGGATCACTCCGGCGTTTCTCGTGTCGGGCTGTATGTTCGGGAGCCGTGGTGGCTGCAGCTGACGTGACCGTCACCGGTTAGAGGGGGAAGCCATGCAACTCAAGCGGCGAGAGGAGCAGGGTGTCACGGTGTTGGAGGTGCAGGGAACCATCAAACTGGGCGAGTCGGCCCAGCAGTTCACGCGCGAGCTGGAGAGCATCTTCCGGACGACGAAGGGCGGTGTCCTTCTCGACCTGTCCGAGATCGACTACGTGGATTCCACCGGCATCGGTGAGCTGGTGGGGCACCTCCAGAAGTTCTCCCAAGCGCAACGCAAGATGGTGCTCTTCCGCCCGCACAAGCGGATCGAGTCACTGCTCAAGCTGACGCGCCTGGACACGATCTTCCCCGTCTTCTGGGAACGGGAGGAAGCGTATGCCTTCCTGGCCTCCTGAGGTGGGGCGGGGAGGTGGTGCGAAAGGGGGGACTCGAACCCCCATGAGCGTGAGCTCACAGCGTCCTGAGCGCTGCGCGTCTGCCAGTTCCGCCACTTTCGCCCGCGCGGCGTAGAGTCTAGCGAGACGGGGAGAGCGTGTCAACCGACGGGAGGTACCGACGATGGGCCTGAAGGGCGACCTCCCGCACCGGCGGGCACTGTGCGATCTCCTGCGCCAGGAGGGGAGGCGAGGGGCCACCGTGCCCCAGCTCCTCCGCCGCTTGCGCGAGGCCGGTTTCGATGTCACGAGTCGCGAAGCGCTGGAGGCGCTGCTGGCGGCCGCCGAGGAGCGGGGCGAAGTGGTGCGAATTGGCGAGCAGCGCTACTGTGCCATCGAGCACACGGACCACTTCGTGGGGACGCTGCGCATCACCGCCCGTGGCCTGGGGATCCTGCGGCAGGAGGAGGAGGGTGTGCCGACCCTGGTGGTGAGCCCCGACCGGCTCGCAGGCGCCATGGATGGCGATACCGTGTTGGTGCGCCGCCTCCCCCAGCGCGGCCGGCGGCGCCAGGTGGAGGATTGGAACGGCGCGGTGGTGCGGGTTCTCCGCCGCCGTCGCCCGCTCTTGGTGGGCCGCTTCGTGGCCGACCGCCGGCAGCCCTGGGTGGCGCCCTTTGCCCGGCGTGTGGACGCCCGCGTGCTGGTCACCCCCTCCGCCGAAGACCCACCCCGCGATGGTGAGTTCGTGGAAGTGGCCCTGGAGGGCGAGCAGCGCGATGGCCTCCTCGGCGGGACGCTGGTGCGCCGGCTGGGGATGGCTGGGGAGCCGGGTGTGGCCGAGGCGGTGGTGCTGGCGGAACACGGCATTCCGGTGGAGTTCCCCCCCGCGACTCTGGAGGAGGCGGAGGCACTACCCGCTGGCGTGAGCGAGGTGGAGCGTGCTGGGCGGGTGGACTATCGCTGGCAGGCGGCCGTGACGGTGGACGGGGAGTCGGCCAAGGACTTCGACGACGCGGTGGCGGCGGGGGAAGGTCCCGGCGGGGCCATCGAGGTGTTCGTCCACATTGCCGACGTGAGCCATTACGTGCCGGCGGGCAGCCACCTGGATGCAGCTGCGCGCGAGCGGGGGACCAGCGTGTACCTGCCGGGTCGCTGCGTTCCCATGTTGCCCGAGCGCCTCTCCAACGATCTCTGTTCGCTTCTGCCCGGTGCCGACCGCCTGGCCTTCACAGTGCGGTTCCTCGTCACCCCCGACGGCGGGGTGGAGCGGTACCGCGCCGAGCGTTCCGTCTTTTGCTCCCGGCGTCGTTGCACGTACACCGAAGTGTTCTCCTGGCTGGAGGGTGGGGCCTGGCCGCGGGATCTGCCCGCGGATGTGCGCCGCTCGCTGGAGCTCCTGGACGCCGCGGCCCAGCGGCTGGGGCGCCGACGTGCGGCGCGCGGTTCGCTGGATTTCGACCTGCCGGAACCGGAAATCCTCCTGGACCCCGAGGGGTTCATGACGGGGGTGAGCGCGGTGCCACGCAACCGCGCCCACCGTCTCATCGAAGAGCTCATGGTGGCGGCCAACGAGTGCGTCGCCAGGCTCCTGGTGTGGGGGCGCCAGCCGGCGCTGTTCCGCGTCCACGACCGTCCTTCGGCCGGCAAGCTGGCGGAGCTCCAGGCGGTCCTGGAATCGTTCTCCTACTCCTTGAAGGGCGATCTGGAGCACCTGCCGCCCCGAGAGTTGCAGCGGATCCTCGCGGAAATTCAGGGGCGCCCCGAGGAGCGGCTGCTGCAGACCCTGGTTCTCCGTTCGCTGGCGCGCGCTGCCTACAGCAACGAGTGCCGTGGCCACTACGGGCTGGCTACCGATTTCTACCTGCACTTCACTTCGCCCATCCGGCGGTACCCCGACCTGGTGGTGCACCGGTCCCTGGCCGGGCTGCTGGCGGGCCAGGTTGAGCTCGGGCCGGAACGGGCATTTCTGGAGGCGGAGCTGGCGGACCTGGCAAGCCATTGCTCCTTCACCGAACGGCGTGCCGCCGAGGCGGAGCGCGCGGCGGTGAGGTGGAAGCAGGCGGAGTTCATGCGCAGCCGGATCGGCCAGGTGTTCTCGGGCCACATCACCGCTGTGCTGGCCTTCGGCGTGGTGGTCCAGCTGGACGAGGTCTTCGTGGAGGGGCTGGTGCACGTGGCCGACCTGCACGACGACTACTACCGCTACGATGAGTTCGGCCACCGCCTGGTGGGGCGCCACACGGGCAGGGAGCTGAAGTTGGGGGCTGCTCTCCAGGTGCGGGTGGTGGGAGTGGTGGAGGAGACGCTGGAGGTGCGGTTGGAGCCGGTGGGGCAGCAGCCGCTCCTCGAGGCTGCAAAGCGCCCCCGGCGGGCGGTCCCGCGCCGTCCGCAAACTCGCCGCGCAGCGGGGCGGGCGCGCCGGCGCTAGCACAAGGTGCTGCTGGCCAAAACGTAGCGCTCCATGCCGGTGGCGGGGAGCTGACTCATCCACAGCGACTGCGCGCGGCAGTCGGCCCCCGCTTCCAGCAGGGTTTCCAGCCCACTCTCGAACACCGCAGGGACGTAGAGGGTGACGTCGGACTCGCTGCTCTCGGCAGCAAACCGGAGCGCCCACCCCAGGGCAGCCTGGGCTGCCTCCGTGGTGATGGCGGCCACCGGGCCGCACTGGCCAGCCCCCCCGTAGGCGTAGCCGGTGATGCGACGCCCCTCCTGCACCGTGGCGAGGCGCAGGCCACGCTGGCCGAGCCAGTACTCGTGGTCCAAAGTGCGGGTGATGCCGCGCAGGAGGCGGTCGATGCGCTCCGGCTCGCCGGTACCCGCCTTGCGCGTTACCTGCTCGTCGGTGAGTTCGTGCCCGGCCAGGAAGTGGGAGAGCTCAAGACCCAGGTGGAGCGCGGTGGTTTTGGGGAGGGTGAGGCGGTAGACGGGGAAACGGGGTCGCATGCCGTAGCGGAAGCACACCGCCTGCACGAGGGGGCCAGCCACGGCGTGGCAGGCCAGGTCGTTGACCCCCGAGCGGGCACCGTAGGCCGCCACGTGCCGCAGCAGCGCGTGGGCCACCGAGCGGTCGGCCAGGTCGGGCACGAGCCAGAGGTGCGAGAGGAGGAGTTGGCGCGACCGGACGAAGCTCGCGGCAAATCCCAGCACGTCGTTGTTGCGGGAGGCAATGAGGAACCCGTTGCTGTCGTGGTGGGCCAGATGGGCCAGGTCGAAGGCAAAGTCCGAACGCTCCCCACGCCCCGTGGGGGTGGCGAGCTCCTCGTAGCCCGGCAGTGTGGCGCGCAGCTGCTCGGCCATCTCCACGAGCGGCAGCAACGCCACCGGGGTGACCGGCTGGATCTTGAGTTTTGCCGACATCTCGACCCCCAGTTCCCATCTGGTCACCGGACTCGGCGCGCTGCGCGCGGCGGCCTCGACCGTTTTCCGAGCGGCATTCTACCAGCGTCCACCAAACTGAATGGCGGTTCACTTTTTGGAGCGGCTGTGGCACAATCGGCGCTGTCGTGAGAGGGGAGGAGACCATGGCCCACCATGCTACGGCCGGAACGTTTCTCGGCATCTCCGGCACCGTCTGGTTTCTGCTCGTGACGCTGGCTGCCGCCTCGTTCCTCGCTTGGTCGCTGTCCCGCAAGTGGCAGCTCTTGACGGCCAGGAGCGGACGGGTGGTGCTGGGACAGTGGCGGGAACGGATCCGCGGACTCGTGGTCTTTGCCATTGGCCAGAAGCGCATGTTCCAGGAACCGGTGGCTGGCGTGATGCACGCCCTCATCTTCTGGGGGTTCCTGGTGTTTTCGGTGCGCTCCCTGTCCCTGATCCTGGAGGGACTGGCCCGCGGCTTCGAGCTACCGCTCCTGCGCACCGGCTTGGGTCACGCCTACTTGCTCACCAAGGAAGTTTTCATCGTGCTGGTCCTCGCCGGCGTTGCCGTGGCTGACTGGCGGCGCCTGGTGACACGGCCAGCACGTCTGGAGCTGTCGGCGGACGCCTGGGTGATCCTGGGGCTGATCGCCACCCTGATGGTGACCGATGCCCTGGCGGACGGAGCCCGCATCGCTGGGGGCGCCCCGGGCCCCTGGGCGTGGACGCCAGTCTCCGCCGCCGTGGGGGGACTCTTTGCTGGTACCGCCCCAGGATCGCTCCACGCCCTCTACGCCACCGCCTGGTGGGTGCACCTGGCGGCGCTCTACTTCTTTGCCAACTACTTGCCGTACTCCAAGCACTTCCACGTGTACACCTCGTTGCCCAACGTGCTCCTGCGCCCCCTCGACCCGCCGGGGCGGCTGGTGCCCATGGATCTGGAGCACATCGAGGAGGGGAGCACCTTCGGGGCGCAGCGCATCACCGACCTCTCCTGGAAGCAGCGCCTCGACCTGTTCAGCTGCACCGAGTGCGGGCGGTGCACCGTGGTTTGCCCCACCACCATCACCCACAAGCCGCTGATCCCCCGCGACCTGACCATTGCCCTGCGCGACCATCTCAACGCTTCGGCCAAGGAGATCATTGGCGAACCTGGCGCTGCCCCTGGCACGCCGGCGCGAGAACTGGCCGGGGACGTGATCGCCACCGATGTGATCTGGGCGTGCACCAGTTGCCGCTGGTGCGAGGAGGCGTGCCCACTGTTCATCTCGTACGTGGATCGCATCGTCGAGATGCGGCGGCACCTGGTGCTGGAGAAGGCCACCTTCCCGGAGGAGGCGGAGCCGGCGTTCCGGGGCATGGAGGTGAACGGCAACCCTTGGCAGTTGGCGGCGGAGACCCGGGCCGACTGGGCAAAGGGGCTCGGGGTCCCGCTGGCGGCGGAGGGGGGCGAGTTCGAGTACCTGTTTTGGGTGGGATGCGCGGGTTCCTTCGACGACGCAGGCAAGCGCACATCGCAAGCGTTTGCCCGGTTGCTGCAGCGGGCGGGGGTGAGCTTTGCCATCCTGGGCCCCGAGGAGAGCTGCACGGGCGATGCGGCACGCCGCCTGGGCAACGAGTACCTGTTCCAGACCTTGGCGCAGGCCAACGTCGAGACGCTGAACCGCTACGGCGTGAAGAAGATCGTCACCAACTGCCCGCACTGCTTCAACACCCTGGCCAACGAGTACGGCGATTTTGGCGGGCACTTCGAGGTGATGCACGGCACGCAGCTGCTGGCCAAGCTCCTGGCCGAGGGGAAGCTTCGCTTCACAAAGGAGGTGCGGCGCGAGCTCACCTACCACGACCCCTGCTATCTGGGCCGTACCAACGGCGAATTCCAGGCACCGCGGGCGATCCTCGCCGCGATACCCGGTCTCACCCTGAAGGAGGCGCCGCTTTCCGGGCGCAAGGCGATGTGCTGCGGCGCGGGGGGCGGGCGGATGTGGCTGGAGGAGAAGCTGGGCGAGCGGATCAACCAGGTGCGAGTGCAGCAGCTCCAGGCCTCGGGGTGCCGGGACGTGGCGGTGGCGTGTCCGTTCTGCGCGGTCATGGTGGGGAACGGGCAACAGGAGCTGGGCCAGGAAGACGCGAAGACGTTTGACGTGGTGGAACTGGCGGCCCAGGCCCTGGGAGGGGATGCGGCTGGCGCCTGATCACCGATCGCGCACGGCGAGGTGGGGGGAGCGGCTCGCAGAGCTCTGGCTGCGGGCCAAGGGGTACCGCATCGTGGCGCGCAACTGGCGCTGTGCGCTGGGGGAGCTGGACCTGGTGTGTGCGGACGGCCAGGTGCTGGTGTTCGTGGAGGTCAAGACCCGCCGCAGCATGGAGGCGGGCCGCCCCGAGGAAGCGGTGACCGGCGCCAAGCAGCGGCGGCTCGTCCGCCTGGCTCAGGCGTACCTGGGGGAGCGCAAGGTCCTGCCCCCCTGTCGCTTCGATATCGTGGCCGTGGACTGGAGCCGCTGGCTCCCGCGCCTGCGACACCTCAAAGCGGCATTTCGCGCCTGGCCGAGCGCGTGAAGACAGTGAACCGCCCCTCCGAGGAGGGGCGGCTCGTTCAAGCGCTCGGATGGTGAGGTTCTACGGCCGTTCCAAGAGGTAGGCGAAGCCCATGCCGCCGCCGATGCACATGGTGACGATGCCGCGGCGGGCGTTGCGGCGCTTCATTTCGCCGAGGATCTTGCAGGTGAGGACGGCGCCGGTGGCACCCAGGGGGTGGCCAGTGGCAATGGCGCCGCCGTTGACGTTGGTCTTCTCGGGGTCGAGGCCGAGCTCCCGGCAGCAGTAGATGGACTGGCTGGCAAACGCCTCGTTGATCTCCACGACGTCGATGTCCGCCAGGGAAAGCCCGGTCTTAGCCAGGAGCTTGGGCACAGCCTTGGCGGGACCGATCCCCATGATGTCCGGGGGTACGCCAGCCACCGCCCAGTCGCGCACGTAGGCCTGGATTGGCAACCCCATGGCCTTGGCCTTCTCTTCGCTCATGACGACGACAAAGGCCGCGCCGTCGTTGATCTGCGAGGCGTTGCCAGCGGTCACCGTGCCGCGCGGGTCGAACACTGGCTTGAGCTTGGCGAGCGCCTCCAGGGAGGTGTCGGCGCGGGGCCCCTCGTCGGTGTCGAACACGAACTCGCGCCACACACCGTTGTCCATGGTGCGCACGGAGAGGGGCACGATCTCTTCCTTGAACTTGCCCTCGGCGATGGCCTTGGCGGCTCGCTGGTGCGAGGTCACGGCAAAGGCGTCCTGCTCCTCGCGGGAGATGCCGAACTGGCGGGCCACCACCTCGGCCGTGGTGCCCATGGCGGCGTACGCGTTGGGCAGGAGCTCCATGAGGGCCGGGTCGGCGATCAGCTTGTTCCCGCCCATGGCCACCATGGACATGGACTCCACGCCGCCCGCAATGACGATTTCGTTGGAGCCCGCCTTGATGGTATCGGCGGCCCAGGCGATGGACTGGGAACCGGAGGAGCAGAAGCGGTTGATGGTGGTGGCCGGCACCTCCACCGGGAAGCCAGCGAGGAGGGCAATCATGCGGGCGATGTTCATCCCCTGCTCCCCCTCCGGCATGGCGCATCCCACCATCACGTCGTCGACCATGGCGGGCTCCAGGCCCGGCGTGCGCTGGATGAGTGCCTTCAACACCGGCGCGGCGAACTCCTCCGGCCGGGTATCCTTCAGGCTCCCCTTCTTGGCTCTGCCGATCGGGGTACGGGCGTACGAAACGATGACGGCTTCACGCATGGCAGGCCTCCTCCTCAGTTCCTCAGCGGTTTGTTGTTCAACAGCATGTACTTGATCCGCTCCTGCGTCTTTGGTTCGCCGCACAGCGACAGGAACGCTTCCCGCTCCAGGTCGAGGATGGTCTCCTCGCTCACCGGATTGTTGATGGTGGTGTCGCCACCGCACAGGATGGTGGCGATATGGGTTGCAATCTTTTCGTCGTGGGCGGAGATCCAGTGGGTGAGCTTCATGTTGTGGAGGAACATCTTGAACGTGGCGATCCCCTCGCGCCCGGGCAGCTGGAAGGTGCGCGGCAGCGGCGGACGGTACCCTTCCTCCGCCATGGCGATGGCCATGCGCTTCGCGGTCCACAGCTGCTGGTCGCGGTTGAGCTCCACGTGATCCCAGGGGCGCAGGTACTTGAGCTCCCGGGCCTCTTCAGCGGAAGTTGCCACCTTGGCCATGGCAATGGTCTCGAAGGCCTTGCGGAGGAACGGCAGGTTGGAGAGGACGGGTTCGTCGATCCCTTCCAGGACCCGTTCCAGCATGAAGACGTGACCGCCGCCGGCGGGCACGAGCCCCACGCCCACCTCGATGAGGCCAATGTACGTCTCAGCCAGGGCGCAGACGCGATCCCCACCCATGGTGATCTCGGCCCCGCCGCCAAAGGTGAAGCCAAAGGGGGCGGTGATCACCGGCACGCGGGCGCGGCGGAACCCCATGGTCATCCCCTGGAACTGGCGCACCATGTCGTCGATGGCCTTCCACTGCTGACTCATGGCCCCTTCCAGCACCATGAGGAGGTTGGCGCCGGCGCAGAACTGCTCGGCCTGGTGGTGCACCACGAGCCCCCGGAAGTCCTGCTGCGACACTTCGATGGCGCGGTGGGCCATGGCCAGGATGTCATCGTCGATGGGGTTGAGCTTCGGCTGGGAGGCGGAGTGGAACTCCAGGCAGAGGATGCCGTCGCCCAGATCCACGAGCGACGCCCCCTTGTTCTCCGCCACCACTGGCTTGAGCTGCTTGATCTCCTTGAGCACCATGAAGGTGGAAGGCCGGGGCACGGGCCGGTAGGCACCTTCGCGCGGGTCGTAGTACTCGAGGCCGGCCGCACCCATGCGGTAGAAGCTCTCGGCGCCCGAAGCCAGCATCTTCTCGACCCAGCTCGCCGGCGTGACGCCCTCCGCCTTCATGCGCTCCACGGTGGTGGCGACGCCCAGGGCATCCCAG
>JACADV010000022.1 GCA_013388425.1 Thermoanaerobaculaceae bacterium | reverse complement strand
AGCTCCTCGATGAGCGGCTCTGCCTCCTCGGGGGGCGCCGCCGCAAAGAAGTCCGGGCGCCGTCCCCTCTTGATGGAACCCGCGAGGGTGAACTGGGACACCACGAGCACCTCCCCGCCCACCTCGTCGATGCCCACGTTCATCTTGCCCGCCTCGTCCGCAAAGATCCGCAGCGACGCCAGCCGGTGCGCGGCGCGTGCCACCTGCGCCTCCCCGTCCCCCCGCTCCACCCCCACCAGCACCAGCAACCCCCTGCCGATGCATCCCACGGTGCGGCCGTCCACCCGCACCGCCGCTCGACTCACCCGTTGCACCACCATCTTCACGGCTTTCCTGCCCTCCGCATCAGGCTGCGCAGCTCCCGCCACTCGGGTGCGCGCAGCGCCACCAGCACCGCCAGGTATACCCCCACGGCCACCACCCCCAAAAGGGCGAGGAGACCGAGCCCCCTGGCGCTGGTCTCGACCCCCACGTGGAGACGCGCTCCCATCACCGCCACCGCCAGGCCGGCCAACCCTGCCCCCAGGAGGTGGCGCCCCACCCCCAACAGCACCGAGCGCAGCGGCGGCAGCCGGCCAGCAAGACCGTTGCCCACCCCGAGCAGGACACAGTTGGCGGCCTGCCCCGCGGAGGCTGCTGCCGCCACACCGGCGATCCCGAAGGCGGCGAGCAGTGGTTTCCCCAGCCCGTAGAACACCGCCAGGTTCACCGCCGATGCCACCACGGGCAGGCGCGTGTCCTGCCAGGCGTAGGACGCACTGGCCAAGAGCTTGGTCGCGGCCAGAAACGGCAAACCGGCCGAGTACCACAGCAGCGCACCGGCAGTGGCGGTGACCGCTGCCGCGGTGTACGCCCCGCCGCCAAACAGCACCCCCACCAGCGGCCGCGCCGCCGCTACCGCAAAGGCCGTGGCGGGCAGCGTGACGAAGGACAGCAGCCGGATGGCAAAGGCCAGCGTCTCCCGCGCCCGCTCTGGCGAGGCGGCCCGTTCGCTCGCCAGCATGGGGAGAACCGCGGTGGTGAGCTGCACCACCACCATACCGTAGACCAGCTCGTTGAGGCGCGAGGCGTTGTAGAGACAGGTGACAGCGCCGTTGCCGGCAGTGGAGGCAAACCGCGTCGAGATGACGAGGGTCAGCTGGTAGATGCCCAGGGCGGGGATCCCCGGCACCATGAGCGACAGCACCCGCCGCACCCCCGGGTGCCGCAGCGCCCCGCGCCCCGGCAGGAGGGGCTGTCCGAGCCGCCGGCAGGCCCGTGCCTGCAGGGCGTACTGGGCAAAACCGCCGGCCAGCACGCCGGCCGCCAGCCACTCCCACCGCCCATCCAAGAGCCAAACTGTGGTGCTGGTCCCCGCCACGATCGCCAAGTTGAGGGCAATGGGGGTAGCAGCGGGGAGCAGGAACCGGTCCGCGGCGTTGAGCACGCCCTGGGCCAGGGCCGCCAAGGAGATCAACCCCAGGTAGGGGAACATCAGCCGCGTCAGCCGCACGGTCAACTCAAACTTGCCGGGGTCCTGGGCAAACGCCGGGGCGAGGAGCGCCACCAACCACGGTGTGGCCAGGATGCCAGCGACGACCAGCCACGGGAGCAGGAGCAGCAGGGCTGCCGTCATGGCCCGCACGAACTCCCGCGTGCGTGCTTCGTCCCCCGCCGACCGCTGCGCCACTAGCGTCGGCACGAAGGCTGCGGTGAGGGAACCCTCGGCCAGCAGGGCACGGAACATGTTGGGGATGCGGAAGCCGGTGATGAAGGCGTCGGAGACCGTGCCGGCCCCCAGCAACGCGGCCACCACCTTGTCGCGCAGGTAGCCCGAGACCCGGCTGGCGGCAGTCACCAGCACCATGCCCGAGGTGGCGGCTGCCAAGCGGCGGCTCGTCGACACGCGCCGACTCTAGCACCCGCCGCCGTCCTGTGCTAATCTGGCGTGTCCACGCCGGGAGGTCGGCATGAGTGTCAACAAGGTCATCCTGATCGGAAATCTCGGGCGCGACGTGGAGTTGCGCCACACGCCCGGCGGCACGCCGGTCGCCAAGTTTTCCATTGCCACCAACGAGGCCTGGAAGGACAAGAACGGCCAGAAGCAAGAACACACCGAATGGCACAACATCGTCGCCTGGGGGAAACTGGCGGAGTTTTGCAGCACCTACCTCACGAAAGGCCGGCAGGTGTACGTGGAAGGGACGTTGCGCACCCGCACCTACGACGACGAGAAGGGCAACCGGCGCTACTTCACGGAGATCCGCGCCCAGGTCCTGCAACCCCTGGGTCCGAAGCCGTCCGGCGAGGTGGCACCGGGGGAGCCCCCGGACTTCCAGCCTGAGAACGAGGACGATATCCCCTTCTAGCGGAGGCGGTGGTGAGTGGACCGGTTTGGAGATTCGAGAGAGAGCTGCGCGGCGTGTGCGACGTGTGCCTCAAGGAGTGCGAGGGGCTGTTCGTGGAGGGGCAGGTGGCGGACAACGAGCTCACCGCCAGCACGCGCCTGTGCCCGGACTGCTACCGGAACGCTGGCTGGACAGTGGTGAGCGGCGAGAGGGGTCGGCGGGCACCGGCCCCCGCCTACGTGCACCGCTAGAGGGTGGCGGGGCTGAGTGGACTCGAACCACCGACACGCGGTTTAGGAAACCGCTGCTCTATCCGAACTGAGCTACAGCCCCAGCCGGGAAAATGCTAGCGTTCACCGGGGCAAAGCACAACCCCGACGAGGAGGAGTCAGCGATGCGTTCGGCCGCCCAATCGCCCTTCAAAGTCACCCATGGAGCGTGGGGCGGCCTCCGCCCCACCGAGCTGGGGGAGCGCATCCAGCTGCGCCACCTGCGCGGCGGTGCCTCCCAGGCTTGCTGGCTCACCATGGGCGCAGGCAGCAAGGTCAGCACCCCGGGTGTGGCAGCCGAGTGCATCGTCACGGTGATCGAAGGACGGCTCACGTGCCTGGTGCTGGGGAACGAGCTCCAGCTCCTCCCCACCCACCACGCCCTCATCCCTCCCCACGTCCCCTTCCTGCTGCGCGCCGCCGGGCGCACCAGCGCCACTGTGCTCCTCCACTGCAGCAGCACCCTGCCCGAGTGGCCCGAGCTCCAGGCGGAGTGAGCGTTACCAGGGGGTGGGCAGCACCCGGAAGTCGTCCCAGTTCACCGCCTCCCCCTCACCCGTGCGCACTTCCCGCACCCGGGCGTGGGGTGGACCTTGCCACAGCCGCCCCTCCAAGGCCGCGAGCTGCACCTCCTCGCCGGCCGCCAGCACCTCCACCTCGCCGCTGGGCAAGTTGCGCACCCAGCCGCAAAGACCGAGGGCCTGGGCTTCGCGTAGCACGAAGTAGCGGAACCCCACCCCTTGCACCCGCCCGGCCACCACGTAGCGGCGGCTCGTCACGGCGCCTCCCGGAACCCCTCGCACCCCACCAGTGGCACGAAGCTGGCACTGCCGTGCTGGCTCTCCAGGAGCTCCTGGCCCCGCCGCTGCACCAGCAGCAGTTGCTGCACCCGCCGGTTCCCCACCGGCAGGACGAGGCGGCCCCCTTGGGCCAGCTGGTCGGTGAGGGCCCGAGGGACGCTGGGTGCCGCCGCCGAAACAACGATCACGTCGTAGGGCGCGTGGGCGCGCCACCCCAGCGAACCGTCCATCACCTGCACCGTGACGTTGGAGAACCCCAGTTCCGCCAGGCGGTGTCCCGCGCTCTGCGCGAGCTTGGGGATGCGTTCCACCGAGAACACGAAGCGGGCCAACTGCGCCAGAACGGCGGTGAGGTACCCCGAGCCGGTCCCAATCTCCAGCACCCGATCGCTGGCTTCCACCGCCGCCAGCTGCACCAGCTTTGCCACCACCGACGGCTGCGAGATTGTCTGCCCTTCGCCAATCTCCAGGGCGTAGTCCTCGTAGGCCTGACTGAAAAACTCGCGCGGCACGAACTTCTCGCGCGGGATGGCCGCCACCGCCGCCAGCACCCGCTCGTCGGTGATCCCTTGCTCCCGCAGACTCGCCACGAGCCTCGCCCGCCGCACCGGCACCAACACCGTGTTCACCGACCCTCGAGCCTCCATGCGGCAGCCTCGTTCTGGAGCGACTCCAAAAGCTGGTGGTCGGTCATGTCCAATTTCAGCGGCGTAATCGTCACGAAGCCTGCTGCCACCTCGTTGAAGTCGGTGCCGGGAAGCCGTTCCCACTCGGGCGCGCCGCCACCGATCCAGTAGCAGGTACGCCCCCGTGGGTCCGTGTCCTCCACCACCCCTTCCGTGTAGCGGCGCTTGCCGAGCCGGCAGAACTTGATGCCCCGCGGGGCCACCGGCGGCACGTTTACATTGAGCAGCGTAGCCTCGGGTAACCCCCGCTCCAGCACGCGCTCGGCTAGCAGCCGCGCGAACTTGGCTGCAAAGTGGAACGAGAACCCCTCGCCAATCACCTGCGACACGGCAATGGAAGGCACACCCAGGATCACCGCCTCGAAAGCCGCCGACACGGTACCCGAGTAGTGCACGTCGTCGCCCATGTTGGCGCCAAAGTTGATGCCGGAGATCACCAGATCCGGCGTGCGCCCCCTTAGGACCTGGCAGATACCCAGTGTCACGCAGTCCGTGGGCGTTCCATCCACCACGTAGCGGCGCTCCGAGAGCCTGGTCATGCGCAGCGGCCGCGACAGCGTCAGGGCGTGGGATACCGCCGAATTCTCGCGATCCGGCGCCACCACCCAGACTTCGCCCAGGCTTTCCAGGGCGTCCGCCAGCACCTGCAACCCTTCCGAGGTGTACCCGTCGTCGTTGGTGAGCAGCACGAGCGGCTTCGTCACGCCGCGCAGTATAGCTGCGCGCCCCTCCCGCCGCTTCCGCTCACGTGCCGCAGGTCGCGCTGCAGGTGCTCTCGAAAACACGGACTGAGATCCTCCGGGGTGCGCAGGTCCACCCTGCGACCGCCCAGCAGCACGGATCACTCCGCCTCCCTGCCCGCACGGTCACAGCGTGTGGGGATCCCCACAGGCTCGCAACGCCACCCGGAGGGCGAGACCGGTCAGCGCCCCGGCGCGCCCTGCCACACCCGGTTGGGCAACCCCTGCTCCCAGGGGCGGTAGGTGGTGCAGAACTGGATCCGCTCCTTAAGTGTCGGGTGGGTGTAACGCCAGAAGCGGATGAAGGGGTGCGGGTCGGGGAGCACTTTGGAGTCCTCCGCCAACTTCACAAAGGCCCTGGCACCGGCGTCGTTGAGGTGGGTCAGCTCCAGGGCGAAGACGTCCGCCTCGTGCTCCAGGATCCGCGAGAACCCTGCCGTGACTGGCGAAAGGAAGAAGAGGAAGACGGAGACCAGGAGCAGCAGCAACGGCAACGCCGCCGGATCGTGGGGGGCATCGAAACCCCACGCGGCCCCGAAGCGCCGGGTGGCCCACTCCGCCAACCGCTGCCCCAACCAGAACACCACCAGCAGCAACCCCATCAGGAACCCCAGCAACTTCCACACGTGGTGGCGCACGTAGTGGCCCATCTCGTGGGCCATGACGAAGAGCAGCTGGTCGCGGGAAAGTTTGGCGATGATCGTGTCCCAGAGCACGATGCGCTTGGTGGGGCCGAGGCCGTTCACGTAAGCGTTCATCTCTTTCGTCTGCTTTGACTTGTCCACCTGCCATAGGCGCCCGCCGGCAATTCCCGCCCGGCTCGCCAGATTCAGGATCTCCGTTTTAAGCTCCTCGTCCTTGAGCGGCTCGAAGGTGTTGAAGACGGGGTCAAGCACCACCGGCCCGATGAGCACGAGGAAGAGGGTGATGGGGATGGAGCCCAGCCACAGGGCGAGCCACCAGCGCCGGCGGCGCCGGATCCCCTCCAGCGCCAGGGCGAGGATCGGGGCAGCGAGCAAGATATTGAGGAACAAACCCTTGGCCTGGTCCCAGAGCCAGGAGCCCAACGACTGGTCGCTCAAGTCGAAACGGTGTGGCACCACATACCCGCTCAGCACGTCCAGCGGCAACGACAGCACGGTGGTCACCACCGTCAACAGCGCCACGAACACCATGGCCGAGAGGAACCGGTGCGGCGTGATGCTCCGCGCCAGATCGCGCAGGCGCCGCGAAATCCCCAGCGCCAGCACCGCCAGGAGCACGAGGAAGCCGTACACCGCGCCCCCGAAGTAGAGGGCGTTCCTCCAGGCGTCGTGCTGCCGCATCTCCTTGGTGACGGTGACGGTGGGCGGGCCTTGCGGGGACGCCTGGGCTACCGCCTGGGGTTCCGTCTTCCCCGCCTCCTGGGCCACTGCCACCACTGCCACGTTCACGAGCACCGCTGCCATGGCCACCGCTGCCCACATCAGTACAGAGCGCATGCGCCAACCTCCTTGCCGAACTCGCTCCCCGTCTAAGTAACGCCTCGCCGATGATACGCCGCCGCTTGCTGGGGGTTGCACCCCCTTCGCAGCGGCTGCCCGCCCCCGGCGTTGCGAGGGCAGCAGTTCTTTTACCGTCACCCTGAGCCCCTCCCTTTTCCCCGTCACCCTGAGGCGCGTCAGCGCCGAAGGGTCTCGACAATGCTGGCAGGCCCGCCGGATGACGACGCCGCTCCAGGGGTGACGGGATCCTTCGCCTGCTGCCCCTTCCCGTCATCCTAAAAGCAGCCGCAGGCCGCTGAAGGATCCCGGCAATGGTGGCCCGGCTGCCGCCCGATCGCCGGCCCTCCACAGTTGACGGGATCCTTCGGCCGCTGCGCGGCCTCAGGATGACTGCAGGGGGTAAGCGCAGGCTCAGGATAACTGCACAGCCAGAGGGTGCCGCAACGCCCCAGCCGGTGCTACACTTGCATCGCCTCGGGGCCCTGCCGGATCGCTAGCACCCCCCTCACCTCGAGGCGATGGCACCATGGGCCGTTAGCTCAGCTGGCAGAGCAGTGGGCTTTTAACCCAACGGTCGGGGGTTCGATTCCCTCACGGCCCACCATCTGTTGCGGGGGGCCGGTCGCACTCCACCCGCACCGCCGCGACCTTGCCCCCTCAAGCCCCCACGCTCGGGCGGAGTGAATCCGCCCTCGCTCAGCTCGCCCCCTGCCCCCTGTTGCGGGGGGCCGGTCGCATTGCACCCGCACCGCCGCGACCTTGCCCCCCGAGCCCCCACCTCTGTTGCGGGGGGCCGGTCGCACTCCACCCGCACCGCCGCGACCTTGCCCCCCGAGCCCCCACCTCTGTTGCGGGGGGCCGGTCGCACTCCACCCGCACCGCCGCGACCTTGCCCCCCGAGCCCCCACCTCTGT
>JACADV010000055.1 GCA_013388425.1 Thermoanaerobaculaceae bacterium | reverse complement strand
CGCTTGCCGTCGCGCCACAGGCAGAGCGGCGACCCGAGCTGCACGTAACCGCCATCGGGCGTCGGCAACACGCTCCCGCCATGCACCGGATCCGTCCCCTCCCATTTCTGCTGCTGCTCCTGGTCCTGCTATACGGAGGCTGCTCCCGCAGCCGGCCCAACGTGGTGCTGATGACCTTCGATACCACGCGCTGGGACCACGTGGGGTACGCCACGGGGAAGCAGGACCTCACCCCCGCCCTGGATGCGCTGGCCCGGGAGGGGACGTGGTTCGCCACCTGTCTCACCTGCCAGCCCAACACGCTGCCGGCCCACACCACCATCATGACCGGTCTGGAGCCGTACCACCACGGGGTGCGCAACAACGGCACCTACATCGTGCCCAAGCAGGTCACCACGCTGGCGGAGCTCTTCCGGGAGCGGGGGTACGCCACCCACGCCATCGTCTCGGCATTCGTGCTGGATAGCCAGTTCGGCCTCGACCAGGGCTTCGATACCTACGACGACGATCTATCCGGTGGGCCCAAGCAGAAGATGTTCATGTTCAAGGAGATCAAGGCCAGCCAGACGGCCGACAAGGCGATCAAGTGGCTTGAGGAGGAGCGGCCGCGGGAGAAACCGTTCTTCCTTTGGCTGCACTTCTTCGACCCCCACGCCGACTACGAGCCGCCGGAGGACGTGGCCATGCTCTTCCCGGGCGACCCGTACTCCGGGGAGATCCACTACGCCGACCGTGAGCTTGCGCGCGTGCTGGCTACCCTCAAGAAGCAGGGTGTCTTCGAGCGCACGCTCGTGGTGTTCACTGCTGATCACGGGGACGGCCTCGGCGAGCACGGCGAGAACACCCACGGCATCTTCATCTACGAGTCCACCACCCGCGTGCCGCTGCTGCTGCGGGGGCCGGGGGTGCCGCGCGGGCGGCGGGTGGAAGCGCTGGCCCGCAGCGTGGACATTGCCCCGACGGTGATCCAGCTTGCAGGGCTGCGCAAGCCGCCGGATCTTGACGGGGCGAGCCTGGTGGACCTGTGGCGTGGCAAGGGGGCGCCGCGGGTGGCCTACGTGGAAACCCTGATGCCGCGCCTCAACTTCGGGTGGGCCGAGGTGCGGGGTCTGCGCGACGCTCGCAGCAAGGTCATCGAAGCCCCAAGGCCGGAGGTTTACGACCTCTCGCGCGACCCGGCCGAGCGGGAGAACCTGGTGCGGCCCGGCTCCCCGGTGCCCGAGCCAGCGCTGCCGCTGTTTGAGGAGCTGCGGCGGCGCACGGCCGCCGACCCCTTCACGCGGGGCGAGCAGCAGGAGGTGGCGGTGAGCGCGGAAACGCGCGAGAAGCTCCGCTCGCTGGGCTACGTGTGGGGGGCTCCCGCCACGGCGGACCGGGAGCGGCCGGACCCCAAGGACCGCGTCGTGTACTGGGAGGCGTTCCAGCAGGCTCAAGGTCTGATCCGGCGCAACCAGTTCGAGCCGGCGCTCCTCGCCATCCGCAAACTCCTGGAGGTGGATGCGGACAACGTGGTGGCGCTGGGCTCCCTGGCCAACGTGCTCGTGCGCACCCACCAGCGGGAGGAGGCGCTCGCGGTGTTCCGACGCATGATGGTGCTGGACCCTCGCCGCGAGGCCGCGTATCTGGGCGCAGCACGCCTCCTGCGGGAGATGGGGAGGCCAGCCGAGGCGGAGCCGCTGGTGCGCAGCGTGATCGAGATGCAGCCGGAAAACCCGGAAGGGTACACGGCCCTGGGCGACCACTTCCTGGAGCTGGGACAGGTGGCCGAGGCGGAGGGGTGGTTCCGCAAGGCGCTGGCTATCGATCCCCACTCCTCCACGGCTGCCTCGGGGCTGGGCAACTGCCTCAACCGGGCTGGCCGCCTGGACGAGGCGCGGCAGGTGTTGGCCCAAGCGTTCCGGCGCGATCCCACGAGCCACGCCCTGGCCTACAACCTGGCGGTGGTGAGCGAACGCCTGGGTGACCAGCAAGGCGCCCTCAAGCTCTACCAGGCGGCGGTGCGCCTGGAGCCCGAACACTCCATGACCTGGAACAACTTGGGCTCGTTGCTGGACAAGCTGGGTAAGCGCGAGGACGCCCTCCGCCTGGTGGCGCGCGCCCACGAGCTGGACCCCGAGAACCTGGAGGCCACCTACAACCTGGGGGCGCTGCTGCTCTTCTCCGGCAAGGCGGAGCAGGCGTTGCCCCTCTTGGAGGAGGCGCACCGTCGGCAGCCCGGTCTCGTGCAGGCGGCGGTTTTCCGGGCCCGGGCATTGGAAGCGGTGGGGCGCCAAGGGGAGGCGCTGGCTGCGTGGCGACAGCTGGCTCGCCAACAACCCCTGGCGCTGCTCCAGGTGGCGCGTCTGGAGGCGAGGGCCGGCCGCTCGGCCGAGGCCAGGCAGGCGCTGGAGGAGGCCCTCAGCCGCGGCGGGGCAGCGGCACGCGAGGCGGCGGCCAAGATACCCGCCCTCGCCCCGCTGCTCCAGGCCCGCTGACGGGGCAGCGGGGTCGAGGTGGCTTTGCCCAACAAAACGGGCGGGGGTGCGCCCCGCCCGAGAGGTGCAGGCGCGTGAGACCCCAGGGGGGGTCCCAGCGCCCACGGTTGGGCTCACAACGTCTGGAGCATGGCCTCCGCTTCGTCGCAGGTCTTCTTCACGCCAGCCACGGACTTTTCGAGGGCCGCCTTCTCCTCGGGGGTCAGGTCCAGCTCGATGACCTTCTCGACGCCGTTCTTGCCGAGGATCGCCGGCACGCCCACAAAGAGACCGCGCACGCCGTACTCGCCCTCCAGCTTGGCGCACACGGGCAGGATCTTGCGCTTGTCGAAGATCACCGCCTCGGCCATTTCCAGAGCCGCCCAGGCCGGGGAGACGAACGCCGAGCCGAACCCCAACAGCCCCACCACCTCGCCGCCCGCCTTGCGGGTGCGCGCCTCGATCTTAGCCAGCGTCTCCTCGTCCAGGAACTTGGTGACGGGGATGCCAGCGATCTGGCAGGAGCTACGCACCGGCACCATGTCGTCGCCGTGCCCGCCCAGGACGATGGCGTTCACGTTGTCCACCGAGACGTTGGCCGCTTCCGCCACGAAGTACCGGTAGCGCCCGGAGTCCAGCACGCCAGCCATCCCCATGATCCGGTTCTTCGGCGGGGCAAGGCGCTTGTCGAGGGTGTAGACGATGGCATCCAGGGGGTTGGCAATGGAGATGATCATGGCGTTGGGGCAGTACTGCTGGATGCCCTTGGCCACTTCCAGGGTGACCTTCAAGTTGATGGCCAGGAGCTCTTCGCGGCTGGGGAATGTGCCGTCGGGGCGCGCCTTGCGCGGCACGCCGGCAGTGTTGATGACGAGCTCCGCTCCCGCGAGCGCCGAGTAGTCCTTGGAGCCCACGAGCTTGATGTCTCGGCCAATGGTGGGCAAACCTTCGGCAATGTCGAGGCACTTGCCGATGGCCACCGACTGCTTCTTCACCACCTCCTGCCGCTCCGGCGGGTCGGAGGGGTTTGGCATAGGCGCCGGGTCGGTCATGCCAATCTCCCGGGCCAGACCACGCTGGGCGATCTCCTGCGCCAGCACGCCGCCGATGTAACCGCCGCCGATAAGTCCGATCTTCTTTAGCATTTTGTCTCTCCTTTCGGCCTCGAGCCCTCTGAGCTCACTTTCACAAAGCGGATGATAGCACCGGGCGCATCCGCTGGGCGCTACCGGACGCCTCCCCGCCCCCCCTGGCGGCGTGGCCGCGCCACAGGGCGAGGGCAGCTGACACCTCGGGCCCGAGGGGTGGTGCGTATCTCGAGTGGCGCTGGCCGGGGGTTGACAAGCGGCAATTTTGAACATATGATCTAAACGGAGCTGGAAAATGCCGCGACCGCCCCAACCGCGCCGAATTCACCGCCCCTCAGGCGTTGCCGGTTTCCGACCCATCGGGAGGCCGCTCTGGTCGGTGCCAACCGTCACGTTGGCGCTGGACGGCCTCGAGGCGCTGCGTCTGGCCGATCTCGAGGGGTTGTACCAGGAGGCCGCGGCCGAGCAAATGGGTGTTTCGAGGGCGACCTTTGCCCGCATTCTCACCCACGCCCGCTCCGTGGTGGCAGATGCGCTCACCACCGGCAAGGTGCTGCTCATTGCGGACGAAGGCCGGGCCGTCATTGGCCCGGAGGAGCCGCTCCCGTGCCCGCTGCACTGGGGGGGGCGGCGGCGCGGGCGAGGATGCCGTTGCCGTGGAAGGGAGCACGACTCGCCGGGAGATCCCGGCGGATCCGAGCAGCAGGGTTCTCAGGAACCCTGAGGGAGGACACGATGCCAGGGTTCGATCGAACAGGACCGAGGGGGCAGGGCCCGAGGACGGGCTGGGGGCGCGGGGGGTGTCACCCTGCAACCGGCGAAGCGGTTGCGCCGCGCGGTGTTGGCCAGGGGGGCGCTCCCTGGGGTGGGGGGCGCGGGTGTTGCTGGGGTGGTGGACGGGGGCGTCGTTGCCACGCTGGCTTGGGTTCACCGTGGCACGACACCGTGAACGCCGGTGGAGTGCCCGTGCCGTCGAAGCGAGAGGGGGAAGAGTAACGGTGGTGCGAGGCGAGGGGGGCCAAGGCTCGGAGGTGGGGGACGGGAGCGCCGTCTCGACGCGGGTTCACCCCCGGACGTGATTCTCGTGGCAGGCTCCGGTAAGCTCAAGTGTGCGCCGTGTTCTCTCCCCGTGCCGAAGTTATGGCGGAAAGACCCGCGCGGCACGGTCGAGCAGCGGCAGCGGCGGCGAGCGCCCACGAGGAGGTGCTGGCGCTGCGCCAGCACCGTCCCTGCACGGTTGACGACGTGGTGGCAGGGCTCGACCTGCATGGCAACGCCGTGCTGAAATCCCTCGCCTCTCTGGCAGCAAGCGGGAAGGTCCATCGCGTGGTGCGCAACGGCCACGTGTTTTTCTACGCCCTTGGCTCTTCGCATAGAGGAGGGGAGACGTCGTGAATCTTGTGACTGTTCTTGCCGACGCCCTCATGATCACCGGCTTCGTCTTCGTGATGATGCTGATCGTCGAGGTGGTGAACGTGGTGAGCGCCGGAACGCTGGCGCGCGTGCTGGGCCGCGGCGGCACCGCGACGTACCTCGGCGCGGGGTTGCTGGGGATCGCGCCAGGGTGCCTCGGTTCGTTTGCCGCGGTGGTGGTGTACGTGCACCGCTATCTCTCCCTTGGGGCCCTGGTCACCAACATGATCGCCACCAGTGGTGACGAGGCGTTCGTGATGCTCGCCCTCTTCCCCTCCCGGGCGGTGCTCCTCTTTGCCCTGCTGTTGGTCTACGGCATGGCGGTGGGGTGGATTGTGGACCGGCTCACCGGTTGCACCACCTTTGGGGGCGCACGGTGCAGCACGGGGCTGGTGGTGCACGAGGCGGAGCGGGTGAATCTCGGCAGCCTCTTCTCGCGCCCGGCAGCGCTCTCGGGCTTGTCGCTCGCGCGGGCGACGCTGTGCCTGTCGCTGGCGTTGTTCCTCCTGGTCGTGGGAACGGGTGCGGTGGGGCCAGACGAATGGAACTGGGTGCGATTCTCGCTCCTGGGGCTGGGGGCGGTCGCCTGGTGGATTGTCTTCTCGGTGCCGGATCACTTCCTCGAGGAGCACCTGTGGCAGCACGTGGCGCGGGAACACCTGCCGCGGATCTTTGCCTGGGTCTTGGGTGTGCTGCTCCTGCTAGCCGCAGCCGAGGCCGCGAGGCTCCCCGTGGCGGAGTGGGTGCAGGGCCACCCCTGGGTCGCCCTCCTCCTGGCCACCCTCGTGGGGGTGGTGCCGGAATCGGGGCCGCACCTCGTCTTCGTCACGTTGTATGCCCAGGGGGCCCTGCCGTTCTCCGTGTTGATGGCCTCGTCGGTGGTGCAGGACGGGCACGGGATGCTGCCGCTCCTGGCCGAGTCGCGTCGGGAGTTCGTAAAGGTGAAGCTGATCAACGTGGCAGCAGGTCTGCTCCTGGGGGGAGCGCTGCTGGCCGCTGGGCTGTGAATGGGCAGGGAAGGAGGAGCTCGTCATGAAACGGATTGCCATTCCACTGGTCGGGGGAAAGTTCTCGGAACACTTTGGTGGGGCGGAGCAGTTTGCCTTGGTCGCGGTGGACGAGACGACCAAGAAACCAACGAGCATCGAAGTGACGGCAGCACCGCCGCACGCTCGGGGCGCCTTCCCGGCGTGGCTGCGGGAGCGCCGCGTGGACGCGGTGATCGTCGGCGGTATCGGCGGTCGTGCCAGCAGCATGTTTTCTGCCTACGGCATTGACGTGGTGACGGGGGTGGCAGGCGGAGACCCGGCAGTCCTCGCCACCGCCTACGTGGCCGGGGAGCTCAGCTCCCGCGGCTCGCGGTGCGAGGGTGGCCATCTGCACGACTGCGACCATCACGAGCATCCCTGAAGGGGGAGCGTGTTGGCTGTGGCCGGTTCGGCACGCGCCGAGCGCCACGCGCTTCCCTGATGCCCGTCGTGCTGCTGGGGGCCAGGCGACACGGCCCGTGGGTCGGCGAGGCGGCGGTGCCGCCACGAACGGGAGGTGAGAGGTGACGAGTACGGAGCGGGCAAGCTTGGGAAGCGGGGGGTGGTGCGTCTGCGTGGCCTGCGGCGCCCGGGTGCCCCACCGACAGGGTGTCCCGTGCCGCGAGGAGCGGTGTCCATCCTGTGGCAAGGCGATGCTTCGCGAGGGCTCGCCACACCATCGTGACGCAGTGGCGAGGCAGGCAGCGCGTGGCGCAAAGGGAACGGAATCCACCTGAGCCCAGGGGCGCCTGACAGACCCGGCCGAGGGCTGGGGGAAGCAGTCCAGGGTGGTGGTGTTCCCGGCGGGGTGAGGGCAACGGCGCAGGAGCACGCAGGCGAGCCAGCTCGTGAGCTCGCTGGCCTCGGGGTGGCGCTGGAGCCCCGCGGGGCGGGTGCGCTCCGCCCCGTACGGGTTCCCTCCAGGGAGGAGGCGCGGGCCAGGAGCAGGGTCAAGGTGACATCCTCGCCCAAGCGCTGCCGGGCCTCGCGCAGCCGCGCCGCGGCGGCAGGCAGTTACCTCTGCGCGAGCAGTGCGGCGGCTGCGCGCTGCTCGCAGGCAAGGTCGCAGCTGGACTGGACCGTTTCGGCCCCGGCAAGCGTGGCGGCGAGGAGGAGGAGTACGGCCATGGGCAGCACAGCAACCCCGTACCGATCACCACCAGCCGGGTAGGTCCCGACACGGCTTGTGAGCGCCCCGGGCAGGCGTCTTCCAGGCTACGACTGGCGCTTTACGAGCTTTCCCACGGTTGCCAGCAACTCCGCCGGTTCGAAGGGCTTGGCAATGTAGCCGTCGGGGGGTGGCACGTGCTTGCGGTGGTGGATGAAGTCCTTAAACTGCTGGATGACGCCGGTGATCATCAGCACGGGAACGCCACCCAACTCGGCGTCGTCGCGCAGCTCGCGGTAGAGGCGCACGCCCGTTGGCTCGGGCATGGAAATGTCGAGGCAGATGAGATCGGGCCGGAACTGGCGAGCCAGCGCCATCGCCTCGCTGCTCTCGGTGGTTCCCCGGACCTCGTACCCGTTGTCCCGCAGGAGGGCCTCGAGGTAGCTGACGACGTCGGGTTCGTCGTCGATGACGAGGATACGACAGGTCGGTTGCGCCATGCTGACCTCCACGGGAGCCAACGCTACTCCCGGTTCGTTCGGGTCTTCCGCGCCCGGAGGAGTTGGAGCACCTCTTCGAGCTCCGTCTCGCTGGCCGTGGCGAGCAACGCCTCGGCCTCCTCGCGCAGGTTGCCCCCCGTCGCCCCGCGACTGGGTGGGGCAACCTTGAGAGTATTGCACACGGCCTCCAGGTACTTCTCCGGCGTGACCGGCTTCTCGAGGTAGAGGGAGGGGCCCGAGATGGTGCTCTCCGAGAGCACCTGGGACAGGTCGCGACGGATCGCTTCATCGCGAGCGTGACCGGTCACGATCAGGACGGGGATCCGCGACCACTCGGGGTGTTTGCGCAGCTCGTGGAGGAGGCGGATGCCCGACTTACCCGGCATCACCAGGTCCAGAGAGATAAGCGAGGGGGGTGCCTCGCGGATGCGCTGCAGGGCCGAGTCGCCGTCCTGGGCAGTGACCACATGCATCCCCGCGTCCGCCAAGATGGTGCCGAGATACGTGGTGACGTCGGGGTCGTCGTCGACCACCAGCACCGTCACGTCCTGAGGTTGCCGCATGGTGCTCCACCTCCCTCCTGCGTCGCCAGCTGTGCCGGCGCTGCGCCGCATACAGCTCTAGCTGCCATTGTGCTCCTCCTCCACCGGGGGTGGTAGCCGGCGGCGGGGGAAGCGAAGGCGGAACGTTGTCCCCTCGTTGGAGGAGGACTCGAAAGTGACCGACCCCCCGTGCTGCTGCACGATCTTGCGGGTGAGGAGGAGACCGAGGCCGGTGCCACCGCTTCCCTTGGTGGTGAAGAAACTCGTGAACGCTTTTTGCTTCACCTCGTAGTCCATGCCGCAGCCCGTGTCGGTCACCTCGAAGATGATCTCCTCGTTTTCCTCCCGCAGCGTCACGAGCACCCGGCACATTGGCTTGTGGCTCACCAGGCACGCATCGAACGCGTTGGAAATGAGGTTGGTGAGGCAGGTGTGAATCCCCTCCGCGTCCATGGAGGCAGGTGCCACGTCGGAGATCTCGGTTTCGAGCACGAGGTCGTGCTGTTCGGCAAGTTCCTTGAAGAGCGACACGACATCGGCAACGATGGCGGCGGGTCGCACGAGTCTTGGTTTCGGTTCATCGCCGCGGGAAAAGGCGAGGAGGTTCTTGACCAGGGCGGAGACGCGGCCAATGTTGCGCTCCAGCATCTCCCACCCCTGCTTGACCCGCGCCTCGTCGTGGCGGGCCAGACCACCGGAGGTGACGTACATCCCGCCTTCCAGGCCGGTGAGGATGTTCTTGATCCCGTGGGCAAGCCCGGCCACCGTCTGGCCCACTGCCGCCAGGCGCTCCGCATCCAGCTTTTCCCGCTCAAGCGTGCGGATCTCGCGCAGGTCCTGGGCGATGATGGCCGTGCTCCGCTCCCCCTCGACCGGGTGGAGGGTGAAGCCGGAGAGACGAACGGGGATCTCCACCCCCTTGGCGGTGACAATCGTACTGTCCACGAGGGGTGCCGGTCCGCCGTTGCGACCCACGATCTCGTCGAGACGGCAGGCGATGGCACGGCGCGGCAGCGTGTGGCCGATGAGCGTGCTCCGGTCGCAGTCCCAGAGCTTCTCCGCGGCGCGGTTCGCGAGGACGACGCGCCGACGTTGGTCGAGGATGAGGATGGCGTAGGGGGAGTTCTCGACGAGGGCCTCGCGCAGGGCGTTGGCCCGCAACAGTTCCGCCTCGAGCCGGTGGAGGCGGGTCACGTCCAGGGCCATCTCGATCACGTGGGTCGTCTCACCGTCAGTCTGGACGAGGGGAGCGGTGGACACCACGTAGTGGGCCGCTGTGCCATCGCGGGTAATCCCCACGTGGCTGGAGGTGTGGGAACCCCCGTCCAGGAAAGTTTGCTCGGCTGGGCACTCCGGGCACCGCTCGTGGCGGCGTTTGAACAGCTGGTAGCAGTGCTCCCCGGTTGGTTCGCCGAACACCTTCCGGAACAAGGTGTTGGCCTTCACGACACGATAGTCGCGGTTGACCACGGTGACGTAGCAGGGGACTTTTTCGAACAGGGTCTGGTACTCGCGCTGGAGGCGTTTGGTGGCGGACAGGTCGGTGGTGAGTGCGGCCACGAACGGGACGTTCCCGGTCTCGTCGCGGATGGGGGTGATCTGCACCAGGTGGTGGACCGGCTTGCCAGCTGGGTCGACGCCCATAGCCTCGCGGGAGCGCCGCTGGCCGTCGCGGAAGGTCTGCTCGGCCAGACATTCGGCGCACGGCGTGTGGCGGCCGCGCGTGACCTCGTAGCACGTCTGTCCGCGCCCGTCGCCAAAAATGTTCGTGAAGGCCAGGTTCTGGTCCACGATGCGGAGGTTCCGGTCGATGACGACAATGCCGCAGGGAATCTCCTCGAAGACGTTCGCGCGGTAACTGTTCTTCCAATCGGTCCCCGGCTTCATGGCGTTCCTCTTCCCGAGTGGGAAAGCGCGCGCCGCACCGCGTCGAGGAGTGCGGCCGCATCGACGGGCTTCTCCAGGTAGCCAGCGGGCGGCCCAGCACCGGTGGCGGCGCTCGCCTCCTGAAGGGTGTCGCGGGCGTTGAGGCCACTCACGATGATCACCGGCACGTCGCGCAGTACCGGGCTTGCGCGCAGCTCGGTGTAGAGGGAGACCCCCATCTGCTCGGGCATGAGGAGATCCAGGAGGATGACGTGGGGGCGGAACGCTTCGAGGGTGGCAAGAGCCTCGGTAGGCCGATCGAGCGCCTCAACGGTGAACCCCGCGTCCTCCAGCGCAATGCGCACGAAGGTGAGGACGTCTTCCTCGTCGTCGATGATGGCTACGCGCGGCGCGTGGAGGCTGGGCTCTCGACTCATGGCGCGATGGACGAGAGGAGCACGGTACCCTCGCGAACTCGCATCTCCCGGCCGGTGTCGGAGATCTCGCGGTGGCACGCTGGGCAGCGGGACAGGTACGGCTCCCGCGCTGGGGTTGCGGCCGCTTCGTGTTTGGTGTGGCACGTCACGCACAACCCGTGCATGGCTTTGACGTAGCCGGGTGCTACGCCGGCGACGGTGGTGGGGGAGACGGCGATCTCGGCGTTGCGACTCACCTCCCGCTCGTGGCACTCGCGGCAGGGGGTGGCCGTGGCGCGGGTCTTCTCACCTTCGCTCCGGTGACAGCGGCTGCAGGAGCCGTTGGCTCCCAGTGCAGCCGTGTGGCGATCGTGGGAAAAGGTGTCCGTCGACCGGTACATGTCGCGGTGGCAGCGCCCGCAGGAGGTACCCCGCTCGAGGGGGAGGTTGAAGTGGTGGCAACGGCCGCAGGATAGGTTCCCGCCGAGCCGCTGCTGGTGCGCTTCGTGCTCGAACAGCACCCAGCGGCCGGCGCGATTGCCGTCGATGAGGGTGGCGCGCTGGAGGGCCTGGGGTTGGGGTTCCGCGTCGGAAGAGGGCAGCACGAGGACGAGCCGGTTCCCCGGTGCGGCGACCCTCGGGATCCGGAGGGCGCTCACCGAGCGGGGTGGCGCCACGGGGTTTGGGCGGGGCTGCGACCCGTTCGCCACTCCCGCCTCCAGCAGGGCAGCGGTGAGGACACCGCCTGCGAGGCAGGCGATTGCAGCCCGTTGCGGGGCGCCGAGCCACGGTGCCCGGACGTAGAGGCCAGAGAGCGGGTCGTGGGCGGCGGGGCGCAGGTGGCCGGCCGGTTGGGGAGGTTCCTCCCAGACCCGCAACCGCTCCACGAAGAAGAGGAACACCAGTGCCGCGAGGGCCACGATGCCGAGGCTCACGAGGAGCTCGGGGAGGGACGGGAAGTAGGCGAACCCGGTGCGAGCAACGTGCGAGATGCCAGCCACCGTTGCTCGGTTGACGACGAAGCCGAAAACCACGAGAAAGGCTCCAGCGGCAAGCGCTTTCCGGTTACTGCGGAACGACGGCAGGGTGAAGAGCAGGACTGGTACCACCACGCTCAGGAGCACCTCCAGGAGGAAGAGCATTGGCCACCAGGAGCCCTCCACGAGGTACCGCAGGCTCCCGCGTACCGCGAGGTCCCCCAGGCGGAGGAGGAGAAAGAGGCTCAGCACGATGCTGGCGGCCCGCAGCAGCGCCGGGAGCACGTCCCACTCCGCTTCGCGGCGGTACAGCCACGACGTGATCACTCCCTCCACGACCACGGTGGCCAACCCGAGTCCCACCGCCGAGACAAAGAAGAGGAGGGGGAGCAGCGGCGAGTACCACAACGGGTGGATGCGCTCGGGGTTGATGAGGAACAGGCTGCCCAGCGAGGACTGGTGGAGCGTGGACAGGGCGATTCCCACCACCACGAGGGGCAGGGTGAAGGCGCGCAGTAGCCGGTACAGGCGGTTCCACTGCAGCCCCTCGAACACCACCGGGGCGAACTCCAGCGTCAGCACCGACAGGTACAGCATCACGCACCAGCCCACCTCGAAGAGCGGCGAGGTCGGTTGCCAGTAGACGATCATCCGCCAGATGTTCCACGGTCTGCCGAGGTCGGCGAGCAGCCCCACCACCACCGCCGCGTAGCCCAGGAAGGCGGTGAGGATGGCCGGCCTGACGATACCGTGGAAGCGGTGGAGGTGGAAGACGTGCACTACCGCGGCAATGACGAAGCCCCCTGCCGCCAGCGCTACGCCCGACACCACGTCGAACCCGATCCACAGTCCCCACGGTGTGAGGTCGTTGAGGGCGGTGGCGGTACCGAGGCCGCGGAGGAAGCGGTAGCCGGCACTGACGGCGCCGGCGCCCAGGAGGAACCAGAGCACGGCCTGGGTAACGATGAGCCGGACGTTCACTTCGGTGTTCACAGCTTCTCCTTCTCTTCCGGGTTGTCCGTGGTCGCTGCGAGTTCGGCTGGCGGCTCCCCCTGCGCCAGTTTCTGACGGCGGCCAATGACCCAGGAGAGCCCTGCCATGGCGGCAGCGACCGTGACGAAGGTGGGCGGTACCAGGTGCATGGCTGGACGGGTCAGGGCGGGGTACGAGGACTTGCGCAGGTAGGTGGGCCAGCCAGCGGTGGCGAGGTCCACGTCGGAGATGTAGAGCACGGAGGTGCCCCCCACCTCGTGCTCGCCCCAAATGTGGTGGATGTAGCGGTGAGGGTTGGCCTCGATCCGCCGTCTCGCTTCAAGGAGCAGCGCGTCCCGTTCCCCAAAGATGGTGGCCTTGGTGGGGCACGCCGCTGTGCAGGCCGGCTGGCTGATCTCGCCCGAAACCAGCCGGTCATAGCAGAGGATGCACTTGCGCACGCGTGGCGTGTTCGACTCCCACTCGTAGCGGGTGAAGCGGAAGGGGCAGGCGATCATGCAGTACCGGCAGCCGAGGCAAATGGTGGGATCGTAGGCCACGGCGCCCTGGGGGGTGGTGTGGAGCGCCCCCACGGGGCACGCGGAGGCACAGGCCGGTTCCAGGCAGTGGCGGCAGTGGACGCGGACGGGGCGACCGTGGGGCCCACGCACGATGGTGGTCCAGCGGGTGGAGGACAGATCGTTGGGACTCCCCTGCCACGGCCAGGGGGCATCTTCTCCAGTGGCGTTGAGCTGCTTGCAGGCCACGACGCACTGCTCGCAGCCGATGCAGCGAGTCGTGTCGGTGAGGATGGCAAAACTCTTCATACCGGCTCGTTCTCCTTGTTGAGGACCACGGCCACATGGCGCCCCGACTCGGCGGGGAAGTGCCAGCCCACTTCGCTCGCGAGCTGCGTCAAGGGCACGAGGATGCAGTGCACCAGTTTGGTAAAGGGGGTCAGGAGCAGGGCCAGGTTGCCGCTCAGGATGTGCACGAGCAGCATGGCACGGGCGTCGAAGGGCGAGGTGGCGGGGTGCGAGGCGAAGAACCCAGCCCCCAGGACGAGGAGGAGCAGGAGCAAAACCGCCACGTCCTGGACCGTGGAGAGCGCCTGTGCAGAGGCAGTGGTGGCGCGGGCGAGCAGGACGGCCATCACGGCAGCTGCCGAGAGCAGCGTGAGGGTGTCGGCCAGGATCGGGGCTAAGGTTGGCCACCAGGTAGGGAGGATCCCCTGGAGCAGGGCCACGTGACCGGCGAGGAAGAACGGCAGCAGGAGGATACCCACGTGGAAGAGGAAGGAGGCAGCGGAGTAGAGGGGCCGCACCGTGAGCAGGTGGTAGGGGAAGAGCCACCGGGCCGTGGCCTGGGCCACGCTCTTCCAGGGAAGGTCGCGGTCTCCGGCTCGCCACCAGGCGGCGGCCAGCAGGTACACGGCATTGGCCAGGCGAAGCGCCAGAAAGAGAACACAGATCGTGAGAGCGAGGCGGAACAGCGGTCCCCGGGCCAGTTCAATCCATGCGTCCATGGGCTTCCCTCACTTGTCCTTCTCGGGATCGGTTGGCTTTTCGACGCGCATGTGCGGGGGTGGGATAATGGCTTTGAGCACCAGATCGTGGAGCCCCACCACCTGCACGTGGTCGAGTCCGTGGTCCTCGCACACCTCGCGCAGTTGCTTCTTGCAGTTGGCGCAGGGCGCGACGAGGATGGTGGCGCCGGTGCGGCGGATCTGCTCGGCCTTGGTGGCACCGCCAATCTTCGTGCGGAACTCGCGGATCTCGTCGATGGACACCGTGCCGCCGCCACCACCGCAGCAGTAGTTCTCCTTGCCGCGGGGCGTCATGTCCACGTAGTCGGCGCAGATGGCGCGGAGGATTTCGCGCGGCTGGTCGATGATCCAACCGGAGCGGGCAATGTTGCAGGGGTCGTGGTAGGTCACCCGGGCGTCGATGGCGTTGGGTCTGAGTTCAAGCTTCCCCGAGCGCAACGCGTGCCACGTGTACTCCATGATGTTGACCACCTCAGGTGCCGCCCGACCACCGCAAAACGTCTTGATGAAGAACTTGGCGGAGCGGGAAGCGTGGCCGCACTCGCCGATGAGCACCTTCTGGGCCTTGAGGCGGCGGACCTCCTCCGCCTCCTTGCTGACGATGCGGTCGAGCATGCGGTCGGAGTAGAACAGCCCGTAGTTGATGCCGTCGAAGTAGTGGCTGCCGATGGTCCACGAGGCGCCCGTGGCCGTAAGCACGGCAGCGTTGCCCATCAGGGTGTCGGGTTCCAGGAGATAATCGCTCACCGCCGGGAAGAACACGTATTCAGCCCCCTCCACGTCGATGGGGAAGGAGATGTTCATGCCGTAGGTGTCCCGGCAGTCCTCCACGAGGAATTCGCAGGTGTCCTGCATGGCGGCGGCAGGGATGGCGGAGGTGTTGTGCGTCTTCCCGTCCAGCTGCTCCCGGGTCGCGACGCGGAGCGCCTTGGGCACGATCCCCACTTCCGCCAGGATCCACCGCGCCAGGTGCGTGATCATCCCGTGGTCGATGCCCAGGGGGCACTCCAGCTTGCAGCGGCGGCAGGCGGTGCAGCGGTAGACCTCCTCGGCCAACGTGTTGATGTACGCTTCCGTGAGGGTGAAGGCGTTGCCGGCGCGGGCCTTGAGCGCCCCGGCGAGGGTGAAGTAGCGACGGTAAATCGTGAGGAGCAACTCGGAGCGCATGCAGGGAATGTCGCGGGGATCCTGGCTCGCCTGGTAAACCGGACAGGTGACGGCGCAGCGTCCGCAGCGGGCCGAGATCCGAGCCACGGTGTCGAGCACGGGCCCGTAGTTGGAGTGCGCCAAGATCGCGGCAAAGGCGTCGAGAAAGCGGCGTGGCAGGTTGGTTGTGTCGAGGGGTTCGAGGTAGTAGGAACACTGGAAAGCCATCGGGTGCATCTCCCGGGGGCTGCTGCCCGGTGCGGGAGAGAGCAAGCCCTGTACCAGGCGCGGCGCTGGCTTGCCGAAGCCGTTCGTGACCCAAGGGTTCGCGCCGGATCCAGGCCCCATTGCGCCGTTCCCACTCCTCGCGCGATGTTCCATATTCGAGACGCATGTCACGGGGCATGTTGCATTGGTGGGACAGTTGTGGCATCCTCTGGGGGTGCGACGTGCGCTCTTGCTTCGCTTCGCGGAGGTGGCGTTCAACTCCATCCCCCACGGGATCTTCACGGTGGACGAGGAGCTCCGGATCACGCACTTCAACCGGGCGGCAGAGCGCATCACCGGGTGGAAGCGCGACGAGGTGGTGGGGCGGCGCTGCGCGGAGATCTTGCGCAGCGAGAGCTGCGATCGAGCCTGCCTGCTGCGTGACAGCATGGGGGGCGGCTCCACCCACCGCGATCACGAGACCACCATCCTGCGGCGGGACGGCAAGCCGCTCCTCATCGCCATCAGCACGGCGGCACTGCGCGACGCCACGGGCCGAATCCTGGGTGGGGTGGAGATCTTCCGGGATCTCTCGGACATCGTCGAGCTGCGCCGCCAGATCGAGCGCACCTACACCACCGAGGACATCGTCACCAAGAGCGCGATCATGCGCGGTGTGCGCGAGCTGCTGCCACTGGTGGCGCGCAGCGAGAGTACCGTGCTCATCGAGGGCGAGCCAGGTACCGGGAAAGAGCTGGTAGCGCGCGCCATCCACAACCTGGGCCCGCGGCGCAAGAAACCGTTCGTGGCGGTGAACTGTGGGGCAATCCCCGACGCCCTGGTGGAGTCGGAGCTGTTCGGCTACGTGCGTGGTGCCTTCACCGACGCCAAGCGGGACAAGCCGGGACGTTTTGCCGTGGCCCAGGGGGGCACGCTCCTCCTGGACGAGGTGGGCGAGCTGTCACCGGCAGTGCAGGTCAAGCTGCTTCGGGTGCTCCAGGATCGCGAGTTCACACCGCTCGGGGGGGTCGAGCCGGTCAAGGTCAACGTGCGGATTCTCGCTGCCACCAACCGGGATCTGGCGGCAGAGGTGGCCAACGGGCGATTCCGCCAGGACCTCTACTTCCGCCTCAACGTGGTCCGTATCGTCCTGCCGCCGCTGCGCGCCCGGACCGGCGACATCCCGCTCTTAGTGCACCACTTCATTGCCCGCTTCAACGCCCTCCAGGGGCGGCGCATCCAGGGGGTGTCGGCGCCTGCGATGAACGCGCTGTTGGCCCACTCCTACCCCGGCAACGTGCGGGAACTGGAGAACGCCATCGAGCACGCCTTCGTGGTGTGCGGGGGCGACACCATCGAACTGGGCGACCTGCCGCCCCACATCGTTGGTGCTGCCGTGGCGCCGCCAGCGCGGGTGGCAGCGCTGCAACCCCTGGAGGAGGCCGAGGCGCGGACGATTCGCGAGGTCCTGGCGGCCAACGGTGGCAACCGCAGCGCTGCCGCTGCGCAACTGGGGATTTCCCGCAACACCCTGTGGCGGAAGATGAAGCAGTACAAGATCGCCTAACACGGCGATGGCGCCTGGGCGAGACCCCGGCCGGAGGGCTCCGGGTCAGTCCTCTCTTGCGGGGGTGGGGAGCTGGGGTTCCTGGGTCTCTGCGGGGCCGGCCGTGCCCTCCCCCCGGTTACCCTGGCTCGCCGCCCAGATCCGCGCCATCTCCTGGTGGAGGTCGAGGAACGCCTGGAACACCTGGGGGTCCAGGTGGCGGGGCACGACCCGCGCGTCGCCGCTGCGGATCACGGCCAGCGCTTCGGCGTGGGAGTAGGCTCGCTTGTAGGGCCGCTCGCTGCGCAGGGCGTCGTACACGTCGGCCAGCTTGACAATGCGCGCCTCGATGGGGATTTCGCTGCCGACGAGCCCGTCGGGGTAGCCGGTGCCGTCGAAGTTCTCGTGGTGGTGGCGGGCAATGTTGCGGGCGAGCTCCAGTGGCTTCATCTCGCCCAAGAGCAGCGAGCCGTGCACGGTGTGTTGGCGCAGGGTTTCCATTTCCTCGGCGCTCAGGGAGGTGGTTTTGCGCAGCAGCTCGAGGGGCGTGGCGATTTTGCCCACGTCGTGCATGGGCGCCGAACGGGCCAGCCACTTCACGAAGGAAGGGGGGTGGCCGAGGGCGCGCGCCAGGGTCTCCGAGTACAGGGCGACGCGGTGCACGTGCCGGGCGGTTTCACTGTCGTGGAACTCCGCCGCCAGGGCAAGGGCCTCCATGGTGGCGAAGAACGCCTGCTCCGCTTGGCGAGCCTCGAAGCGCAGGCGCTCGAACACCGCCCAGTGGCGCAGCACCGCCCGCAGGAGGGGGAGCTCGTAGGCCCCCACCTCCCAGGGGTAGGCGGCGGTTATGACCACGTTACTGCCCCGCCACAGCGCCACCAGGTTGGTGGCTGGCAACGAGCTGGGGAAGTGCAGCGCCTCGGCCAGCGGAGCTGGAACGTCCCCCTTGCAAACGTACTGGCCCTCCCCTTTGTGGAACGGCTGTAGCCACTCGGCAAGCCGCTCGGTGGGCACTGTCATCGTCTCCTGCACCCAACTCCCCGCTTCCCAGTACCACACCGAACCGAACACTCGCTGCCGCATCACCTGGCCCGCCCAGGCGATGCGCGGGTGCTGGCCGGCTTCAGGGCTCGCCCCCAGCAGGTGGTGGGCCATGGTGTTGGCCACCTCCATGGCGCTCCAGTCGGCGATGCTCTGGCTCTTCAACGTTTCGGCGAAGGTACCGAGCTTGTCCAGCTCCATGAAGGAGAGCAGCAGGCGGTCGGAGAGCTGCTTGGCCCGCAGCAGCGAGCGTACCCGGGCAAGGAGCTCCTCGTGCACCACCGGTTTGGTGAGGAAATCCTCGGCCCCCACTTCCAGACAGCGGATGCGGTTGGACGAGCTCCCCGCCGCCGTGAGCACCACCACCGGGATGCGGGTGGTGTCCTCGTTCTGCTTGAGGCGCTGGCACACCTCGATGCCGTTGCGGTCGGGCAGGATCAGGTCGAGGAGGATGAGCGAGGGGGGGTCCCGCTCCACCGCGGCCAGCGCCTCGCCACCGGTGGGGGCTACGGTGGTGGCGTACCCTGCCTCCTCGAGCCACCTGGCGAGGAGCGTGGCAATGACAGAGGAGTCCTCGACAATGAGGATGCGGTCCATTTCTCCCCACCTCCAGAATAGCCGAAAACCCACCACTGGGAGCAGTAGGGGCTGCCCACTGTCGCGTCGGGGGACAAGCGGACCCGGGTGCTGCTGCTCAGCGGGAGCGAACGACGCCCCGGCGCGGGCAGTGGGTGGTGAGGGGGCAGGTGGAGCAGCGGGGGGAGGTGGGGTGGCAGACGGTCTGGCCGAAGGTGACGAGGAGATCGTTGATGGCAATCCAGTGGCGCTGGGGCAGGAGGCGCTCCAGGGCGTGCTCGGTTGCCTCCGGCGTTGCAGTGGCCACGAGCCCCAAGCGGTTAGCAATGCGGTGCACGTGGGTGTCCACGCAGATGGCGGGGATGCCGAAGCCAAGGCCGAGCACCAGGTTGGCGGTCTTGCGCCCGACGCCGGGCAACGCCAGCAACGCTTCGCGATCGGCTGGGACGCGGCCGTCGTGCTCCTCGAGGAGGCGGCGAGAGAGGCTCTTGAGTTGCTCCGCCTTGACGCGGTAGAAGCCGGCCGGAAAGATCAGCTCGGCAATGCGGGAGGAGGGGAGAGCGGCGAGGGTGGCCGGGGTGGCAGCGACGGCAAACAGGCGGGCCGCGGCTAACGCTGTCACCTCGTCCTTGGTGCGCAGCGAGATGATGCAGGCCACGAGAAGCCGGAAGGGATCGCGCCGGCGCTCCACTGTGGCGAGCGTCGTTGCCCGGGCTGCGGCGCGCACGTCCGCGAGGCGCGCGACGAGCCAGTCGAGGTGCGTGGCGGACCAGCGCCGGCGAGTCACCTGCGCCCCCTCGGGACGGCGCGGGCGGTGCGGTTGGCGAGGAGCGAGAGGCCCACCAGCACGAGGGTTCCCACCGCAGCACCGGCGAGCCCTGGCTCCAGGCCCCGTGGCAGGGCCGGGCGCACCGCTTCCAGAGAGAGATCTACGATGGCACCAGCAGCCATGGCGGTGGCAGCGGCCACGGGACGGACGCTGTCCCAGGCCAGGCCCAGCGCCACGGTGGGGAGCAGGGCGGCGGTGAAGAAACCCCAGCCAAGCAGCCCCAGCATGGCCACGGCACGGTCGCTGGCGAGGCCCAGCGCAGTGGCGGTCGCCACCACCAGGAGGGTGGCCAGGCGGGCAGCTGCCACCCCCCGCGGCGCCCATCCCAGGCTGGCTGGGAGGTCGCGGGTCACCGCTGCTGCCGCCAGGTTGAGGAAGGAGGCCGAGGTGGACATGAGCGCAGCCAGGGCCGCGGTTCCGGCCAGGGCGACGGCCCAGGGACCCAGCAGGGCCACGAGGCGGGGGGCCAGGTCGTCGGGGTGGGTCAGCTCGAGCTGGCCGCGCGCCACCAGGGCCGATCCGGCGAGGCCCACGCCCAGCCAGACGGTGAGGGTGGTGGCCAGGGCACCGGTGAGCACGGCGGGCAACCAGCGCAGCTGCGAGCGGTCCGAGAGGAAGAGGAACTTCTGGAGGTAGTGCGGCTGGGCCAGGGTACCGAGGCAGAAGAGCGCGTACCAGGCAAAGGCCTGGGCTGGCGGCACCGCGCCAAAGGAGCCCAACAGTTCGGGGCGGTGGGCCGAAAGGGTGTGGAGTGCCGCAGCGGGTCCACCGGCGGCAGCCAGCGCCCAGGCTGCGAGCCCTGCGGCTACCACGGCCATGACGCCCCCCTGGACCGCATCCGCCACCAGGCCGGCGCGCATCCCCCCCAGGGCGGTGTAGAGGGCGGTGGCGGACATGGCGACCAGGGCAGCCAGGGTGCCCTCCACCCCCAGGAACACTTCGCCCAGCACGGCCGCTGCCTTGGTCTGGACGGCCAGGGAGGCGACGGACCCGACGACGATGACCAGCGCCGCCACCGCCTGGGCGGGCCGGCCGGCGCAGGCGGCAACCAGCTCCGGGACGGTGAGGATTGCACCCCCTCGCGCCAGGCGGACGATCGGCTCCCCCGCTACCCAGCACTGCAGCGCTCCGGTGAGCGGCGCCGAGAGGATCATCCACAGGGAGCCGGCGCCCACCAGGGCGAAGAGACCAGGCCCCCCTACGAAAGTGAAGGCGGAAACGCCGGCAGCGGTACCGGCCACCCCCACCAGCCACACCCCCCCTCGCCGCCCGGCGGCAAAGTAATCGGTGGGGTTGCGGCTGGCCACCGAACCCCAAGCGGCGAGGATGGCAGCGACCAGTGCCAGGAGGAGGAGGATCGTCACCGGTCCTCCTCCTCGAAGCTGCAGGCGTAGAGCCAAGGAACCACCGGCAGCGGGGCGAGGAATCCAGCGACCACCAGCCACAGTACCCCCCCCTCCCGTTCCTCGGCGAGGAGTGCCGCACCTGCGAGACCCACGAGCACAAGCACGGCAACGGCCAAGAGCGTCCTCACGAGCCGCCGCGAGGAGCGGCGCGCCAGCACCAGGGCGGGAGCGGAGACGGCGGCTGCCGCGCACACGGCCGGCACCAGCACGGGCGCCCACAGCGCCGCCAGCAGGTAGGCAGCCGCCAGGACGCAGGCTCCGTGCGCTGCCCGCCAGTGTCCGCACGGCCCGTGGGGATAGTGGTCCGCCACCGGGGGAGTCTACAATCTTCGCGATGCCGGCGAACCTCACCCCCCAGTACCGGGCGGCGGAGGCGAAGTTCAAAGCGGCTCGCAGCAACAGCGAGCGGCGGGCGGCTTTAGAGGAGATGCTCGCCACCATCCCCAAGCACAAGGGGACGGAAAAGATGCAGGCGGACCTGAAGCGCCGCCTGGCCCGTCTCCGCCAGGAGGAGGAGAGCCGGGCCGGCAAGCACGGGCACGCCGTCAAGGTGGAGCCCGAGGGGGCTGCCCAGGTGGTCATCCTGGGACCGCCCAACTGCGGCAAGTCCTCGCTCCTGGCGGCGCTGACCCGCGCCGAGCCGGCCATTGCCGACTTCCCCTTCACCACCACCCGCCCGCAACCGGGCATGATGCCCTTCGAGGACGTGCAGATCCAGCTGGTGGACCTGCCCCCCATCACCCAGCAGCACATGGAGCCGTGGCTGGCCAACGTGATCCAGGGGGCCGACGCGGCGTTGCTCGTGGCCGACCCCACCTCGGAGGAGCTGCCGGAGGACGTGGAAGTGGTGCGCGAGCGCCTCGCCGCCATGCGCATCCACCTGGTGGGCGCCCTTCCCGAAGCGGCCGATCCCCGCGACACCCACCTGGAGACCCTCATGGTGGTCACCAAGGGAGACCGGGCACGGGAGGAGGACCTTTCGGTGCTGGAGGAGCTGTACGGCTGCACCTACCAGCTCGTGCGCGTGTCGGTGCTGCAGCGCACCGGCCTGGAAGCGTTCAAGGTGGCCCTGTGGCGCCACCTGAAGCTGGTGCGGGTGTACGCCAAGCCGCCGGGGAAGCCCGTGGACCGATCCGCACCGTTCGTGCTCGTGGAGGGTTCCACCACCCAGGACCTGGCGGAGAGGATCCACCGGGAGGCGGCGCAACACTTGGCGTTCGCCCGGGTGTGGGGTGGCAAGCTGGACGGGCAGCGCGTGGCGCGAGACTTCGAGCTGCGCGACCGGGACGTGGTGGAACTGCACTTCTGAGCGGTCGCATCCGGCAGGGCTGGCAAGGTGGCCCTTTTCCCCGTCACCCTGAGGCGCGCCCTTTTCCCCGTCACCCTGAGGCGCCCGCTCTTCCCCGTCATCCTGAAGCGGCCGCAGGCCGCTGAAGGATCCCGACATTGCTGGCAGCTCGGCCACACAGAGCCGGCGCTCCCTGTTTGACGGGATCCTTCGGCCACACAGAACCGGCGCTCCCTGTTTGACGGGATCCTTCGGCCGCTGCGCGGCCTCAGGATGACTG
>JACADV010000082.1 GCA_013388425.1 Thermoanaerobaculaceae bacterium | reverse complement strand
GAGCCTGCGGTTTTCTTTTCCGTCATCCTGAGCCTGCGCAGCAGGCGAAGGATCCCGGCAAATGTGGACGGCCGGCCATCGCGGCAGCCGTGCCAGCCTTGTCGAGACCCTTCGCCGCTGAAGCGGCTCAGGGTGACGGGGAAAAGCGAGCGGCTCAGGGTGACGAGGGAGGAGAATGCAGTCATCCTGAGGCCGCGCAGCGGCCGAAGGATCCCGTGATATTTGGAGCGCCGTTGTTCTTCGGCTGACCTGCCACCAGTGCCAGGATCCTTCAGCGGCCTGCGGCCGCTTCAGGATGACGGGAAGGCGCAGCAGGCGAAGGATCCCGCCATCCCTGGAGCGCCGCCTCGGGCAGCCGCCCGGCTGACCACAAGCTTGCGCCACTCGTGCACAAGCCGCTATCCTGCACGCGCGGCACGGAGTGCCGACGAGGTGTCCATGGCAGGACCGTACGACCCCGACGTGTACCGGCGTTTTGCCGAGAACTTGCGCGGCTGCCTCTCTGGCGCCAACATCGAACGCCCCTCCATGTGGCGGCTGCGGCGCCGCGCACTCGAGACCGCCGTGCGCACCGCCAACGGCTCGCCCCTGTGGTGGTCGGCCATCTCTTCCCGCATGGCGTCCAAGACGGTGTACCTGGGACAGGGCCCCGAGATCGTCCTGCCCAGACCAACCCCCGAGCAGCTGGCCATCGTCGAGAAGGCGCCCGAACAGCTCCACAAGGTGCTGCAACTGCTGCGCACCATGCCGTTCGTGCACGTGCGCCGCCAGATGGGGGACAACCCCGAGTTCAACCCCATCTGCAACCTGTACGTGAGCACGGCCGACCGCAAGAACTACCGGCTGGCCTACGAGTGGGCCATGACCATGGGGGAGGTGCAGAAGCGGCGCCCCGGTCCCGAGTTCTTCATGATCGACATCCCCCAGGAACACCAGCTGCGCCTGCAGATCCTCACCATCCCGGAGCACGACATCAACATTGCCCTGGGCACCGACTACACCGGCGAGTGCAAGAAAGGGTTCCTGCGCCAGGCCATGTTCCGCGCCGACCAGCGCGGCATGCTAGGGCTGCACGCCGGCACCAAGGTGGTGCGCGCCCGCGACCGTGCAACGGGCAAGCTCAAGACGTACGCCGTGTTCATGTTCGGCCTCACGGCCACCGGCAAGTCCACCTGGAGCTGCCACCAGCTGGGGCTCGATCCCGACGCCGGCGAGGGCACCTGGGTGGCCCAGGACGATATCGTCTTCCTGCGCCGCGACGGCTCCTCCTACGGGACCGAGCAGAACTACTACGTGAAGACCGACGTCACCCTCGAAATGCAGGAGGCCATGTACCGGGCGCTGTCGCACAAGAGCGCCTTGCTGGAAAACGTGATGATCGACAACCGCGGCCGCATCGACTTCACCGACGAGCGGCTGGGGGAAAACGGGCGTGGGGTGCTGGACCGCCGCCAGCTCAAGGTGCGGCGCGGGCGCCGCTGGGTGTCGATCTGCTACGAGTCCATCAACACCCCACCCGTGGAGGAGCTGGACGGCATCGTCTTTGCCTTCATTACCCGCCGCAACACCATCATGCCCTTTGCCCAGCGCCTCACCCCCCAGCAGGGGGTGCTGGCCTACCTGTGGGGGGAGTCCACCCACTCCTTTGCCACGGTGCCAGCCAAGGCGGGCGAAAGCGTGCGCATCGTCGGCATGGACGACTTCATCATTGGCGCCCAGGGGCGTAAGGTGAACGCGTTTTACGACACCGTCATGGACCTAATGGCCCGCTACCCCGGCAAGGTGCACTTCTTCCAGTACAACACCGGCGGCATGGGGGAAATCATCGAGGTGGACAAGGCCACCGGCAAAAAGACGTTGGTGCGCAAGGTGCAGCGGGTGCCCATCGACCTCATGGCCGCGCTGCAGCGCGGTGACCTGCGCGGCACCAACGAGTACGCCAAGGGCAGGCTGGGCACCGAGTACGTGGTGGCCTGCGAAGCGGGCAAGCTCGACCAGTGGGACCCCCGGAACTTCTACAGCGAGGAGCAGATCGAGGCCTACGTGGCCGATCTCGTGGCGGGGCGTCGGGCGTTCACCGAGGAGATCGCCGCCCAGGGCTTGCGCCGCGATATCCGCGAGCTGGCCCACAAGGAGTTGGATGCCATGGACACCCGCAGGCGCCGGCGGGTGGAGCCGTGGGCGCCCCCCGAGGAGGCCGAACCGCAGGAGGCCGCCGAGGACCGCGACCCCCGCTCCCGCTTCATCTCCCCCTGGGAACCTCGGCGAGCCACCGTGGCCCTCTTCCCCCAGCCCGCTACCCGCCGGCGCTAGCGCCCGCTTGCCCGCAACCCGCGCGTGGCGAGCCCGCCTCTGCCCGACGGCACGGGATCCAGGCTAGACTGGTGCGGTGAAAACCCCGAGGAGCGGCTGGGCGGTGAGCCTGCTGGTGGCGGTGGTGCTGGCCTGGGCGGTGCCGTGCCCAGCCGCAGTTGCCCCGGCCGCGCATCGCTCCAGCGGCGAAGGGCGGGTGCGGCCGCACCTGAGGGCCCGCTTCAAGCCCATCGCCAGCGATTCGGTGGTGATGCTGATCGGCGACATGCCCTGGCCGGGGCGCGGGGGGTGGCTCACGACCTTGAAGGAGCGGATCCGGCTCGCGGCCGCCTGCGGCGTGGACACGGTGGTGCTGGTCTGCGATACCCGCACCGTGGAGGGCAGTTTCGAGGCCCTCGATGCGCTCCTGCGCCTCGCCGAGCGCCACGGCATCGGCGTCATGCCACGGCTCATCGTCGACTCGGCGGCTTTCACCGAGCGGGTGCCGGTGACCTGGCCGTTCGTCGAGCAGCTCCCGGCCTTTGCCAACACGGCGCAACTCGCGGGAGCCGTGAGTCTGCTCGAGACGGTCATCCGCCACTTGGAGGGCTTCCCCAACGTGGTGGCCTACCAGGTGGAGTGGGGCCACTACGGCGAGTCGTGGATCAATGCGCCGTTCTGGGATTCGCCCTCCAGCACGGCCGCCTTCCTGGCGTTCCTAAAACCTCTCCACCCCGCGTTCCAGCGCTTCTCGCCCGCGGACGTGGCAGCCTGGCCGCTGGGTCAGGTCATGTTGACCGGGAGCTGCCTGCCACCCTCCGACCCGCGCGCCGATCCTGCCACCGTGGCGGAGTTCCACTGGTACCACCATTGGCGGGACGCCACGACCCGTACCATCACCTGGACCCTGCGCGCCGCTGCCCGCTCACTCACCCGACGACCCATCGCCGGCTTTTCCTACGCGGTGGGCGGACCCGATGGGGTGATCGGCCACGTCTACTCCGCCGGAGAGTACCTGGACCTGGCCTTCTCGGACTGGACCCCGATGCCAGGCACGGCGCATGAGGATTTCATCCGTGACGCAGGCTTCTCCGGCTTGCACCTGGCGGAGTTCGACTTCGACACCCCCTACTTCACCCGCGACCGTGCCGCCCACGCCGCCGCCGCCATGGCCGCGCGTGGGATTCTGCCGGTGATCTTCTACCCCCACTGGTCCACGGCCCTGACCGACGCGGACATCCCTGCCCTCGCAGCCCTCATTCGCGCTCACCCACCGCTCTCGTCCCCGCCCCCCGCCGACGTGCTCCTGGTCCTGGGCCACCAGCAGGTGGGGATCCTGGGCCCCTTCGAGATCGGGCTCCTCCCCGAAGGGGGGGCGGCGGTCACCGCCAACGAGCCGCCCGGCGTCGTGGCGCTGCTGCTGGGCAACGGCACCTCCCTGGACGTGGCGTCCCCCGACGCCTACACCCCCACCCTGGGGGATCGCTACCGCCTGGTGGTGGTGTGCTCCCCCACCGAGGATCACGACGGCGCGTTCGCGGCGAAGGTGGCCGCCACCTCCTCGCCCGTGCTGGTGGCCCACCCTTCGTTCCTCCTCGGCACCCCCACCCGCGAACGGCCCGTGGTGGTGACCAGCGCCTACTGTGAAACCTTCAACCCCGTGGCCCTGGGAAGCCACACCGTGGGCGTGCAGGTCTGGGGCCAGAACACGAGCAGCGAACCCGCACCGCGCATCCGGTTCCAGGGAGCGTTGGCGGCTCTTGGGACTCTCGAAGGGTACACCCCTAACCGCACCGTCTTCTCCTTCTACGACGGCCCCTTCGATGAGGTGTTGGCAGTGGCCGAGTTCGCCCAAGCAAACCACCCCACCGTCGCGCGCATGGGTCACGTCACCTTCTTCGGCCTCATCACCAACCTGCGCGACCCCCTCCAGCGGGCGGTGTGCCAGCAGGCGCTGCTGGCAACGGTAGCCACGCTCGTGCCTGAGCAGCGGCGGGTGGCCTCCGCCCCTGCAAGTTGCCCCCGCGCTCCTGCCTCGCCCTGAGGGGAGGCCGGGCCTGTCGCGGCGCGCTCAGCGACTGTGGTCCTCCCAGCGGCCCAAAAGCGCCGTCTCGCCGCAGCCGGCCACCTCCGGCTCCAGGGTGGCGTGGGTCACGCCCCAGCGCTCGTGCAGGAACTCCTTGATCTTTCCAAAGAGGGCCTCGATGGCTGTCCCTTCCAGGTTGCGGTCCAGGCTCACGTGGGCGGTGAGGAGGCACTGGCCTGGGCCGTTCTGCCACAGGTGCACGTGGTGGAACACGACGCCGGGGAAGGTTTCCGCCACAGCTGCCGCCAACCCCTCGAGGTCCACATCCTCCGGCGCCCCTTCCAGGAGCATCGAGACCGCTTCCCACACCAGCGACAGGGCGCTGCGCAGCACCGCAAGGCCCACGACTATCGCCGCCACCGGGTCCACGTAGGGCCCCACGCCGGTGCGGGCGAGCAGCGCTGCCACCACCACCGCCACCGAAGCTAGGGCATCCTGAACCATGTGCAGGAAGGCACTGCGCACGTTCACATCGTGCTGCTCGTGCCGCCGCAGCAGCAGCACCGAGCCCGCGTTGGCCGCGAGCGCCACCAGCGCCACCGCCAGCATGATCCCCTGCTGCACCGGCTCGGGATGGAGCAGCCGCGCCACTGCCTCGCGAGCGATCAGCACCGTGACGGCCACCAGGACCACCGCGTTCACCAGGGCGGCCAGCACCTCCGCCCGCCGGAAGCCGTAGGTGTGGCGCGCGGTGGGAGGGCGGCGGCTGAAACGCCGCGCGAGGAGAGCCAGGATCACCGCCGCCGCGTCGCTGGCGTTGTGGGCCGCGTCGGAGAGCAGCGCCAGGCTCCCCGCCACCAGGCCCCCCACCAACTCCGCCGCGGTGATGGTGGTGTTGAGCAGCGCGCTGGCCACGAGCCTGCGGTCCAGCGTCCCGTTCCCAAGGGGCTCGCGATGATGCGTGTGGGTCGCCACTGCACCTCCGCCGCAAGTCTACCGCGCCCCTTTTCCCAGTCACCCTGAGCCGCGCCCCTTTTCCCCGTCACCCTGAGGCGCGCCGCTTTTCCCCGTCACCCTGAGCCCGCCGCAGGCGGGCGAAGGGTCTCGACAATGCTGGCAGCCCAGCCGTAGAACGCGGCGCTCCAGGGATGACGGGATCCTTCGGCCGCTGCGCGGCCTCAGGATGACTGCAGAAGGCGCGCGGCTTCAGGATGACTGCAGGGCTCAGGACAACTGGAGCAGCAGCGCCACCCTCACCCTCCCGGAGCGCCCCCCCAGCGGCAGAGCCGCCCCTCCGCCAGGAGGCCCGCCACGTCGTGGGGCAGTCGCCGATCGTCCAGCTCCGGCTCCAGCCCGGGACCAGCAGCGAGCCCGCAGGTGGTGTTGCGACCCGCGCCCTTGGCCAGGTACAAAGCCGCGTCGGCGATGTCCACCACCCGCTCCCAACCGAGCCACGCCGGGTAGCGAGGATCGAAGGGCAGGGCAGCAAACCCCACCGAGCACGTCCAGCGGAGGCGCGCCCCCGTGGGAAGCTCGAGCACCTGCGCCGCTACTCGGCTGCGCACCCGCTCCGCAAGTTCCGGTGCGTCGGCCCGGTTGCTCCCGTGCGCCAGGAGGAGGAACTCCTCGCCACCCCACCGCACCACCGTGTCGCCGGAACGGGCAGTGGCCTCCAAGGCTCGCGCGGTGGCGCGCAGCACCTCGTCGCCAACCGCATGCCCGTAGCTGTCGTTGACCGCCTTGAAGTGGTCCAGATCGATCATGAGGAAAACCAGGTCCTGGTTGGGCAACGCCACGCCGGCGCTGCTGCTCGCGTACAGGCGCGTGACGCGGGCCACCTCCGGTTCTACCACCAGAGCGAGGTAGCGACGGTTGCGCAAGCCGGTGAGGGGATCGGTGAGACTCGCCTCTTCGAGGGCTCGGTTGGCGCTCTCCAGCCGGCGGTTGGCCTCCCGCAGCTCCTCGGTGCGCTCGGCCACCAGTCGCTCCAGCCGCACCTTCTGCCGCGTGAGGACGCGTAGGCGCAGCCGCACAAGACCTGCCCCTGCAGCGAGCACGACGAGCCCAGCCACGAGCACGGCTGGCCAGGTACGCCACCACACCTCGTCCACCTCGAACTCGAGCGCCGCCACCGCCCCCGGCGGCCCACCCGCATAGCGGGCGCGCACCTCGAAGCGGAAGCGGCCGCCCGGCAGGCGGCCGTAACGGGAGACGGGCTGCTCCACCTGGCGCCACTCGTCCTCCAGACCCAGCATCCGCACATCCCAGCGGATGGCCGTCTCGTCAACGAAGCTGGGAGTGGCCCAGCGCAGTTCCACCGTGGCGTCGCGGGCACCGAGCCGCACCCTCCCTGGCAGCGGCAGTTCGTGGTGGACCCGCCCCGCCAGCAGGTGCGTGATCAGCGTGCTCGGGGGATGAGGGGTTGCCGGCGCCTCCCGGTAGTCGATGCGGGCGAGGCCGTTGGCGGTGCCCACCCACAGGGTCCCGTCGGCATCGCACCAGGTCCCGTTGGCGCAGCAGTCCTCCCCCACCAGGCCCTGCCCGCGCCCGAAGTGGAGGATCCTGCTCCCCTGGATCCGATCCACGCCACGGTCCATGGCCACCCACAACGCCCCGTCGGGGGCCCGCACGGCTGCGTACACGTGGTCCGAGGCGAGCCCCCGCGTGGTATCCAGGTGTTCCACCACTTCGAGGCGACCCCCACGGACCGCCACCCGGTCAAGCCCTCCCGGCTCCTGGTACCACAGCCAGCACGAGCCGTCCGCCTCCGGCAACACCCCCCCCACGTAGGTGTGGGGCAGCCCCGCGGCTGGGGTGAACAGGCGCCACCCCCTGCCCTCCTGCTGCAACAACCCGCGGCTGGTGGCGGCAACAACCTTCCCGTCGTGGCCAAAGGCGAGCTGCAGTACCACGAGCCCCGGCGTTTGCGCATCGTGGTAGGTGAACTCCGGCTGCAACGTTTTCGCACGCAGATCCACGCGGAACAAGCCCACGCCATCGTCGCCCACCAACATGGTCCCGTCGCGATCGCAGAGCAGGGCGTACGGCCCGCCCGGCCCCTCGCTCGCCCCGGCCCGCCGGCGGCTCGGCAGCAGCCGCAGCGAGGCCAGTGGGAGGGGAGAGGCGCGCTTGTGGGAGCGGTCGAGGATCAGTAGTGGCCCGTTGGAGAAGGCCAGCCACACGTGACCATCCTGATCCGCCTCGATGGCCGAACTCGAATACCCCTCGCTCCCCTCCACACGGTGCCAGCCGTTCGCAGCATAAAACGCCACGCCGTCGTTGGTGCCCACGAAGAGCCGTTCCCCGACCCGCCGCACGACCCACACCACGTCGTTGGGCAGCCCGTCCTCCTCGGTGAGGGCCTGGACGAACCCCTGCCCCAGCCGGCGGTACAGGTTGGCACCGGCCACCCACAGGTTCCCCTCGCTGTCCACCAGGCCGGCGCGCACCCACTTGGAGGGCAAGCCGGCGCGGCGGTCCACCACCTCGCGTCGGTCGCCCCGCAGGACGAGGAGACCAGCGTTGGTGGGGACGAGCACCGAACCGTGGCTGGAGGACACCACCCCCTCCTCGAAGAGGACAGCCGGCAGCCACGCGGTGGCGTCCACAAAGCTCCCGCCGGGGTCCAGGTAGGCGAGCCGGCGCGCCGCCACGGCCCAGAGGCGGCCGGTGCCATCCTCCGCCAAGCTGTCGATCTCCTCGTCCGCAGCGATCGGCAGGCGTGCCAGGGCCGTGAAGCTGCCGTCCGCTTGGAGGGCGTAGAGCGTCTCGCCAATCGCCACGTACACCGCGTCAGAGGTGACGGAGCACGCCAGCGCGTGGTTGCGCCCCGCAGGCCGCCCTGGGAGCGGCTCGAGCTGCCCCGGCTCGCTCTCGCGGTACACGGCGTCGCGGCGCAGGACCCACAGCCTCCCGCTACGATCCACATCCACCAGGCTCTTGTTGGGGTTGCCCGTCTCGCCCGTGGGGCCGAAGCGCGCCGGCGTCACGGTGCCATCGACGAACCGCGCCAGCCCGCGAGAGGTAACCAGCCACAGCCCGCGGCCGCGGGCGGGCAAGATCTTGGTCACCCAGCTTGCCGGCAAGCCGTCGCGGCTCGTCCAGGTGCGAAAGGTGCTGCCGTCGTAGCGGACCAGCCCGGTCTCGGTGCCGATCCAGAGGAACGAGCGCTCGTCCTGGGCGAGGCAGGAGATGGTGGGTTCCAGCAGCCCCTGCTCGGGCCCGTAGGTGCGGAACAGCGTCCGTCCCGAGGGGGATGCCCCCGTCGGCATGGCAGCTGCCAGCGCTGCGCCGATGAGAAACCCCGCCACCGCAGCGAGGGAGCAAGCGGCCCCTCCCTGCCCTCCTGGCTCTTGCCGGCCCATGCTGCCCGCGTGCCTCCAAGGATGATTGTAGACACCCCGCCGTTGCCCACGAGCCAAGGCTCGGGGCACCGCGTGCAGCCGCTGCCAAGGTGGCGTCGCACGGGCAAGACACCGTCGAAACAGCCCCTGCGCCCCTGCCCCCGCAAGCCCCCTCCCGACCGGAGCCGCAAGAGCCTTCACGGTTGCTCACCCTTCCTCACGACTCCTCATGACACCCGCCGCTGCCCCCACTAGACAGGGTTGCATGGATGCCTGCCCGGTTCACCGCCCTGCCGCCGTGGAGGGAGCGGAGCAGCGGGCAGGGAAAGGAGGGAGAAACATGCAAGGCAAGATCGTAGTTCCCGTTCTCCTGGGCGTGCTGCTCGCCGCCCCCGTCTGGGCCGGTTTTACCGGCACGGACGTCTACCTGCCCTCGGTGGGCTCGGCCATGGGTGTGTCCCCCTGGTACACCACCGTCTGGGTGTACAACCCCGGCACCGCGCCGGCCAACGTCACCTT
>JACADV010000054.1 GCA_013388425.1 Thermoanaerobaculaceae bacterium | reverse complement strand
TGCCTGCCGGGGATCGGCCCCCCCCTTTGCGCTGGAGGCCAAGCCCAACCCAGCACCCTGGCTACCCCGTGCAGGGGGTGCTGCTACCACGCCCCCTCCCCAAGCCAGAGGCGGGACTCTTGCCAGGCCGTCTCGGCCGCCCGGCGCCGCAGCGCTCGCCCCCCCTCCCTGTCGCCGCAGGAGGCGAGCACCCGCCCGGCTGCAAAGAGGGTGGAGCTGGGGAGGTCCCCCCCCTTCGTTGCCGCCTCGGTCCGCTCCCGGGCCTCCCGGCACGCCCCTCCTGCCGCTGCAATTCGGGCAAGAGCGAGCTCGATCTCGGCGTGCAGCAGCGGCGGTGGCTCCTCGAGATAGGTGAGCGGCTCCACCCACCTCCGGGCACCCGCCACGTCCCCCTCCAGGAGGCACAGTTCGGCCAGGCGAAGATGGGCACCGGGGTGCGAGGGCACGGAGCGCAGCGCCTCCAGGTAGCGGCGGCGGGCCTCGGCCACGCGGCCCTTGCTGCGCAGGATCTCCCCCAGCAGGTAGGCAGCGGGACCCCGCAGGCTCGGCCAGCGACTCACCACCTGCAGCTCCTCCGCCGCGGCACGCAACTGGCCGCCACGGTAGAGCAGCACGGCCAGGTTGAAGCGCGCCAGGACATCCTCGGGGTTGCGCGCCACCATGTGCGCAAACAGCGTCCGGCCGCTGTGCCACACCTCCGCCTGCTGCCGATCCAGAGCAATAAACAGCACCAGCACCCCTGCCGCGGCCACCCAGAGGAGCGGGCGTCGCTCTGCAGCGGCAGCCAGGGCGCTCGCTACCCCGGCGACGGGTAGCACCAACGCCAGGAACAGGAAGCGCGGGGCAAAGGGATACCCGGCGTTGGGCCAGAGGAGGTTGGCAGTGGGGAGCTGGGAGGCGTACCACCAGAGCACCGCTGGCCCGATCCACGGCGCCACTTGCCGCCGGTAGGCGAGCATCGCCACGCCCACCGCCACGAGGTGCACCGTGAACGCTACCGCCGGCGTGATCCACGGTGGGATGCTCTCGGCGTCGTAGCGGGGCAGTTGCCCGCTTGGGAGGAGCGTCAGGCGCCACCCCTCCACCCACAGGCGTAACTGCAGCAGCACCGACGCCGACCAGCTGCCCCCCCACCACTCGAGGCCGGGAAAGGGCTCCACCACGGCGGTGCGGAGGAGGAGGTAGGCACCGAGGACCAGCCAGTGGGGGAAGTGGCGGCGCAGCCACGACGAGGGTAACCGCTCCCCCCGCTTTTGGAGCACGCTCTCGGTGAGAACGAGGAGCAGCGGGATGACGGCACCGAACTCGTAGCTCAACATGGCCGCCCCCGCCGCCAGGAGGCTGCCGGCACGGGCGGTGCGGCGGCCCGTGCGCAGCCACGTCACGTGCCAGCCCACCGCCAGCACACAGCAGAGCAGGCAGAGCAAGTTGCTCTGCGCCGCCAGGTAGAGAACGTTCTCGGACAGCGCCGGGTGGAGGAGCCACACGGTGGCAGCCACCCACCGGCCCCGACCGAAGAGCAACGCCGTCAACCACCCCACTGCGACGGCACCGGCGCCGTGCAGGAGTAGCGAGGTGAGGTGGAAACCCCAGGCGGCGCCGGGGAACACCGTCCACTCCAAGGCATAGGCCACGGTGCGCAGCGGTCGGTAGAGGTGTCGGGAAGGCCAGCTGGACGGGCCGCCAGTGGTGGGATCGGTGAAGAACCGCAGCGGCTGGCCGAGGGAACGGACCTCGGGGTTGCTGGCCAAGAGGGGGCCATCGTCCCAGGCCACCCCTGCCTCCAGGCAGGCGCCGTAGGCAGCCACCGCCGCGAGACCCAGCAGGGCCCCCCGCACCAGCCGCGAGGCGAGCCACCGCCCCAGGGTGTGGCCCCTGCCCCGCGGCTCGGGAGCGGCTGCAGCGTTCACGAGCGGTCCCCGTCACCCACCATGGCAGCGTCTCAGTGTACCTTCAACGGGAGAGCGAGCGACCACAAAAAAAGGGGGAGCCCGTGGGCTCCCCCTCCACCTTCCGCTCGAAAAGGGCTAGTTGATCTGCATGCCTTCCGGCCACTGCACGAAGGAGCCGTTGGCGTAAATGATGTCCGAGTTGAAGTCGGTGGTGACACCCAGCGCAATGTCTTCCGAGTTGTTCTTCGCGTAGGACTGAACGGTGTACTCCGTCTTCGTCGAGGTGACGAGCAGCGCGTTGTTCCACCCATCGTTGTGTGGCAACTTGCGGATGTAGGTGGGCGTCAGGTAGGGCTCCAGGTCGCTGACGGCGTTACCGGTGGGGTAGAAGTTCCAGTCCACCGCGTACGACTCGATGGCCGTGGCGAGCGAGCGGATGTCGGCCATCGTCCGCTTCTGGCGCCCGCGGTTGATGGCGTTCAACAGGTTGGGGATGGCGATCGCCGCAATGATACCGATGATCGCCACCACGATGAGCAGTTCGATGAGCGTGAATCCTTTTTGCTTTCTCATGAGTCCTCCTCTCGGGGAAACCCTACACGCAATTCTTGCGCCAAGCAAGAGGGGCCACCGGAACGGGGCGGTGACGCAGGGCGTCACCAGTACGGGGTGAGAGTGACCTACAGCGCCACCTTCACTTGACCTGCGCCCCCTCGGGCCACTGCACAAACACGCCGTTGACGACGACGATGTCCGCCGAGAAATCGGTGGTCGGGCCGTACGTCCACTCCCCCTGGGGCTGGCTGTCCCCGCCGTAGCTGTAAAGGGTGTAGTCCAGACCCGAGGCGGTGTAGTGGAGCGGGTTGTGCCAGCCATCGAAGCGCGGCAAGGTCTTCAGATAGGTGGGCGTGAGGTAGGGGAGCAAGTCCTCCACCGTGCCGTCCGCCACGGCCGGCGCCGCCACCCAGTCGGTGGAGTAGTCGTAAACCGCCAGGGCGATGGTCCGCATGTCAGCCATCGTCCGCCGCTGCTTCGCCTTGCTCAGGGCGTTGACGAGGTTCGGGATGGCAACCGCCGCAATGATGCCGATGATGCTTACCACGACGAGCAACTCGACGAGCGTGAACCCCCGTGTGGACCTCATGGCAGCGAACCAAACTGCAAGTTCCGTACCCGTTGCTCACCGCTTGCTAGACTGCTCCTGTGGTCCGCCGCGGCATCGGCCCGCTCCTCCTGGTTCTGGTGGGGTGGGGACTCCTTTGGGTTCCGCCCCTCCTGGAGGGTCGCTTCCTGCCCGCCCGGGATCTGACCGCCACCCACCTCCCCTGGCGGACCGTCTGGGCCGCCCAGCTGCGCGCCCACGCCTTCCCCCTCTGGAACCCGGCTTCGAACCAGGGGCGGCCGCTGCTGGCCAACCCCAACGCCATGGCCGCCTACCCCGGCACCCTCCTGTTCCTCGTCGCACCTCCCGAGACCGCCGAGGTGCTCCACCTGGCCCTCCACCATCTGCTCCTGCTCGGGGGACTTGCGGTCCTGGCCCGCCGCAGTGGAGCTGCGCGTGGGGCGGCGGCGGTGGCCGCAGCCACGGTGGGGACCTCCGGCGTGGTCTGGTCCGCCACCACCTTCCTCAACGTGCTCGCCTCCTTGGCCTGGGCCACCTGGGCGGTCGCCCTGGTGGCGGGTTCCCCCCCCAGCACGAGCGCGGCCCGGCGGTGGGCCGTGGCCGCGGGGGCCATGCTTGGGGTGGCGTTTCTCGCCGGCGAGCCGGTGATCGCTGCCGTGGCCGCCGCCGTCTGCACTGCGGCGGCGCTGCTGGGGTGGCCGAGGCGACTCCTGCTCGCCTGGACCCTGGCGCCGCTTGCCGCCCTGGCCGTGGCCGCCCCGGTGCTCGTGCCGCTGCTTGCCATGTACCCGGAAACGGTGCGGGGCGCGCTGGGAACCCCACCCGGCTCGCTCGGTGCCGACGCTCTGGCCCCCCGCCGCTACCTGGAACTCGTGCTGCCCAACCTCCTGGGGGGGCCGCTCGCCGATGCGCAGAGCGGCTTTTGGGCGCAGCCGTCCTTCCCCTGGCAGCGCTACTACCCCACCATCTTCCCAGGGCCGGCAGCGATCTTCTTGGTCCCCTGGAGTTGGGCGCACCGCCGTCGGCTGCGCGTGTGGTGGGTGCTCTTTGCCGCGGCACTCTTCACTGCCGCCGCCTTGGGGGTGGCGCCGGTGACGGCCTTCGCCCAGCACCTGCCGCTTTTTGGCCACACCCGCTTTGCCATCAAGCTCCTGGTGGCGGTGACCCTGGCCCTGGCGCCGCTGGTCGCCGCGGGGTGGGAAGAGGCGAGCGCGCGTCCCCGCCGCCACCTGCGGCGCACCGCTGCGCTCTTCCTCCTCGCAGTGCTCCCGCTCCTCCTCGCCGCGGGTCCCCTCCAGGCGCCGTGGCGGGCGGTGCTGGCCGCCCTCTACCCAGCTTCCTCTCCCCAGCTGGCAGCAGTGCCGGCCGCCCAGCACGCGGCTGCCCTCCTGGGCGACAGCGCGGCCCTGGCACTGCCGGCTGCGGCGCTGCTGGTGGCGGGGCCCCAGGCCACGGTCGGGACCGCAGCTGCCTTTGCCGCGGGGTGGCTCGCCGGCAGGGGGGTGCTCCTCTTCGAAGACGCTGCCGCCTGGGCGACACCGCCCACCACCCTCCCCTCCGGCGGCGTGCCCCCCACGGTGGCCTGCCTTGCCCGCAGCGCGGCTCCAGCAGAGGGACCACGGCACCCCGAGCTGCGCCGCTTCTGGGCGGCCCGCAGCTGTCTCACCCCCGACTACGCCACCCGCTGGGGTGCCCGGTACCTCCTCGCCCGCGGACCGGATGGGTTGGAACCGCTCCGGCAGGAACTGCTCGCCGCCCACGCTGCCACCTTGCCCCTCCACGAGCGCACCCGCCTCGCCTGCGCTCTGGGGGCCACCGTCGTGCTCGCCGACACTCCCGTGGCGGGGATGAGCGGTCGGACGATCCAGGGGGTCTGGGCGGGGGAGTGCCCAGCTCCCGCCCCCGAAGCGTACCTGGCGCGGCGGGTGCTGCCGGTGGAGGGGGTGGTGGCGGCGGTGCAGACACTGGCGGCCGCAGGCTTCCGCCCCGGGGAGGACGCCGTGGTGGAGGGGCGGGGAGGAGCCGAGCCCCTGGCCGGCGGCACCATCCTCGCGACGTGGGGCCCGCCGCACCACCGGCGCTACCGGCTTTCCCTCGCAGGCCCTGGGTTGTTCGTGCTCCAACAGAGCTACCTGTCGGCGTGGCGGGCCCGCCTGGACGGGGCGCCTGCGACGGTGGAGGTGGCCAACGCCGCCGGGATTGGCGTACGCGTGCCGGCCGGCGAGCACACGGTGGAGCTCTACCTCGCGCCTGCACCCTACTGGTTGGGTCTGCTCGGGCCCTTCCTGTTCCTCGCCACCATCATGGTTCGCTGGGCGGCGCCTCGAAGGCAGGCCCGGAGAAACGCCAGCGGTGGGCCGGTGCATAGCAGCCCGGCCACCCCACCGGCGCCGTGACGAGGAAGGTGCACACCTCGCAGGCGTAGTCGTAGGCGAGCCCGCCCACGGCGTGCACCGCCGCGTCCACCAGGTACCGGCCAGGTGCCAGTTGCAGGGAGGGGAACTCGATGCGCACCTCCCCATCCTGATCCAGCCGCTGGGGGCGGAACCCGTCCAGGTCCGTGTTGGTGCCGAAGACGTGGCTGCCGTCCTCGCGGTGGATGGCAATGCCAAAGACAAAGTCCTCCTGCGGCTCCCGGACGTGGTAAGCGAGGCGCAGCGCCGCCGCCTCGCCGGTGCGCACACTCCCCACCGCTCGCCCCTGTCCGTCCAGCAGCTCCACCGAGGTGAGGACCACGGCGTTGTTCCCCCACCGTTTGCCGCCGACGCGCACCTCGCTGGCTGCCTCCCCCGCCTCCTGGCTCGCCACATCAGAGCGGTAGCGGGACACCACCGCCGGGGTGTGACCGCTCATCACCGGCCGCCCCTCCCGCAGATACAGGGTGCGGTGGGCGAGCTGCTCCACCAGGGCCAGGTCGTGGCTGACCAGGAGGATGGCCGTGCCTCGGCGCTGCAGGGCAGCAATACGATCCAGGCACTTGTGGGTAAACGCCTGGTCGCCCACCGCCAGCACTTCGTCCACCACCAGCACGTCGGGTTCGGCAGCCACCGCCACCGCAAACCCTAGCCGCACGTACATGCCGGAGGAGAAGGTCTTGATGGGCTGGTCGATGAACGGCCCCACGTCGGCAAAGTCCACGATCCACGGCAAGCGCCGCTGCACCTCGGCCCGCGACAGGCCGTGCATCATGCCGTTGATCACCACGTTTTCCCGCCCGCTGATCTCGGGGTGAAAGCCGGCGCCCAGCTCGATGAGGGCCGTCACCCGCCCCGCCACCTCCACCGTTCCAGAGGTGGGGTGGAGGATCCCGGCCACGAGTTTGAGGAGCGTCGACTTGCCCGAGGCGTTGGGACCGATCACCGCCACCGTCTCGCCGCGAGCAATCTCCAGGTCCACCCCCGACAGGGCCAGGAACCCGTCCTTTGCCTGCTCGCGGGCCCACAGCTCGCCGCGCAGCAGCGCCCCCTTGAGGGAGTGGAAGCGGCCGCGCTGGGGTCGCATGGGGTAGCGCTTGCTCACGCCACTGACGCGGACGGCGACTTCGCTCATACCGTCTCCACCAGCGTCTCGCGCAGGCGCATGAATATCGCCGTGCCGAGTCCCCAGCACACCAGCGCCACCAGGGACGCCCAGCCCCACACCGCCAGGGGGGGAATCCGTCCCAGCAGGAGCACGTCCCGGTACACCTGGATCATGGGCGTCACCGGGTTGGCGAGGACCAGCCGCCGCAGCATCCCCGCGGGCACCAGCTCCGGCGTGTAGATGATGGGGGTGAGGAAGAAGAGGAGACTCAGGAGGTTGTGGAGGAGATCCTTGAGGTCGCGAAAGTGCACGGCCAGGGCAGCGATCAGCAACACCAGGCCGCTCACCGCCACCACCCAGGGCAGGAGCGCCAGGGGCGCCAAGAGCACGGTGAGGGGGAAGGTGGCCCGGCCAGCCAGCACCGCCACCCCAATGCCGACGAAGAGGACGGGCAGTGCCAGCAGGTGGTGCACGAGGTGCGAAATCACTGTGACCGCTGGGAAAACTTCGGGTGGACACATCACCTTCTTGAGGAGCGGGCCGTTGTCCAGCAGCACCACCGAGGCGTCCAGCATCGCGCCGGAGGCAAAGAGCCAGGGGAGCAGACCGGCAAAGAGAAACAGCGGGTACGGCACGTGGGTCGGCACCCGGGCGGGGATGACCAGGGTGAAGACCAGCGAGTAGACAGCCAGGAGGAGGATGGGGTTGAGCAGGGACCACAGGTAGCCGAGCACCGTGCCGCGGTAGCGCGCCTTGAGCTCGCGCTCCACGAGGACAAGGATTAGCCCGCGTTGACGGTGGAGCGTGACGAGGAGCTGCTGGATCCCCACCCCAGCGGTGCTCAGAGCCCCTGCCCCTGCAGCAACTCCCACATCTGTTCCTTGATGCGCTCCTGTTGCTGCTTCACGTAACTGTCGTAATCCTCCACCTTGCCGTCGTGGATCCAGTAGTTGCGCAGGTAGTGCTTGATGTTGCCGAAATCGTCGAAGGCCAGCGGCCCGGTCACGCCGCGCATCTCGCTGAGACCCTTGAGCCGCAGCTGGACTTCCTTGCCGGTGGGTGTGCGCGACGCTTTCAGGGCGTAGAGCACCGCCAGCGCGGCGTCGTAGCCGTGGGCAGCGTAGATGTCCGGGACGAGCTTGTACACCTCGTGGTAGCGGGTGACGAAGCGGCGAATTGGCTCCTGTTGCGCCGTGGGATCGAAGGCGGCGAGGGGGAAGTACACCCCTTCCGCCAGCTTGCCCGCCTCCTTGAGCACGCTGGCGCTGGAGATGGCCGAGGTGGTGCAGATCACGCCCGTGTAGCCCACCTGGCGGAGCACCTTCAGGGCCGCGACGATCGCCTCGCCGTAGCCGCAGATGTACACCCCCTTGGGCTGGTACGAGGCGAGGGTATCCGCCGTCTGGCGTTCCCACCCCGGCTCGCCAATGGCCACCGACCCCACCACGGTGCCACCGGAGGTCCTAAACTGCCCCATGAACACCGGCAACAACCCGCGCGTGTACGGGTTGTCCTCCTGCAGGATGGCCACCACCCGCACGTTCTTGGTGAGGGTGAACAGGTCCGCCGCCTTCACCCCCTCCAGGTCATCGGAGGGGAAGGTGCGGAAGAAGAACACGCTCACCCGCGCCAAGTCCGGGGCGGAGGCAGAGGGCGACAGCAGCACCCGCTCCCGCCGCGCCGCAATGGGGATCATCACCTTGGCCTCGGCGGTGGTCGCCCCGCCAATCACCACAGGAGCTCCCGCCGAGTACAGCGCCTCCAGGGCGCTGGCGGCCCGGGTGGGATCGGAACCGCTGTCGCGGTACTCCACGATCAAACCGGGAGGCGCCGTCTTGGCGGCAATGGCATCGTCGAACGCCAGCTTCACGCCGCTCTTGACGGATGCCCCGTAGGCCGCCATCTCCCCGGTCTCCGGCAGCACCACGCCCACCACCAGCTTCCGGCTACAGGCGCCCGCTGCCAGAAGGGGGACGAGAAGCACCGCGAGGGTTGCCCGTTTCATCGTACCCTCCGTGTGCCGGTGCGCCGGCACACCCCCTTGTACCATACTGCACATTGTCCGTAAAGGCCGCCCTTGCAACCGCCGCCCCGTCCCCCTATGATGGCGGCAATGACCGGGGTGGGTCGCGTTGGCGCCGTTGTTGTGGCAGCCCTACTCCTCGTAGCCGCTGGCTGCAGCGACGAGATGTTCGACGCCGAGTGCGATCTCATCGTGCTCAACGACAGCGTGTGTGCGGTCACGGTGCTCGTGGACGGTCGGGAAGCGTTCACCGTCGAGAGCGGCTCCGATCGCACGCTGGACGACATCGGGCCGGGCCAACACGTCATCGAAGCCCTCGACAGCGAGGGCACGCTATTGGAACGGCGGACCGTGGAGCTGGCCAGCGGCGAGGACTTCTACCTCATCCTGGACGACTGCTAACGGCGCACTACAGGAGTTCTTCCTTGCCGTCGCGCTGGAGCCGTTCCACCAGTTGCTTGACCCGTTGCGCCTGGTCCTTCGGTACCACCAGCACGGCGTCCCGCGTGGCCACCACCACCAGGTCGTGGACCCCCACGGCGGCCAGCAGCGGGCCGTCGCTCACCAGCACGCAGCGCGCGCTGTCCAGGCTCACCACCGCCCCGATCGTCACCCCGGCAGCCTCCGCGGCGAGCACTTCCTCCAGGCCCGTCCAGGAACCCACGTCGCTCCAGCCAAACTCGGCGGACACCCCCCACACCTGGCGCGCCTTCTCCATCACCCCGAAGTCCACCGAGATCTTGGGCAGCTGCGGGTAGTGCCGCGCGAGTGCCTCGTCCTCCCCCAGCCGCACGGTGTCGGCTGCAATCCGGTCTAGCCCTGCCGCCAGGGCGGGGAGGTGCTCGCGCATCGCCGCCTCCATGGCTGCCACGCGCCAGGCGAAGATCCCGGAGTTCCAGCGGTAGCGACCCGAGGCCAGGTACGCCGCCGCCCGCTCGGCGGCGGGCTTTTCCACGAAGCGCTGGACGCGGTGCACGGCGACCCCATCCACCTCCTCCACCAGCTCGCCGAACTCCAGGTAGCCGTAGCCGGTTTCCGGGCGGGTGGGGCGGACACCGAGGGTGACCAGGCCGCTGTGCCGGGCGGCGGTCTGGGTTGCCGCCTGGAGGGTGCGTCGGAAAGCCGCTTCGTCGCGGATCACGTGATCGGAAGGCGCCACGAGGAGGAGCGCCTCGGGGTCCAGCCGGGCGGCGCGCCACGACAACCAGCCCACGCAGGCGGCGGTATCGCGCCCTACCGGCTCCACGAGCACGTTCTCCGCGGGGAGCTCCGGCAGTTGCTGCCGCACCGCGTCGGCCACCTCGGCCACCGTCACCACCCACAGCCGCTGCGGGGGAACGAGGGCGAGCAGCCGCTCCACGGTGAGCGCTAGGAGGGACCTCTCCCCCAAGAGCGGCAACAGCTGCTTGGGGCGACGGCGCCGGGAGAGCGGCCAGAAGCGGGTCCCAGCCCCCCCCGCCAGCACCGCTGCCCAGAGTAAACCCTCACAGGAAGGCATACAACCCCCGCAGGTCGGCGATGCACCGGTACCCGTTGCCAAAAACACCCTGGCGGTCCACCAGCACCGGGATCATGCCAGCGCTGGCCGAGCCGCGGTAGTCGTCGAGGGGGGAATCGCCGGCGTGGAGGCAAGCGGCCGGGGCAACCCCCAAGCGGCGGGCAGCACGCGTGAAGATCTCCGGGGACGGCTTCTCCACCCCTTCCAGGGCCGAGACCAGCACGGCGTCGAAAAAGTCGGCCAGCCCCAGCCGCGTCAACAGACCGGGCAACCGCGAATCCCAGTTGGACACTGCCGCTAGCGGCACGCCGCGTGCCTTGAGCGCTGCCAGCACCTCGGGCACCTCGGGGAACGTGTGCCACACGGAAGGCTCCGAAAACACCTCGAAGAGCGCAGCCAGGAGCGGCTGTGAGGGCGCCGGGTGGTGGAGGTCGGCGAGGACCCGCCGCACGAACGCCCCCCACCACTCCCACTCCCCACCTTTGAGCAGGTGGTAGCGGTCCAACCCCGGGGGGTGGCACTGGGTGAGTTCGCTCCAGACCCGCTGGTAGACGGGGGCCACCTCCTCGGGTGTCACCGTCGGCCCGTAGGCCGACAGGCAGCGGGCGTAGATCTCCGGTGGGGTGGGGCGGCACTCGATGAGTGTCCCCCCCACGTCGAGCAGCATGGCCTGGACCACCTCGTTCGCCTCCACCTTCCCCTGCGCCGGCACGCCGACGGCGCTATTCTATGCGCAGACCGGTACGGGAGGTATCGGCGCGCCTCGATCCGGACCGTGGCCGGGCGGGTAGCGGTTCTGGCGGTGCCGCGCCCGCTGCGCCCGGACCGCCCCGGCACAGGGTCGCCGCGAGAGAGGAGCGAATCGCATGCACCGGCTCACCGATCTGGCTCGGGCCATGTTCGCGGCTGCCCTCGAGGCGGTCCAGCCCCAGGCGCTCCTTCGCCAGCTCGAGGCGACGCCTGATGGCCTTCGTGTGGGTGGCGTGTGCTGTGCCCCCCGCGGCCGTCTCGTGGTGGTTGCCCTGGGCAAGGCCGCCCCTGGCCTGGCGGCCGGGTTGCTCGCGGCGATGCCGCGTCGCCCCGATGCGGTCTTCGTGCTCACCAGCGACGGCGTCCCGGCCAACGCCGCCCTCGCGCCGCACCTGCGGCGGGCGGGCCACCCCCTCCCGGACCACCGGGGCGTCGCAGCCACCGAGGAACTCCTCGCCCTCCTCGCCTCCCTCCGGCCCGAGGATGGGGTCGTGCTGCTGCTCTCGGGTGGCGCCTCGGCGCTTCTGGCGGCCCCCCTGCCGGGGGTGGAGCTGGAGGAGGTGGTGGACGTCACGCGGGCGCTCCAGCGGGCCGGCGCCGCCATCGGCGAGCTCAACGTGGTGCGCAAGCACCTCCTGGCCGCCACCGGTGGCCGCCTGGCCGCAGGGTGTGCGGCACCGATTGCGACCCTGGTCCTCTCCGACGTGCCAGGCGACGACCTGGCGACCATCGCCTCGGGACCCACCGTGGGCGATCCCTCGAGCTTTTTCGACGCCCTGGCCGTGTTGGAGCGATACGAGTTGGTCGGTTCGTTTCCCCGCCTGGCCCGGTTCTTCCGCACCGCGGCGGGCGACGACCAGCTGGAGAGCGCAAAACCCGACGACCCCCGGCTCCAGCGAGCCACGACCCACCTGCTGGGCTGCAACGCCCAGGCGCTGGAGGCGGCCGCAGCGGTGGCTACGGGCGCCGGGCTGCGGCCCGTGGTGCTGACGCGCACCCTGCGTGGCGAGGCACGAAAAGTGGGGCGAATCTTGGCCGCTGCCGGACGGGCCGCTGGTGGGAGCGAACCGGTGGCCCTCCTCGCCGGGGGGGAGACCACCGTGCAGGTGCGGGGCTCGGGGTGTGGGGGGCGCAACCTGGAGCTGGCGCTCGCAGCAGCGGTGGAGCTCCAAGGGGTGGAGGAGCTCTGCCTGCTCGCGGGCGCCACCGACGGAGTGGACGGGGGCACTCCGGCCGCCGGAGCGGTCGTAGACGGCAGCACCGTGGCGCGGGGCCAAGGGCGAGGTCGGGACGCCACGGCTGCCCTGGAGGCCAACGACAGCTGGGGTTTTTTTGCGGCTACCCCGGAGGCCATCCTCACGGGTCCCACCGGCACCAACGTGGCCGATCTAGCCTTCGTGCTGCATGCGGGCGGCCGCCCCCAGCGGTTGCTCCTGGAAGCCTTCCGCCACCTCCCCGCCACCCCCCCGCCGTTTTGAGATGTGGCCGGGAAACGGCAGCGGCGCTAAACTCGCCGCGTGGCGGAGCACCGCACCCTCCAGGCAGATGTGCGCTTTTCGCCGCGTGCTCGCGCTTTCGTGGCGTTCCAGCTGGTGGACCACTGGGGTAACCGGACCACCCCCCGCCCCCACCCGCGGGCCGAGGTGCTGGCCGCCACCCTGCTGCTGGGCAGCGAGGGGCGGGGCGAGGGGGACCTGGCCGAGGAAAGCATCCCGAAGGTCTGCGCCGATCTAGCGGCCGAGTACGGCCGGTACGTGGCCTACTTGCTCTCGAGGCACTGCACCCGCAACCTGGGCGAGGCCCACCCCCTCCTGGCAGCCTGGCGCTCGCTCCTCCCCACCCTGGAGCGGGAGCCGCGCTACCGAGCCGTGTTTGCTTCCCACGGGGATGCCGCCAACCGGGCGATCCTGGCGGTGAGCCACGCCCTGGCCGCGCACCTGCTCAGCGGCGGAGGCGATACCTCCATTGCGGGCCTGCCCCAGGTTGGGGGGCCGGTGCCGCTGCGCGTCGTTCCCTGTGGCGAACGGACCTACCGATTGCGCCCCTGGCCGTTGTGGGGTTACCGGCTTGCGGTCCACGCCGAAGGGTCGCTCCCGGGTGGGGGTTCCTGCCTGGCGAGCTGGACGCTCCTCGCCCCCAGTGCACCGGCGGATTGACAGGCGCGCCCCCAAAGTGTAGAAAGGAGCCCCCGCTCGCCGGGGCGTTGGGCGTGCTCCGCAGTAGCTCAATGGTAGAGCGTTCGGCTGTTAACCGAAGGGTTGGGGGTTCGAGTCCCTCCTGCGGAGCCAATTACCCACCTGCTTGCCGACAGCGGTCCGTGAGGACTCCGCCTCGAAACGCGGCGAATCCCCTCCACAACTGAAACACGAGCCCGTTCAGCAGGGGGTTTGGGGCGCGCGGGCGGTTTGATCGGCTGCGTCCTGCGCCCCCGCCTCGGGCGCGGCACTGGCCGGCCGAGGAGGTGGCACCAGGAGTTTCCGCACCAGGAGGAACGCTGCACCTGCCAGGAGGAGCCCCGCCCAGGAGTCCACGGCGTAGTGCCAGCCGGTGGCCACCGAGCCCACGAAGGTCAGGAGGGCCAGCAGGAGCAGGGGCGTGCGCAGCGCCGAGCCCACCGCCGCCGCCCAGAGCGCCAGGAAGGCGTGAGCCGCCACGTGCAGGCTGGGCATGGCGGCAACCCCCAGGGCCGGTCCGATCAGGTACTCCCGCCCGGGATCGGCAAGCATCCGCACCACCTGGGAGTAGTTGTGCTGCAGCGCCAGTTGGTAGCGGGCCGCAATGGGGAAGACCGCCCCGACCTCCCCGCGCAGCCCCTCGAAGGCCAGGGCAGGTCCCAGGGCGGGCATGGCGATGTAGCCCACAAGCCCCACGGCCCACACCAGCCAGAACCCGGCTGCAAACCCCTGGCGCGCCTCGCGACGGGGGTGAACCAGGAACCACGCTGCTCCCGCCAGCATCGTGGGGACGAAGACGCTGTACTCGGCGTCCAGGAGCTTGGCCGCCCAGGGGGGCCCCTGGGAAAAGATGGTGAGGGCGAAGACGTTGGGGTTCACGCCCAGATGGAGGCGCGTATCGAGGGCCGCCAGGCGCGCGTCCCACAGCCCTCCCCCGTAGGCGGGTAGGTAGAGCTTGCACCAGCTGTAGGTCATGGCGAGCAGGGCGTGGCCGGCCAGGAGCCACCCCCCGTCCCACGCCCATTCGCCAAGGGGCGGCCGCCAGCCCACACCGCGCCGCAGCCCGCCGCGCCGCCAGGCGAGGAGCAAGGCGAGGACCGTTCGCAGCCCAAACGCCGCGACCACGTAGGCGGCGATCCCCCCGAGCGCCGAAGCGAACATGGCCAGGCTCGGGCCGGTGAGCCCCTGGGCCGCGAGGGGCCGCCACAGCACGGTGAAGAGCGTGAGGGAGGCAAGCAGGAGCAGGGGAGGGGTCCACCACAGGCGCGCTGCCGCGGCCCGGGTCCACAGGCGCCGAGGGGAAGGGGAGGCGGCGGGGGAGCGGCGGCAGGAGCGGTACACTGCAAGGTAGCTTAGCGCATCGGGCAGGGGTCGCTCCCGGCGTGGAAGGGAGGCTCGGCCCGTGCTGTTCTCGCACAGGGAACGAGGGGGTTGGGCGAGCAGGAGCGCTGGCCGGCCCGAGGGGAACACCATGAGGGACGAAACGTTCAAGGAGCAGCTCTACGACGCCGACCCGGCCGAAACCGCCGAGTGGATCGAATCCCTCGACCGGGTCCTGGCCACGGCCGGCCGGGAACGGGCGCGTTTCCTGCTGCGCAAGGTGCTCAAGCGGGCCCGCATGCAGCACCTGGGGATCGAGGTCATCCAGACCCCGTACATCAACACCATCTCCCCCGAGCAGGAACCCCCCTTCCCCGGCGACGAGGTCATGGAGAAGCGCATCCGCCGCATCGTGCGCTGGAACGCCATGGCCATGGTGACCCGCGCCAACCACCGGTTCCCCGGCCTCGGCGGGCACCTGGCCACCTACGCCTCGGCAGCGGCGCTCTACGAGGTGGGGTTCAACCACTTCTTCCGCGGCAAGGCGGACGGCAGCGGCGATCAGATCTTCTACCAGGGCCACGCCGCCCCGGGCATCTACGCCCGCGCTTTCCTGGAGGGGCGGCTCAGCGCCGCCCAGCTCGATGCCTTCCGTCGGGAAACGGCGGGCGGCCTCCCCTCCTACCCCCACCCGCGCGCCCTGCCGGAGTTCTGGGAGTTTCCCACCGTCTCCATGGGGCTTGGGCCGCTCAACGCCATCTACCAGGCGCGCTTCAACCGCTACCTCGAGCACCGGGGGGTGAAGGACACCTCGGCATCGCGCGTATGGGCGTTTGTGGGCGATGGGGAAACCGACGAGCCCGAGGCCTTGGGCGCCCTCCACGTGGCGGCCAACGAGGGGCTCGACAACCTGGTGTTCGTGGTCAACTGCAACCTCCAGCGCCTGGACGGACCGGTGCGCGGTAACGGCAAGATCATCCAGGAGCTGGAGGCGGTGTTCCGCGGCTCGGGGTGGAACGTGATCAAGGTCATCCTCGGCCGCGAGTGGGACGAGCTGCTACGCCGCGACGAGCACGGGGTGCTCCTGGAGCGGCTCAACACCATCGTGGATGGCTGGTGGCAGCGCTACCACGTGGAGGGCGGCGCCTTCATGCGCGAGCACTTCTTTGGCGCCGACCCGCGGCTTCTGGCCCTGGTGGCGCACCTGTCCGACTTCGACCTGTGGAACCTCAAGTTCGGTGGCCACGACTACCGCAAGCTGTACGCCGCTTACGCCCTGGCCACCCAGCCAGGAGACCGGCCCACGGCAATCCTGGTGAAGACCGTGAAGGGGTGGGCGCTGGGGCGCGACTTCGAGGGACGCTACACCACGCACCAGCAGAAGAAGCTCAACGTGGCCCAGCTCAAAGCGTTCCGCGACGTGCTCCAGCTCCCCATCAGCGACGCAGAACTGGAGGACGGCGAGCCGCCCTACTACCACCCGGGAGCAGCCAGCCCCGAGGTGGAGTACCTCTCCGAACGGCGCCGCGCCCTGGGCGGCGAGTTGCCGCTGCGCCGCGTGCAGGTGGTCGTGCCACCCCTGCCGCCTCGGCACATCTGGCAGGAGTTCCGCAGCGGCTCGGCCGGTCGCGAGGTGTCCACCACCATGGCCCTGGTGCAGCTCTTGCGCGCCCTGCTGCGCGACCCGGGACTGGGGCCCCGCATCGTCCCCATCGTTCCCGACGAGGCCCGCACCTTCGGCATGGAGTCGCTCTTTAAGGAGCTGGGGATCTACGCGCCACAGGGCCAGCTCTACGAACCGGTGGACCACAGCATGATCCTGCGCTACCGCGAGGAGCGCAACGGCCAGATCCTCGAGGAGGGGATCACCGAAGCTGGGGCCATGGCCTCCTTCACCGCCGCCGGCACTGCCTACGCCACGCACGGCGAATTGCTGGTGCCGTTCTACCTCTTCTACTCCATGTTTGGCTTCCAGCGCGTCGGCGATCTGGTGTGGGCCTTTGGCGATGCGCGCGGTCGGGGGTTCCTGGTGGGGGCCACCGCCGGCCGCACCACCCTCCAGGGGGAGGGGCTGCAGCACGCGGACGGCCACTCCCACCTGCTCTTTTCCGCCGTCCCCAGCGTGCGCGCCTACGATCCAGCCTTTGCCTACGAACTGGCCGTCATCGTGGCCGACGGGCTCGAGCGGATGGTGGCACGACAGGAGGACTGCTTCTACTACCTTACCGTCTACAACGAGAACTACGCCATGCCAGCCATGCCAGACGGGGTCGAGGAGGGCATCCTCCGCGGCATGTACCGCCTGCGCCCCGCCCCCGACGGCGCGGCGGCAGTGGTGCGGCTTCTCGGTAGCGGCCCCCTGCTGCGCGAGGCCCTGCGCGCTGCCGAGATCCTCGCCGCTCACTTCGGGGTGGGGGCCGAAGTGTGGAGCGTCACCTCCTACCAGCAACTGCGCGCGGAGGCACTGGCTGTGGAGCGCTGGAACCGCCTGCACCCCGGCGAACCGGCCCGCCTCCCCTACGTCACCACGTGCCTCGCCGCGGGACAGGGGCCAGTGGTCGCCACATCCGACTGGATGAAGGCGGTGCCTGACCAAGTGGCCCGCTGGATCCCGGGCCACTACACCGTGCTCGGCACCGACGGCTACGGCCTGTCCGACACCCGCGCGGCGCTGCGTCGTCACTTCGAGACCGATGCCGAGCATGTGGTCGTGGCTGCCCTGGCGGCGCTGGCCCGCGAGGGAACCGTGCCCACTGCCACGGTGACCAGGGCCATGGCTGAGTTTGGCATCGACCCCGAGGCGCCCGATCCGGTGACACGGTAGCTCGGGGGCCTCCCACGCCGTTGCCAGGGCTTCGACGGCCCCCCGTGGGGCAAGAGGGTTGATCCCGTCTTCCACACGGGGGGTCACACGTGACTGGGCGATAAGACGCACCAGCATTGACGAATCGACCACTTTCCGAAATTTGCGCGTGTGACTACAGCCAGGGGCTGTGCGGACGCTGTCGGCCTACGGCCAGGCCCTGGCGCTGGCCCTCCAACGCTCGGGTGGGAGTCAGCGGCACGCGGCTCGCCTCCTCGGCATAGCCGAGAGTACCTTGCGCAGCAAGCTACAGCGGCACGGCCTCGCCGCCCCCGCCGCCGGGTGACGAGCTGGCTCGCCCCCCGGCCTCGACACCCCGTTCCAGCGCGAAGAGGAACACGTCGTGGAGGTTGGTGGGAACGCGGCGAACCTCGGCGCCTCGCTGGGCCAAGGCGGCGCTTGTCTCCGCGGCGCGCTCGGCAGGTACGATGAGGCGCGAGCCGGACCTCACCCCGGCAGCCTCGGTGCTGCCTGGGGCGCCGCCTGCCACCTCGAACACCGCCAGGGCGTCGCGCAGGTGCGCGAGCCGGCCACTCGCCAGCACCCGCCCCCCCTCGATGAGCACTGCCTCATCGAGCGCATCGTCGAATTCGCGCAGCAGGTGGGTGCTGAGCACCACTGCCGCCCCCTCGCTGCGCACGAGTGCCAGGGCGTTCTTCACCGCTTCGAGCTCGACCGGGTCGATGCCACCGGAAGGCTCGTCCAGCAGGTACACTCGAGCGGGACCGGCCAGGGTAACGAGGAGGGCACAGCGGCGCCGCTGCCCAGCGGACAGCTTCCCCGCCGGGGTATCGAGCAAGCCAACCACGTGCAGCATCTCCGCCAGTTTCCCGACCCGCTCGGGAGACACGCCAACTGTGAAGAGCGGCAGGTAGTGGCGGGGCTTGAGGCCAGCGGCCAGGGGGTCCCCCTCGGGCAGCAAGCGAACCACCCGAAGTGTTTCTGCATTCAAGATTACCTCGCCGTCGCTCGCCGGAATCTGCCCCAGGACGATCCGCAGGGTGGTCGTCTTCCCTGCCCCGTTGCGGCCCACGAGGCCGAGCAGCGTGCTGTCTCTCACACCAAAGCTCATCCCGCGGAGAACCGCCACGCGGCGCCGCAGCAGGCCTCCGAACTCCTTGCGCACCCCGCGCAGCTCCAGGGTTCGCCCGGAGAGCGGAGCGCGGCGCAGTGGCCGCCAGCCCGGTGCCAGCAGGCCCGCCATCGCAAGCAGGCCCACCCCCGTCAAGAGCGGTCCCCACCAGGAGGTCCAGCTGCGTTCCGGGACCCCCCACAGGAGCGGGTTTGCGATCGCCAGAACAGCTCGCCGCAGGGCCGTGGGCGAGTCCATGAGCCCAAGCACTTGCGTGGAGGCTCCGAACGCCAGGAGCAGGAACACGACGGAATTGGAGGAATCCGGCAACACCAGCGACAGGAGGGTGCACAGCGCGGCCATCTGCAGGAGCGCAGCCATGGACACCAGCAGGGCGTCAGGCCCGCTCCCCTTGCCGCCCTCGAGGCCGCTGGCCGCCAACAGGAGCCGGTCGATGGTGACCACCAGCAGCAGCGGCACGAACCGCGCCACCACCGCAACGAGCAGGCCGGCCCGCGGCGACATGAGCGAGCCGTCCAGCCAGCGGCGCAGCGCCCGCTCGTCTTGCCCTCCCCAGACTCCGGCGAACAGCGCCACCGCCAGGGCATAGCCCACGAGCGGCGCCACACTGGCCACGTCGCAATCCACTGCCAGCGCGGCCACCACCGCAACGACCCAGGAGACCACGAGCACCCAAACCAGCGCTCGGGTCGCAAGTAAGCGCCACTCGAGCAGAGCACGCTCCCAACAGGTTCGACTGTTGTTCACCGCCGAGAGAACTCCACCGGAAGCGGCTCGAGACGACCGTCGGACAGGAGCGCCTGGAACCGATCCCCCATCACTCCGATTCCCATCGCCGTGCCCCCCAGCGCCAGCTCGCCCAGCAGCGTACCATCCCGGGCGACGATCCGCACCCGGTCCCTGCCCGTAGCGGTGCCAGTCTGCTCGTCGAAACTCGTCACCCTCTCCAGCACCCACCAAGTGTTCCGAAAGCCTTCAACCTGCGCAAGCTGCGGCAGCGGCACCGGGGGGAGGTGGTGCTGCGCCTCGTACCGCCGGACGAGCGGCTCCAGTTCCGAACCCCGGGACTTCCAGTGCACCGGCGCGCCGCCGCTGCACGGTACGAACACGTTCCGCTCCTGGAAGAAGGCGGCGCAGGTCCCGCCATCCGCCGCCAGGAAAAAGGCATCCATCAGGATTCGGTAGGGGGATTTGGTCCGCTCGAAAACGGTTCGCTCCCCCGCCTCGAGCGGTACCGACACGTGTCCCCGCGGCTCCACAACGCCCTCGCGGGTGACGCGCGAAAAACTGATCTCGTGCCGGCCCAAAACGCCAACCGCCCGGAGAAGAGCACGCGGCGGCAGCAGGTGTCGATGGATGGGGCCTGACCCAGCGTCGGCTGGGCCAGAATCCCCAAGAGGCAGGCCCAGCCCAGAGCCAGCACCTTCCTCATCGCCCCGCTGGCCCGATCTCGCCGTCCCAACACCCTCCAGCCCACGGACAGCTGCCAGCGGTGCCGCCACCCAGGTCAGGAGTCAGCATCCAGACTACGACCAACCGCAGGCACACCGTTCTGTTTCTCATGGCGTCCTCCCTCCTCGCTGGTCGCCATGCACAACCGGTGCCACCCCGCCACCCACGCTCATCCTGAGCCTGCCCACCAACGAAAGGGTCCCGTCATCCCTGCAGGCTCGCGTTCGTGCGACCGACCGGGTGTGTGGGGATCCTTCAGTGACCTTCGGCTGCTTCAAGATGACGGGTAGAGCGGGCCGAGGTACCTTCGGGGGACGGGGGTTGGAGGTTCGCTTCCCCCGCGGTACGGTAGTCTTGGTGAGGGGCGCGAGGGTTCGTCCCGTGGAGTTCGAGGAGTGTGTGAATGCGCATCGCCACCTGGAACGTCAATTCGGTACGGGCGCGCTTGCCGCGGCTGGTGCGGTGGCTGGAGCGGCGGCAGCCAGACGTGGTCTGCCTGCAGGAAACCAAGGTGGTGGACGAGGAGTTCCCGCGCGCCGATCTCGAAGCGCTGGGTTACCACTGCACGCCCTTCGGGCAGAAAACCTACAACGGCGTGGCCATCTTGAGCCGCGAGCAGCCCCGCGACACGAGCTTCGGCTTCCCCGAAGAGGCGGAGGGCGCCGAGCGACGCCTGGTCGCCGCCAGCATCGGCGCCGTACGGGTGGTGTCGGTGTACGTCCCCAACGGCAAGGACGTGGAGCACCCCGCCTACCGCGCCAAGCTGGCGTGGCTAGAGCGGCTGCGCGAGTACCTGGCCGAGACCTGTGCGGCCTCAGCCGAGGTGGCGGTGTGCGGCGACTTCAACGTGGCTCCGGACGAGCGGGACGTGTGGGACGTGGAGCTGTGGCGCGGGCGCATCCTCTTTTCCGACCCCGAGCGGGCGGCGTTCCAGGCGCTCTTGGCTGCAGGGTTCGTGGACACCTTCCGCCTGCACCACCCGGAGGGGGGTCTGTACACCTGGTGGGACTACCGGCAGGGAGCGTTCCACCGCGGCTGGGGGCTGCGCATCGATCACATCCTCGCCAGCCGGGCGCTGGCGGACCGCTGCGTGGCGGCCAGCATCGATCGCGACGAACGCAAGGGGGAGCAGCCCTCGGACCATGCCCCGCTGCTGGCCGAGTTCACCGCCCCGGCCGCACGGGTGGATGCCAATTAGTCGAGCACCTTGAGGAAGATGGCCTTGCCGTCGCCACTGGCGTAGTAGTCGGGCAGTTCGGCGGCGAGCTGGTAGCCACAGGCCAGGTAGAAGGCCCGCGTCGGCGCGTACTGCGCCCGCGTGGCGGTTTCGATGTACACGCGCCGGCGCCCTTGCGAGCGCATCCACGCTTCCGCCTCGGCGAGCAGCGATCGCCCCACCCCACGCCCCTGCCAAGCGGGATCCACGGCAATCCAGTACAGGTCCGCCGATGCCACCGTGCCTGGGATCGGCCCCCAGCACGCGTAGCCCACGGCCACGTCCCCCTCCTCGGCAACGAGGAAGCGGTAGTGGCTGTGCTCACCGTTGGCCAGGCGATCCTCCACCAGCTCCAGCGCCACCGCGATCTCCTCGGCGTTGAAGAAGCCTGTCCGGCGCACCACCGCCGCAATGGCAGCGCGGTCGCCCGGGACGAGCTCTCGACGCAGCCTCACGACGCTCCCCTCGCCCGACGCGCCGCGGCCACGATGTGGGCGATCACGGCGGCGGGGGTGAGGTGGGCCTGCGCCGCCGCGGCCAGGAAACCGGCGTCGGGGGCCAGGCAGGGGTTGGCGTTCACCTCCAGGACGCAGGGCGTGCCCCCCTCGTCCAGGCGGATGTCAACGCGGGCGTAGCCGGCAAGGCCCGTGAGGTGCCAGGCCTGGAGGGCCACGGCTTGGACGGCGGCCAGGAGATCGCCCTCGTCCCCCCCCTCGGGGAAGCGGCGGACGGTGCCGCGGAAGGCGGCGTGCCTCTCCTCCCACTTGGCCTCGTACGACACGATGGGCGGCGTGCCAGCCGGCAGCCCGGAAAAGTCCATCTCGGCCACGGGGAGCACCCAGGGCGCCCCCTCCCGCTCGAGGATGGAGACGTTGAACTCGCGCCCGGGCAGCAGGTGCTCCACGAGGATCGGCTGGCCGGGAAAGCGCGTGGAAAGCTCCTCGGCGCGAGCCTCCGCCTGCTCGCGGGTAACGGCCACGGCGTCCCCGTCCAGCCCCAGCGAGGCATCCTCCCGGGCTGGCTTCAAGATCCACGGCGGGGGGATGCGCTGGAAGACGCTCGCGTCGCCCCGCCGCAGGGGCGCGCCGGGCGCCACCGCCACCCCCTCTGCCGCCAGCACCGCCCGGGTGGCCACCTTGTCCGTGGTGAGCCAGATGGCGCTCGAGCCGGAGCCGGTGAAGGGGAGCCCCGAAAGTTCCAGCACCGCCGTGGCCGCGGCCTGCAGGTGGGGGGCGCCCGGGGGCGCCTCCAGGAGGGAGAACACCACCTCGCCACTGCCCGGCCGCAGCGCTTCCCACACCGATGCGAAGGGGACCTCCGCCACCCGGTGCGGGATGCCGTTTTCCTCCAGCGCCTGCGCCACCACCTCCACCTGCTCCAGGACATCGGCCGTGGACGCGTCGGCGTCTACACCCACAGGGGGGTGGAGGATGGCGACAGCTGGCGCGCTCATTGGCTATAGCGCCGGCGGGCGGCGTCGACGATCCAGGCCAGCAGCTCTTCGTAGCTTGCGCCAGCCATGCGGGTCATGAGCGGCAGGTCCGACCACTCGGCGTTGAGGCCGGGCAAGGGGTTGGCCTCCAGGAAGTTGGGTACGCCACTGGCATCGCAGCGCAGATCGATGCGCGCCGCATCCCGGCATCCCAGCAGGCGGTAGGCAGCCAGCGCCTGCTGGCGCGCTGCCGTCGCCACCTCGTCCTCCACCAGCCGGTAAGTGACGCGCTGCTGCCACTCCTTCTTGTTGAGGGCGGTGTAGGCGTAGTCCTCGGCACCCGCCGTGATGGCCACCTCCATGACGGCAATGGCGCGCGCCTCGGGGCCGTTGCCCACGATCCCCACCGTCAGCTCGCGCCCGGCGAGGAACTGCTCCACCAGGACCGGTTGGCGGAAGCTCTCCAGCATTGCCCCACAGACGCTGGCGAGCTGTTCGCGGGAGGCGACCAGCGAGCTCCCCGTCACCCCTTTGGAGCTCCCCTCCGCCACCGGCTTGACAAAGAGGGGCGGGGCGAGGGAAAGGCCCTGCAGATCGTTCAGGTCCGCCACCACAGCAAAGGCGGCAGTGGGGATCCCCGCGTCGCGGACGATGCGCTTGGCCATGGCCTTGTCGAGGGTCACGGCGCAGGTAAGGGGATCGGCAAAGGTGTAGGGCTGGTCAAACAGCTCCGCCAGGGCCGGGACCTGAGCCTCGCGGGAACGGCCCCGCACCCCCTCGGCAACGTTGAAGAGCAAGTCCCACCGGGAGCCAGCCACCAGCCGTCGCGCCAGCTCCACCCCGCGGCCAACCCGCTCCACCCGGTGGCCCAGCGCCGTCAACCCTGCCGCCAGCCCCGCCACCGTGTCCTCGTCGTCAAACTCCATCACCTCGAGAGGGGAAAAACCGGCCGCCAGGTACTCGTCCTTGTGGTCGTAACAGAGACCAATCGAGAGACGCATCTCAGGCACCGGGCAGGGGATCGAGGTAGGTGAAGTGTTTCCCTTCCCAGTTGCGCAGGTGGACAGTGCCGTCCGCATCGTAGGCGAGCACCGTCTCGACCTGCAGGGGTACCTTCCCACCCCCGCCCGGGGCGTCAATGACATAGGTGGGCACCGCGTACCCCGAGGTGAACCCACGCAAGGTGGCCATCAGGTCCAGGCCGGTGCGCACCGACGTCCGGAAGTGACCGGTCCCCACCACCGGGTCGCACTGGTACAGGTAGTACGGGCGGACTCGCACCTTGAGCAGCTCGTGGAAGAGCTTCTTCAAGGTTGCCGCGTCGTCGTTGACGCCCCGCAGGAGCACCGTCTGGCTCCCCAGGGGGATGCCGGCGTCGGCCAGCAGGTCGCAGGCCGCCGCCACGTCGGGGGTGATTTCCCGCGGGTGACAGAAGTGGAGCGAGAGCCACGCCCGGTGGCGCCGCAGGATCGCGGCCAACTGGGGGGTGATCCGCTGCGGCAAGAACCCCGGCACGCGGCTGCCCAGGCGCAGGAACTCCACGTGCTTCACCGAGCGCAGACGCCCCAAGAGGTCGTCGAGCCGGTCGTCGGAGAAGAGGAGGGGATCGCCCCCCGACACGAGCACGTCGCGAACCTCGGCGTGTTGCTCGAGGTACGCCACGATGGCGTCGAGCCGGCGCGGGAGGGGGTCCAGCTCCCCCTGGTTGACCAGCCGCGAGCGGGTGCAGTAGCGGCAGTAGGCGGCGCACGCATCCAGGGCGAGCAGGAGCACGCGATCCGGGTAGCGGTGGACGAGACCCGGCAGCGGGGAATCGGCGTCCTCCCCGCAGGGGTCGATCATGTCCCCGCGGCTCACCAGCATCTCCTCCTCCCGGGGCACCACCTGTCGGCGGATTGGACAGCGCGGATCCTTAGGATCCATGAGTTCGGCAAAGTGCGGCGTCACCGCCACCGAGAACTTCTCCTGGGCGAGCTGCAAGCCGCGGCGCTCGCTGGCGGTGAGGCGCAGCAACCGCTCGAAGTGCTCCAGTTTGGTCAAACGATGGCGGATCTGCCACCGCCAGTCGTTCCAGCGCGCGGGGTCGAAATCTTCGGAAAAGATGCGGCAGATTGCCTCGCGCCGCGCGCTGGTAAGGAGCGAGTCGACAGCTGGTCCTTCTGTCATTGGCTGGGTCTCCTCCCCTCGTTGCCGAGCATTGGCCTGGTCGTGTGCGCGACCGCACCACCGGTGGCCAGCGGAATCGCCTCTCGGGGCGGCGGAAACATGATGTTCAAGCCTAGTTGGCTGACCCGGGGAAACCTTGCCACGCGGACGAGAGGGACCCTTGAATCCCTGCGGCAAGGATCAGGATGGCGGTGGGTGGCGACAGCAGCCCTGCGGCGCCGTCGGGAACGGAGCGGCCGCCGGGGCTACTTGGCGGGTGCTCGGACGAGACGTCAGTCTCCACGACAAATAAGATTAGCCCCGACGTCCGAGTTGTCAAGGGGTAGGAGCGGATTGCCCACTCCTGTGGTCAGCCCACGTCAGGCATAAAGCGGTCCCACCCCGCCCCAAGCGCGGCGTGGCATGCTTGGCTCCGTATGGTGGCGCGCATCCTCTTCGCCCACGAGCGCCTCGTGGTCGTGGCCAAGCCGGCCGGGGTGAGCCTGGACACGAGCCGGCGCGATCCCCACCGAGCGGTGGCCCGCCTGCTGGCAGCCCTCCCCGCCGACGAGCGAGCGGGGTACGGGCTCGTGGCCGAGTCGGTGCAGTTGGTGCACCGTCTCGACGTGGGCACCTCGGGGGTGGTGGTGCTGGCACGGGACGAGGAGAGCCACCGCGACCTGGTCGCCGCCTTTGCGCAGCGGTTGGTGGGCAAGACCTACCTGGCCCTGGTGTGGGGGTGCCCGAGGCCGCGGCAGGGTCAATGGACAGCGCCGCTCGCCCCCGACCGCACCGACCGAAGGCGCATGACGGTCGCTGCCGAGGGACGTCCGGCCACCACCCGTTACCGCGTCCTCCACCGCGCCCGCTACGTGAGCCTGGTGGCCCTCGAGCCCAGCACCGGCAGAACCCATCAGCTGCGGGTGCACCTCTCCCACGCCGGGCACCCCATCGTGGGTGACGACCTCTACGGTGGCCCCCGCCACCGCGGCGTCAAGGAGGCGACCCTGCGCCAGGCCTTGACCCTCGCGCGCCCACTCCTGCACGCGGCACGACTCCACCTGCCCCGCACTCCCTCCACCCCCGAGCTCGTCGTGACCGCCCCCCTGCCCGAGGACTTTGCCACCACCCTTGCGGCCCTGGGCGTTCCGGCCGCCGCGTGGGAGGGAACGGACGCTGCCGACGGTGGGTACAATGAAGAGCGGAGGTACGAGCATGGACACGCCCACCCGCACCCGCCTCGGTGAGCAGGCTCACCTGCTCGATTACACCTGTCAGGGAATCCCCAAGGAGTTGCTCCACCTGCCAGGCCCGGATTTCGTCGACCGGGTCGTGGCCCCGTCCGACCGGCCCCCCGCCGTGCTGCGCAGCCTGCAGTGGTTGTTCTCCACGGGCCGCTTGGCTGGCACGGGGTACCTCTCCATCCTGCCCGTGGACCAGGGGGTGGAGCACTCGGGGGCTGCTTCCTTTGCCCCCAACCCCATCTACTTCGACCCGGAGAACATCGTCCGGCTGGCGGTGGAGGGCGGCTGCAACGCGGTGGCCTCCACCGTTGGCGTGCTGGGGGCCGTGGCGCGTCGCTGGGCCCACAAGATCCCCTTCATCGTCAAGCTCAACCACAACGAGATGCTCACCTACCCCACCATCTACGACCAGACCCTCTGGGCCTCGGTGGAACAGGCCTTCGACATGGGGGCGGTGGGCGTGGGCGCCACCGTGTACTTTGGCTCCGAGACGTCGCGCCGACAGCTCGAGGAGGTGAGCCAGGCCTTTGCCCGCGCCCACGAGCTCGGCATGTTCACGGTGCTCTGGTGCTACCTGCGCAACCCGGCGTTCGTGAAGGACGGCACCGACTACCACGTGGCCGCGGACCTGACTGGTCAGGCAAACCACCTGGGCGTCACCATCGAAGCCGACATCATCAAGCAGAAGGCACCGGAGAGAAACGGCGGTTACCTGGCCCTCAATTTCGGCAAGACCCACAAGCTCGTCTACGACCAGCTCGTCCCCGACCACCCCATCGAGTGGACCCGCTGGCAGGTGGCCAACTGCTACATGGGGCGCGCCGGCCTCATCAACTCGGGCGGGGCGTCGGGCCGCGACGACCTCCGCCAGGCGGTGGTGACGGCCGTGGTCAACAAGCGGGCCGGTGGCATGGGGTTGATCTCCGGCCGCAAGGCGTTCCAGAAGTCGATGGCGGAGGGCGTGGAGCTGCTCCACGCCATCCAGGACGTCTACCTGGATCCCGAGGTGACCATCGCCTAGAAGGGCCGAGCCCAGGAGCGGTTCTCAGAGCAACGGCTTCCCGTAGGTGGGGCTACCCTTGGCGCCACCTTCCCCCGCCGTGGCACGAGCGCTGGCCCGGTGCTGCTCCCGCCAGAGAACCACTGCACAGGCCAGCGAGCCGACACCCGCCGTGGCCGCGGCTCCCAGTAGCTGGAAGGCGGTCGGCCAGCTGGCTTTGCCTGGGAGGAGCTGCCAGCAACCGGCCAGCGTCAGGGCCAGGAGGGGAGCGCCGAGCAGCTCGCGGCGCGGCGCCAGCAAGCGGTACCGGCTGCCGACCAGCCAGCTCAGGGCCGCTGCCCGTAGCACCGCTGCCAGCAGAACCGCGAGAGCCGCACCGTTGCCGCCCCATCTGGGGACCAGGCTGAAGAGTGCCACCGCTGCAGTGGCCGTGCTTGCGGTATCCACCGCCACGGCAGCCCGGGCTCTCCCAGCAGCGATGAGGGATTCCTTTCTCGCTGCGCTCACCAGGGCCGACAGCAGCGCCGCCACGGCGAGCAGCCGCAGAGCGTTGCCCGCCACTGCAAACGCATCGCCAAATAAAAGCCCCAAGAGCTCCTCGGGGACGAGGAGCGAGAGGCCAATGACCGGCCATTGGAGCAAGAAGAGCAAGAGGCGTGCGCGCACGAACAGGCGCTTCAGGCCCACACGATCCTCCCGGGCAAGCAACACCGTCGCGTTGGGCAAGAAGGCATGGCTCGTGGCCAATTCCACCAACTGGACTGCCCGGAGAAACCCTCGCGCCAAGCCGTAGACGCCGACCACCGCGGCAGGGGCGAAGAGGCCGAGGACGAGCACATCGAGCCACGATTCCACCTGGTAGACGGCCATCATCCCCGAGAAGGGTGGCAGGCGCCGGAGCAACTCCCCGTCCCAGCCCCCCTTCCGGCCCACGCCAAACCACCCCTTGCGCCAGACAAAGAGGGCGTAGCCCGCCTCTCCCAAAAACACGCCGGCAGCGAGACCGACGGCGGTGACGCGCACGTCGGCCACGACGGCGGCACCCACGGCGACCCCGGCGACTCGCAGCAACCCACCCCCCGCTTCCCGGATGAGGGCGCGCCCCACCGAGTCGCCCCACGCTCGGCCGATCCCCACTGCTGCCGCCCCCAGAGGCTGGGCGATCACCACCGGGAAGAGCAGCGAGATGGTGGCCGCCAGGTGAGTCATTCCAAACAGTCGCTCGAGCAGGGGCGACACGGCCACGAGGAGCAGTGCACTCACCACGCCGCTCCTCAGGGCCAGCGTCACGCCCGTGGCACCGCTGCTGCGCGCCCCCACCACGTCGTCGGCGGCGAGGTGTGCTGCCGCCCGTTGCCCCACTGCCTGACCAAGCCCCAAACTGGCCACGCCAGCGGCCGCGAAAACGATCCCCATGGCCAGCACAAAGATGCCCACCTCGCTCGTGGCCAGCGTGCGGGCAATCAGGATGCGGACGGCTACTGCCCCCACGAGTGCCACGGCGCTGCCAGCGAGCACCGTGAGGGTGGACCGTGCAATGGCTGTGGGCGAGTTGCCCAGCGGCGTGGCGGCATCAAGCATGGTGGGGCATTGTGACACCCTTTTTGCCGCAGGGGTGGGGAGCTTCGTGATACATTTCACACTCCGGGGTGCGGCCGGAATTCCCGGACGGGAGGCGCGATGCGCACAGCAGCGATCCTCATCACCGGAGCGGGCGGCGAGATCGGCCACGGCCTGATCGAGCGACTGGCACAGCAGAGCGAGAAGCCCATCGTCACACTGGACGTTCGCCCCCTCGAAGCGGAGGTGGCACGCTGTACCAGTCAGGAGTTCGTCGGCTCGATCCTGGACCGCAGCCTCTTGGACAGGATCCTCGCGGAGTTCGAGGTGGACCTGGTGTTCCACTTGGCGGCGTTGCTCTCCACGCGCTCGGAGTTCACGCCCGTGGCAGCCCACGAGGTGAACGTGGACGGCACGCTCAACCTCCTGGAGTTCGCCCAGCGGCAGGGGGAGTCGCACGGCAAGCCGGTGGTGTTCCTCTACCCTTCCTCCATTGCCGCCTACGGCCTGCCCGACCTGGACACCAAGGCTCGAGTCGGCAAGGTGAAGGAGAACGAGTGGACCAAACCCACCACCATGTACGGGTGCAACAAGCTCTACTGCGAGCACCTGGGCCGCTACTACGCCAAACGGTACAAGCAGCTGGCCGCCGAGCCATTGGCGGGCAAAGTGGACTTTCGCTGCCTGCGCTTCCCGGGCTTGATCTCCGCGGTCACCGTGCCGTCCGGCGGAACCTCCGATTTTGCGCCGGAGATGCTCCACGCTGCCGCCCAGGGCAAACCGTACGCCTGCTTCGTCCGACCGGACACGCGCATCCCCTTCATGGCCATGCCCGACGCGGTGGAGGCGCTGCTGCGCCTGGCGGCGGCACCCCGCTTGAGCCTCAACCACACCGTCTACAACGTGGGCGCCTTTGCCCCCTCCGCCCAGGAGATTCGCGAGCTCGTGCTGGCGGCGTTCCCCAACGCCGAGATTTCCTTTGCTCCCGACCACAAGCGCCAGGGGATCGTGGACACCTGGCCCGCCGACGTGGACGACAGTGCCGCCCGAGCTGACTGGGGGTACGCACCCGCCTACGATCTTGAGCGCTGTTTTGCCGAGTACCTGGTTCCCACCATCAAGCAGCGCTACGCCCAGGCGCCGTAACCCCCACCTCGATGCCCCGCGTCCCACCCCAGGCCACACCTTCTCCGGCCGGTCCCCCACGGGCAAGTTGCCAGGGTGGAGTCTCTGCCGGCCAGGGCGTCGCCGACCGGGAGCCGCCGCGCGCCAACATCCTGGGGGTGCGGGTTTCGGCCGTGGACATGGGGGCGGTGCTGGCCGCCTTCGAGGCGTGGATCGGACAGCGCCAGCGTCAGTACGTGTGCGTGACCCCTGCCCACAGCATCATGGACTGCCGCAACGACCCCGCCCTGCGGCGCATCTTCAACCACGCTGGACTCACCACTCCGGACGGCATGGCCATCGTCTGGTTGCTGCGGCTGCAGGGACACCGGCACGTAGAGCGGGTGTACGGACCGGATCTCCTGCTTGCCACCTGCCAGCGGTCCCTGGTGACGGGGTGGCGCCACTTCTTCTGCGGTGGCGCGGCCGGTGTTGCCGACGAGCTGGCCCAGCGCCTGGGCCAACGCTTCCCCGGCCTGGCGGTGGTCGGGACAGCGTCGCCGCCCTTTCACCCCCCCTCGTTTGCCGAGGAGGAACAGCTCATGGCAACCATCAACGCGGCACGCCCGGACATTGTCTGGGTGGGCCTCGGTTCGCCCAAGCAGGAGCGGTGGATGGCCTGTCACCGGGAGTGCCTGGAGGCGCCGGTCCTGGTGGGGGTGGGAGCCGCCTTCGACTTCCTCTCGGGTCGCAAGCGCCAGGCGCCGCGCTGGGTGCAGCGGGCGGGGTGCGAATGGCTGTTCCGCTGGGGAAGCGAACCGCGCCGACTCTCGGGAAGGTACCGTCGTTACCCCCTCTTCGCTCTCCTCGCCGCAGCACAGCTCTTGCGCCTGCGCCACTTTCCCAGCGACTGAGGGCCCAGTTCAGCGCACCTGCCCCGCTGCGCCAGGAAACGTGCGAAAATGCGCCGGTGACCAGCTCCATTCCTGAGCAGGGAGCAGCAGCCACCGGCAGCGGCAGCGAGGTGCTGGCAAGGGTGTACCGCTTCGTGTTCGTGGCGCACCTGGCAGCCGTGGCTGCCCTCCAGCGCGACTTCTCGCGCCTGCACTTTTCCCTGGCTGGCGTGCCGATCTTCGCCAACGAGGCAACGATCCTCCTGCTCGGCAGCTTGCTGGTGGCCATCACCGTGTGGCGGAGGCGGCTGGTGCTGCGCCTGGGGGCGTTGGAGTGGCTGCTCCTCGCGTACCTGGCGGTCGGAGCCGCCTTTACGGCGCGGGGGCTTGCGGTGGGGTTCGGCCTCGCCGCCCTGCGCGATGCGGCGCTGGTTTACTACGCTGCGTTTGCCTTCTTTGCCCTGGCCTTCCGGGAGCTGGGCGGCACCACAGCACGCGTTGCGCGCGCGTTGGTGGGGGGTTCGGTGGTGGGAGCCCTCGTGTGGACGGGGCGGTTCCTCGCCCGGCCCTCCCTCATTGACGGCCACGCCGTGCCGTCGTTTGCGGGCATCCTGGCGTGGCTGGGGCTCGTGGGTGTGCTGCTGCCCTGGCGCTACACCAGGGGGTGGCGCGGGGTCGGCCGCTGGTTCGGCGTCGCAGCGTGTAGTTTCGTGGTGTTCCTCTCCGCCTACCGGACGATGCTCGGCGTGCTCCTGGCAAGTCTGCTCGCCGTGCTTGCAGGCCGGCACTGGGCCGGCGAAGTTGTGCAGCACCTGCGCCCTTCACGGCTCGTCGCTTGGCTGGGGACCGTGGCGCTCGTGACGGCAGCGCTTGCTGCGCTGCCTTTGAGTCGGCCAGTCGTCATTGACGGAGATGTCCCAGCAGGACACGCGCTGGCGGTGGTGAGCCGCCGCTGGCTGGGCGGGATGGCCGCACCGGGGGCCCGGCCTGGGAGTGCTGCCACCCTGGATGTCCGGCGCGCACCGTGGGGCAGCGTCAACAGCAGCGTTGCGTTCCGCACGCAAGCGTGGCGCAACGCGCTCCTGCGCATCCGCCACTCGCCCTGGGTGGGGGTCGGGTTCGGACCCCCCGCGGCGCTCTTCCCCGATTTCCACTGCGAGTTGGCAAGTTCCCCTCTGTCCAACTGTGGCAACGCCCACAACACCTACCTCACCATCGCCATGCGCACGGGGCTTCCCGTGCTGGCACTGGTGGCCGCTGTCAACCTCGTGGCCCTGGGGCGGGGCCTTGCAGCGCTTGGAAGGCGAGGGGCGGGTGGCAAGAGCACCTCCTCCCTGGTGGTGATCCTCGGCCTGTACGCCAGCCTCGCCAGCTACGGGGTCACAAGCCTGCTCCTGGAAAGCCCCCACCTTGCCGTGCCCTTCTGGGTGATTGTGGGCACCCTCGCCGCCAGCAATCTTGGCGGCAAGCAGGACCACACCGCATGAAGGGTGCTCCCGTGGCGGCGCGAGGGATGCGGTGGGTGAGGTGTGCGTGAGCCCTCAACCGCTCACCACTCCGGCTTACTGGCGAACTCGTCACCTTCGCGGACCGCGCGGCTACAACTGGCCACGGCCCGGCCGCTATCTGCTCGACTGCGAGCTCGACCGCATCTTTCGCCGTCATCTTGCTGCCCGGAAGGGCGGCAGGTTGCTCGAAATCGGGTGCGGCTCGTCCGTCTGGCTCCCCTACTTTTCGAAGGTCTTTTGCCTGTCAGCTCTAGGAGTGGACTACTCGCTGGAGGGGGTGCTCCAGGCGCGAAAGCACCTGGCGCTTCATGCCGCCTCGGCCACGTTGGTGCTGGCCGATGTCTTCCAAATCGGGGAGGGATTGGTCGGCCAGTTCGATGCGGTGTTCAGTCTCGGCGTGGTCGAGCACTTTGGCGACCCCGACGCGGTCCTCGCTGCCTTTGCTCGATTCCTGGCCCCAGGCGGAGTGCTCATCACCTGGGTGCCAAACATTCCCGGCTCCATTGTCCGCCTCTCCAGGCGGCTCAACCCCACGGTGGGGTCTATTTATGGCCCCCTCACGTGCGAAAGTTTGGTGGCAGCCCAGCGAGCAGCCGGCCTCGAGATCATCGAGGCGAACCACACGCAGTTTGCGGACTTGACGCTATTGAACCTGGAGCGGTTGCCACCCTGGCTGGGACTCTGGGTCTCGCGCCTCTCGAGGCTTGCAAGCCTACCTCTCGTGCTGCTGGGTCACCACTCCGGCGTGTTTCTTCGCAGCCGCAGGCTGGGCGGTGGCATCGTCACCGTCGCGCGTCGGCCCCGGGGCGCGGGGGGGTGGCCTCACACCCCGCGGTAAACGGCGAGGGTTCGCGCCACCACGTCGTCCCAGAGCAGCCTGCTGGCAATCCGCTGGCGCGCAGCAGCGACCAATCGCACGCGGGCCTCTCCGTCGTCGAGGGTCTCTTGGAGCTTGGCGAGAAGATCCCCCGCATCCTCTGCCGCGAACAGCCGGCCATCTACCCCGTCGTGGATGAGCTCCCGATGGGAAGGGATGTCGCTGGCCAGGCAGCAGATCCCGTATGCTTTCGCCTCCAGCAACACGATCGGCATCCCTTCGACGCGTGAAGGGAGCACGAACAGGGCGGCGTTGCTCAACAGTTCTTCCTTGAGAGTGCCGGAAACAAACCCGGCAAAGACGACCCGCGAATCGTCCCCAGCCGACTGCCGCAACGCAGCCACGTACGGTTCCGTCGCGTTGCAGCCGCCAGCAATCACGAGCTTGACCGGCTTCCCATCACACTCGGGGCGAGGCAGGGCACGAAAGGCACGGATGAGCCAGTCAACGCGCTTCTCGGGTGAGAGGCGGCCCAGAAACAGCACGTAGTCCCCCCCAGCAAGGCCCCAGCGGCGGCTGATCTCCTGCGGCGGACGTGGCTGCACCGGATCGATTCCGTTGGGGATGAAGACGGCACGCCGCCCATACGTTTCCCAGAAGTACGCCTCGAGGTCTTTGGACACGACGATGAGCCGGTGGGCCGCGTGAACCACTACCCACTCGCCCACTCGCAAGGCCCACCGGGCCAGCCTCCCCCACTTGTCCGACTGCCAATCGAGCCGGTGCACCGTGCACACCACGCGCTTGCCAGAAAGTCTGGGGATGAAGCTGAAGAAGCCCGGTCCGATGCAGTGGAAGTGCACCACGTGGTAGTGGCGAAAGAGGGCGTCCACGGCTGCCAGGAAGCTGTGGACCGAGGCATCCAGGTGCTTGGAGCGAATGGTCGGCAGGTGAAGGAGACGAACGCCTCGATACTCCTTCAGCGTGGCGTCGGTATAGTGCGGCCGCACATAGGCGGTGACCTGGTGCCCCGCGGCCGCCAGGCCGCGCGCGATGCGATCCACGTGGAACTCGATGCCCGTCCACGGAACGGGAAGCCCCTTCAGTCCGATGAAGGCAATTCTCACGGTTGCCGCCCCCGCAGCCGCCGAGCCTGGGCACCCACGATCCAGCGTGCCGCCACGAGAGGGTTGGCCCGCAGGAGCGGGCTGACGGTACCGATCATCCAGCAGTTCTTGGGGCACGTGCTGACAGTCTTGCGGATCGTGGCAGCGCGCTGGGAGTTCCAGATCGTGTGGAAGTCGGCATCGTGGAGGTTCCCGAAGCTCTGGTACCAGAGCGAGCGCTCCATGCCGTTGCACGGCAGGATCTCGCCGCGCGGATCGAGGAAGAACACCCCGCTGCCAGCAGCGCAGGGGAGCAAGCGAGGGCGGCCCTGTACGTAGTTGACAATGCCATGATTGAAATAGGCACGGAACCAGTCCTTCACCCGCCAGGATCGCAGCAGCTCGCACATGAGCTCGTTCAGCGCCGCAACAACCACTTCGCGGTTGGTGATCCGGTTGTCGGTCTTATGGAAGTAGTCCGAGTTGTGGACCGCAGCCGTGGCGAACTCCCACCCCATGCCACGCGCCAGGCGGTAGAGGTGTGGCACATCACGGGCGTTCTCCTCGGAGATGGTGACCGAGAAGCCCACGTCGCGGTGCCGACGCTTGGTGAGTTCCAGCAACGTACGCAACCCGTGGTCAAAAGAGTCCTTCATCCCCCGCAGCCGGTCGCTGGCGGCCGGTAGCCCCTCGAGGGAAACCCGAATGCCCAGTCTCGGGAACCGCTCGGCCAGCTGCATCGTTTGGTCGGTGAAGTAGCCGCTCGTCGAAACCACCACCCGGCGGCTCCTGGCAAGCAGAATGTCGATGATCTCGGGCAGATCGTGGCGTACCAGTGGTTCACCGCCCGTGACGTTGCAAAAGGAAAGGGCCGGGAGCTTCTCCAGGAGCGCCGGGGAAAACTCTTCATGGACTGCCGTGGGGTTTTGCCACGTGTGGCAGCGCTGGCACGCGCTCGGACACCGGTAGGTGACGATGACCGCGGCCTCCAACTTAATGCCTCCCCAGGGCGTCCTCGTAGATTGCCAGAAGGCCGCCAGTGTACGACGCAGCACTATACTCTGCCTCGACGAGGCGGCGGCCCGCCAGGCCCATCGCGACAGCTACCTGAGGGTTCTCCAGGAGCACCAACATGGCCCTGCGGAGATCGTCGCTGTTGCCGGGTGCGAACGTCAAGCCGGTTACTCCGTCGCGAACCAGTTCTGGCAACCCCCCGATCCGCGATGCAATCACTGGCCGTGCCAGCGCAAAGGCCTCCAGCACGTTTCGCGGCGCGTTCTCGTACCACAGGGAGGGAACCACGACCACAGCCGCACGCGCCACGTGCCTCAGAGTCTCTTGGAAGCCAAGCTGACCCAAGAAGCGGACGTGGGTGAGACGGCGCTGCGCCGCCACAGCCCGAAGCCTCGCAGCGAAAGGGCCATCGCCAACGATGGTGCACGGTACGTTCAAACCGGCAACGGCGTCGAGCACCGTGAGAACCCCTTTTTCCTCCGTTAACCGCCCGAAATAGACGACACCATCACCCGGCGTCGTGGCTGGTGCCGGCAGCGCGGCCACATCCACTGCGTTGGGCAGGTAGCAAATCGGTCCCAAAAACCCCAGCTGGGCCACCTTGGCAGCCAAGAAGCGACTCGGCGCAATGAAGCGTGACACGCTCCGGTACACCTTCAGCACGCGATGGTGCAGGAACATCTCCACAGCGGCCAGGAAGCTCTTGCCAAACGAACCCTTGCAGCAGCGATACAAGACGCAGTTGGTGTACCTCCCACCGCGGCACCGTTCGCAGGGCCCGCCGGCCCGGTAGAGGGTGTAGACGGGGCACACGAGCTTGTAGTCGTGCAGCGTCATCACGGCGGGGATGGCGGCTCTGCGCAGGACGTGGAGGATGGACGGTGAAATTTGGTGATAGACGTTGTGGAGGTGGGCAATGTCAGGTGCGTGCTCGGCGATGGCACGTTCCAGCACTCGCTGGGCTTCCAGCGACCAGAGGATACGGCCTGCCACCCGAGCCTGCTCCCGCCACGAGGCGGTCTCCAAGTCGACGTGACTGACCAGGTAGGTGGGGTCCGCGAGCGGCGCGTTGCGCCGGTCCGCCATCCCCAGATACACCACGTGGTGTCCGCGCTCCTTCAGCCAGCGGCCCGTGTCGAACAGGCACGCCTCGCTCCCCCCGTTGAGGAAGAGGAACTTATTGACCAGCAAAATCTTCATCTTCAGCGTCCCGCGGCAAGAGGGAGGAGTACTGCTGTCATTGTCGCACGCGCCTGGGCAGCGAGGCGTGCTGTGGCCGGGCGGATCCGCCGCTCGACCAGGGACGGGCCCTCCAAGACCAGCCGCTGCAGAGTGGCCGTCAGTCGCTCGGCGGTCACTGCTCCCATGGGAATGGAGCAGTCTTCAAGCCCGAGCATGCTCATGATGCCTGCCGTCTTCGGCTGGTATCCAATAGCCAGAAAAGGTCTACCCGCCAGACATGCAAAGATCGCCGAGTGCAAGCGCGTTGCCAGGAGAAGATCCGTGCCTGCCACGAGGCGGAGCACCCCCTGCGGTGGCAGGTCCGGCGCCAGCTCGGCAAGGGTCACATGCGCCGCAGGGATCGCGCTAACCAGACGGTGGTGGAGTTCGCGAGCCATCGCGCGGTCGTCTTCGAAGCGACCGGGGCCACGAGCCTGCGGCAAGATACAAATCGACCCCTGCTGCGACCTGTGAAATGCCAGACACGCTTCGGTCACTGCGTGCAGGTACGCGGCCCGCTTCCGGTCCCGTTCGGCGGCGGAGCACTCGGGAAAACTCCATTCCCGGACGGTGACTCCCAGCACTGGCGCACGCCCCCTCGCACCATCTGGCCGTACGGAGGATGGGACCGGGGAGGGGAACACGAAGGCGAGGTCTGGACACAGGGCGATGCGCTTTCCCAGCGCCGCGTTGGCTGGCAACGCGCGCAGCAGCTCCAGGGAGCTCGCCTCACGTACGAGCACAGCAACGACCCTGGGGTGCTGCAGCAGACGTCTGACCAGTTTGACCGAAAGCGGGTCAGCAAAGGGACCGAACGATTGCGGGGCAAAGAGCACTCGCTTGCCGAGGCGCTGCGCCACGAACACGTGGCCATACGCCTGCCAGAACATGGGTCCTGGCAGTAGCTTGCGGTTCGAGAAGAAGTAGCCACCGCCTGAAGAGATGACCAGATCAGCCCGGGCAATGGCGTGGACGAGCCGCCTCTTCATGTGGAGTGCTGCGAGGTTTCCCATACACCCGGCCAGTTGCTCTCCCACCGTCCGCCAGACGGAGGGCGCAGGCAGCAGGGGAGGAAGCACCGTAGCGCGCAGTTCTCGAAAGAACGCGGCATCCTGTTGCGGCGTGCGGGAAGTGGCGGTGATTTGCACGTCCCCCAAGAGTTCGCGCAGCAGCTCGATCTCCGCCACGACGATGGCTGCATCGCCCGAGTTGAGCACCGAATGGGTGTTGAGGAGGACGACCCTCACAGGTTCATGCTTTCCTCGCCACGACCGTGTAAACCGTTCCCAGGCCACGAATCAACGGGTTGCGGGCAGCCGCTGCTCCCGTGCGCTGCAGCAGCGCTGCTACCACCGGTTGGCGGACCAGCCAGCGTGGCAGGATGGTCGTCCCCGCAAACCCACTCATGGCCACCCGCGTTACCTCGAGGCCAGCGTTGCGAAGCAACGCCACGGCACCTGCTACGGACGTGATGTGCTCCTGCCCGTACTCCACAGGTGCACCGGTCTGCGGGTCGAGGAATCTCCGGTGTGTCTTGTGTCGCACCGAACCACGGATGGCGATGCTGCGCCAGAGCGCCAGGGGATTGGCACGGTTGGGATCGGAGACCACCAGGTTGCCACCGGACACCAGTGCCGCTGCCGCCAGTGCGACGAAGGTCTGCGCAGGGTGGATGTGCGAAATGGCTTCCATAGCCCAAATGATGTCGTACTGGCCACCCGCCTGGAGATGGCTGAGCACGTTGGCGGCGGCAAACTGGACACTGAGAGGGCCAGGGTAGAGCGAGCGAAAGTAGGCTGCGCGGGAGCGAGCGATCTCCACTCGCGCGGGGACCAGTTCGACGCCGGTCACCTCGCACCCGAGAAGAGCCATCAGGTAGCTTTCTGTGCCGTAGCCGCAGCCTGCGTCGAGGACGCGACAAGGCCGGTCCTTCACCGCGACGCATTCGACAAGAGGCCATAACCGCTGCACGTAGGCCCACACGGCCAATGGCATCACCCGCCCATCGTCATCCAGAAAGTAGCGGTAATACTGGCACAGCGCGTCCCGCTTGGCTCCCCGCTGTGAAGCGTCCAGTTCGCCGTTCAGCAGCTCCTGGACGACCCCTGCCAATTCGCTCTGGGCACTGGCGCTGTCGGGTTCCCCCCGAACTGCTTCCCTGACGGACGCAAGGCGCGCACCTACCATCACCGGAGCAGCCCGACCAGCTTCCCGAGATCCTTCTGCAACTCGATGGCGTTCAGGGTGTTCGGAAGGCAGCTCGGACATTCCCGAGCGAGCAGCTGGCGGCGACGATAGGCGAGGTTGTCGGCGTTCCAGTAGATGTCGGCCGCTGGCTGCTCGCGTACGTTGCCAATGGCTCGGCTCTTCTTGCAGTAGTAGAGGGAACCGTCCGAGCCGAGAATGAGCCCCGCGAGAGCGTAGTGACACGCAAGGGTGCGCTGGCGTCCCTCCCCCACCATGGCCGCCAGCTCTCGGTACCTGAGCGCATGGTGCGCCAAGCGCCCGCGCCGTTGACGCAGATCCCGCAGCAACGCCAAGAGTTTCTTGCGTTCGGTTGGATCGGCAAAGCAGATGGAGTCTGCCCTCGCCAGGTTGTTGAATCGTTCCCGCACCTCGCCAACGGTAAAGTTGACGGGGATGTCCTCCCGTTCGCCCCACTCGAGCATCTCGCGGGCACCATCCAGGCTCAGGGGTGTGAGAACGCAGTTGGTGGAGAGAAAGAGCCCGCCCGACGCTCGCAACGCTCTGAGGCCTTGGAGCGTTTGCCAAACCCGAGCAAAGGCATTGGGCACGCCGACAATCTCGTCGTAGGCGGGGCCAAGCCGGTGGAGAGAGACGCTGACGCTGAAGAGGACCCCCTTGGCCCGGCACATGGCCAGGATGCGCTCGCAGTGATCGAGACACCGTTGGGGAGGAACACCGTTGGTGTTCAGTGTCAGCCTGCGCAGTTTCCGCAGCTTGCGAAGCAACAGCTCGGCGATGGCCGGGAGATCCGAACGCAGGTTGGGTTCACCACCATTGAGGTTGACGAATTCCAGGCGAGAGAAGAGCGGATCGTCTAGGTACCCGTCGAGTTCTTCGACAGACCACTCAGGTCCGCGCGCTTCCCCATCGAGTTCCCAGATCCCGCACATCTGGCACCGGAAATTACACCGGTACGTCACATACAAGCAAAGAGCCCGAGGTTGCAGCGGCCGGCGAGCCAGAGGGTAGACCAGGTTGTACCGCAGGAAGCCGGCCAACACCGACAGTGGCGAGGGCAACGGCCAGAAGCGGGACCGGCGGCGGGAGAGCGTCGTGTCCATCACTTGCCTCCCTTGGCCGTCGCACCCCACTCCTCGGCGGGCGCCAGTGCGCCGACGGCCGAGCGAATGGTGCGGAACTTGGTCCGGGGGTCGATGGGGATCTCCGGTACCAGGTGGAGGGCAATGTCCATCGCGCCGCCGGTGAGCTGCGCCAGGCCAGCCAGCACTGCACGTCGAACCGCGTCCGATTGCTCCTCCTCGGCCACGATTTCGAGGGTCATCTCGCCGGGTCGATCCTGAACAATCCGCCATCTCTGCACACCCGGCACAGGATCGATGCAGTGGTAAAAGGGGTGGGGAGGAAGCCGGCGTCCGTCTCGCAGAACCAGGAAGTCCTCCACGCGTCCCTCGATCCTCTCCAGCAAGGGGAACTGCCAACCACACCGAGGAGGGGTTGCGGCCAGGGAGGCTACGTCGTTTTGGCGGTACCGGATGATGGGCATGGCGTAGGAGTGCAGGTTGGTCACCACCACCTCGCCCGCCTCTCCAGTACGAGCGGGAACACCGTTGCGAAGGATTTCGACGACCACAAGGTCGGCGTTCACGTGGTAACCCGGGCAGCGGGGGCACTCCCATGCAATACACCCGGCCTCTTCCGAGCCGTACAGGTCAACAACGCGGCATTTGAGCTGTTCCTCGAACAGTCTACGCGATGCCTCGTCCAGCAAGGCGGAGGTATGGAACACCAGCCGGGGGTGGACGCGGTGGTGGGGATGGTCACGGAGGTGCTCGGCAAGCAGTCTCAGCGTCATCACGTACCCGGTTATGGCTGCTGGCCGAAGCAACTCGAGCTGCGCCGTCCACTCCTCGACGCTCCACCAGGCCGGGATCTCGACTCGCCGAAACAGCCCTAGCCGCTCGTACCAACGCTGGCTCGTCCTCACCTGCCGCCGTCCCACGAAAGCTGCCATCGTCTCGCTCACGCGCAGACCGTTGGCAAGGTACGCCCGGAACCAGCCGAGGTTCATCCTCGTGCGGTCAGCGGGAAGGGTGTAGACGGTGAGCGGGTGGCCGGTGGTCCCGCTCGACGACGAACTCCAGCAGGCCGACGGGTCGATCCCCTGGGCGAGCCGCTCCTCGAGGCGACAACTCAGGAGGTCCTCCTTGGACACCACCGGCAGGCGTACGAGGTCTTCCGGACCGTCCACCTCTTCCGGGCGCACCCTGGCCCGTTCCCACAAAGAGCGGTAGAACGCCACGTTCTCATAAGCGTGCCGGAGGAGGCGTTGCAGCTTCCGCCGACGGATCGAGGCGAGCCTGCGCTCGGAAACCCGCCACAGACCTAGCGTCCCGGCCAAGTGGGGGAGGGCGCAAGCTCTCACCGGCGGCACCTCCAAGACTTTTCCGGTCGATTCGCGGAAAGGCGAGGCGCACCGCACCGCAGGAGATTCGCCCTGCGCTCTTGGCAAGTGGTGGCCCCACGTCCCGACACGAAGAGGTTGGGCGGGCTCACAGGCGCTACTCATAGAACGCCGTGCTCAGCCTGCGCAAGCCGACGCCTCGCAAGAAATGCCACACGAAGCGAGGCAGGTAGTAGTCAGCCGGGAACCGAAAGAAACGGCGCCGCCAGCGCATTCGAGCCAGCCTCTGGAGGACAGTGGCAAAAAAGGGGAACTTGAGAAACGCCGTCTGCTTGCGGAAGGCGAGGAAACGATAGTAGTTGATGAACCTGTACTTGCGTGGCAGGAACGGGGTCGAAGGGAGTTGTCCTCCCCACTGGACACCCCAATCGGCGGTTTGTGACGGCGGCTTGAACCCCATGGCCACCGCTCGCTCGTAAAGAGCCGTTCCCGGCCAGGGGAGGAACACGCTCGGTCCGTTGACCGCAACGGCATCCCCCAGCGCTTCGAGCTCGTCCATGAGATCGAGCGTCATGCGCATGTCGCTGTCGGATTCACCCGGAATGCCAATCATGAAGTTCAGTGCCGGCCGGATCCCCGCCTCCACACAGAGTCGAACCGCCGTGCGGATGTCGTCGACACTGATATCCTTTTCCATGAGTTCGAGGATACGCTGCGAACCGGACTCGGCGCCAATCCGAACCTCCTGACACCCAGCCTTTGCAATCTCTCGGACGAAACTGGGGCCCCACTTCGCGAGCTCGGAGGCGCGGATCGACACGGTCCACGGTACGCCCAGCCCGTGGGCGATTTCGAGTCCCCGCGCCCTGTGGGCGAAAAAGCAGTCATCTTCAATGATGAGGGCCCCTACGCCGTACCGCTCCTTGAGGGTGCGAACGTCGTGGAGAACTCGCGCGGCCGAGTGGGCTCGAAAGGAGCGACGGTTGACGAACTGGTTGTAGCAGTAGGCACAGCGCCACGGACAGCCCCGGCTGGTGAGGATACTGGCCACCTTGGGCGCCCCCAACCTCGACCCCATGTCAGTGTAGAAATGGCGATCGGAAAAGAGGTACCGGTTCGCGTCGAGGTAGTGCCAGGCCGGCGCGTACTGGTCGAGGTTGCGGATGAACGGTCGTGGCCCAGTTCGGTGGATGCTTCCGTTGGCGCGGAAAACCAGCCCCGCCACCCGTTCTAGGGTGGAGGTCTTCCCGCCATCGGCAAGGGCGGTTGCCAGCTCCGCGATGGTCTCCTCCCCTTCGCCCACCGCAACGATGTCGACACAGCCGCTTTCCAGCGTCTGCTCCGGCAGCATGGTGGGATGCAAACCGCCCCATACCACCGGTACGTTGCTGACCTGCTTGATCTCGCGAGAAGCTTTCAAGGTGGGAAGGATCGAAGGACCCGTCAACGTCGAGAAGCCGATCAGGAGAGGGCGGGAGCGCAGCACATCCGCCACCAGCTGCCGGATGACCCGCTCACTGCCCGGCTCATGCACCAGCGTCACCTCGAAGCCAGCCTGTTCGAGCGCCGAGGCCAGGTAGAGGATGCCAAACGGCGGCGCCACCAGGTGCTGGGGCACATCGGGCTCGAGTTTCACCAGAACGACGCTTCCCCTTGCCAGCGCCATTCACTCCCCCCGGCCGAGAAAGGTCCCTAGCGTCGAGCTGTCCCAATCGAGATGCACGTCGATGCCAGCGGAGCGCAGCGCTGCCATGCTCGCCTCGAGATCTTGTTTGTGAACCGGGAACTGGGCGTGCGTCGTGGAGGGAGCAGCATACCCGCCCGGCGCTGTCGAACTGACCAGCGTGAGGATGACCCCCCCGCCAAAGCGCTGGATAAGATCCAAGTTGAAGGCAAAGGATTCGCGGGTCTGGAGCCAGAGAACGCCGTCAAAGAGGATCCGATCAAGAGCAATGTTCAGCACGTAGTCCTGGTCCGACACGCGGTACGGTCGGATCCGGGAAGAGCGAGCAAATCGTCCCTTGACTCTCGGTGTACCAATGATCGAGAACCCCCGTCCGTTCCGCTTCCTGAGGTATCGGTCGAAGAGGTACAGAAACACCTCTTCCCGTCGCCAGTCGTGAAGCCCCTTGAGGAACGCTCCGGCCAGGTGCTCGATGCCCGCAGCAATGGCGTTCTCCATCGAGTTGAGGCGGAAAGCTTGGTTGCCCTTTGGCCCATGGGCGTAGTGGAGTTTCCGGTACTGCCTAGGGTCGAAGGTTTCCTGCCACACAAGGAAGCAGTCCAGGCCGCGGTTCTTGAGGAGCCGAAGGCTCGCCACGTCGAGGGGCGGAATGTTGGTGGTGAGCATCCCCCCACCACTGCCCTCCAGCAGCCGGTGGGCAATGTCGAAGAAGGGAAGCAGCTCGGCAACATCGAAGACCTGGCTCTCGGGACGATACTCCCCCGCGCGGCGGTAGAGCTGAGGATCCTGACTCGAAACCAGCTCGATGCTGCGGAAACCAAGAGAGAGCAGGTAGCTGAACTCCCGCTCGAACTCCTCGAGGTCCAGCTGCTTCCCCCCTCCAGTGGAAAACTCGCAGTAAGCGCATCGGTTTTCGCAGATGCTAGAAAAGTAGAGGGGCGGCAAAAGGAGAACCTCGCGGTCGTGGGGACGACGGAGGGAGGCAGCGCGCTCGAGCACGAGGGTCCGGTTGTCCTCGTCCCGGGTGGCGTTGAGCAAGCGCGCAATCTCTTCGGCATCGAGATCCTCCCTGCACGCCTTTGCCAACAGACCCGCAAATTGGGGGCGAGGCAACGGCTCGCTGGTATCCAGTGCATCCACAATCGGGTAAAAACGCTCGATCTCGTCGCTAAACATTGACTTAGTCTAGCGCTACACGGCCCTCGCGTCAAACCCTGCAGGAGGAAAGGCCTGGCATCAGGGTTGGGGGGGTGGGGTCGTGGCGATGGCTGTGGCCAGGAGCATGCCCCAGAGGGGAGCGACGCGAAAGTCGTAAATCTCCGGAGAGCTCACGCTCCAGAGCAGGTACACCGCCAGCCCCACGGCAAGCACCGCCGCTGGCCAGGGGACCATCCGCTCGTCAAGACGGCGCCCCTCCCGCCAGGCCCACACCAGCAGCACGGCAAGCCCAGCAAGCGCCGCCAGGCCTCCCACGCCGAGCTTGAAGCCCAAGAAGACAAAAAAGTTATGGATGTAGCTCGCCTCTGGAACGGTGATGCGGCGGCCGAATTCGTCCCAGGACGAGTTGGGGAAGGGAAAGGTGGCCCCCAGCCCGTGACCCAGGAGCCGACGGGCGAGGGGGGCAGCGTGCCACCGCGCAACAACCGCCTCGAGCTCCCTCGCCCGGTAGTCGAGGTTGCGGTCCCTCTGCGGCGCCACGAGTCCCACCGCCAGTTCCCGGGCGCGCAGCTGTAACTGGCGCCAGTACACGTCCACCACGGTCGGGAATTGGCGAACTTCCCAGCCGTACACGGCCCAGCTTCCCCCCCCCTCGGGCACGTAGAGGGCCAGGTCCAGCAACGCAGCCGACGTGGGTGTGGGCAGGAGCCGGATGGCGGTGCACCGCCCCCCACAGGGGGGCAAGGCCAGGAGAGCCGGCTCCGCCGGCACCGGCGAGGCGTCCAGCGCCAGCACCACCTGCGCCCCTCCCCCCCCAGCTCCCGAGTAGGCCACCTCGAGCTCCAGTCCCGCCCCGCCCACCGCCATGCGTTCGGCGAGCTGCACCCAGGCGCTCTCGTCCCCCGTCGCCACAGCCCGGTAGCGGGGCTCCTCGTCTGCCTGGGTCGCCGCCACCGTCCCTTCCCGCCGCACCACCCGCCCCCGCTGCCCCACGACGCCAGCGGCAAACCACCACACCACCACCAACAGGACAGCGGCGGCCGCCACTCCCCCGAGAAGGCGGGCGGGGCGGTGCGCCAAGAAAACCGCCACCCCGACCACCCCCACCCCCGTGGCGAGCCAGCCGCCGCGTGACATAATCCCCGCCACGAGCAGCACCGCCCCCACCCAGGCGGCAAAGGCCCAGCGGTGGCGGGTGGCCAGCCAGTACCCCCCCAGGGTCATGGCCACGAGCGGCGCCGCTCCCGCCATGCCAGCGTCGTTGCGGAGCAGGAAGCGGAAGCGTTCAATGGGATCTCCCCACCCCAGGGCGGGGAAGGCGATGGCAAGGAGGTGCACCACCAGGGCGAGTGGCACGGCAGCAGCGAAACCCCACGCCAAGGCGTGCGGGTGCTCCCGGGCCCCCCCGGCAAAGGCCACAGCCGCGGCCGGCAGGAGGAGCAGGGCCGCCGTCTGGCTCAAAACGTGCCGGAGAGGGTTGGCAGCAAGGAGCCCCACGGCCAGGCCGTAGAGCGCGGCGCCACCGTAGAGGCCGAGCCCTAGCCGCACGAGCCGCGGCCAGTCACCAAGCGGCGGGCGCACCCCGACGCCAAGCCACACGCCAGCGAGAAGTGCAACGATGACGGCAAACTGCAGCACCAACCCGGCCCGGAACGGCACGGCCAGAGCCAGGAAGGGGGCGAGAACCACCCCACTCACCGCTGCGGAAACTACCCATGGCGAGGACCGCTCCATCTCGGAAATCATGCGCGATCCGTACCGCCACGGCAACCCGGCCGTCGCCAGGCAGTGGCGGTGCCAAACTGCCCCGGCCTAGCGTGCGCCCTTGCCGCTTGCGACCGCCACGGTGGTGCGCGCCAGGATGTAGAGGTCGAGCCACAGCGACCAGTTGCGGATATAGTACCGGTCCAGGGCTTCCTGCTCTGCGAGCCCCCCGTCGCTGCGCACCAGCACCTGCCACAGCCCCGTCAGCCCCGGCCGCACCTGGGCGCGGAACTCCCGGAAGCTCTCGGAGAAGCGCTGGAGGTGGTAGTCGGGAAAGGGGCGCGGCCCCACCAGCGACATGTCCCCCCGCAGCACGTTGAGGAGCTGCGGCAACTCGTCCAGGGACAGGCGCCGCAACAGCTGGCCCACCCCAGGAACGATGCGCGGGTCGTGCTGCAGCTTGAAGCGCGTCTCCCACTCGCGGCGGGCCGCCGGGTTTACCGCCAGGTGGCGCTCCAGGCGGGCCTCCGCATCCGCGTACATGGTGCGGAGCTTCCAGACCCGGATGCGGCGCCCCCCCAGCCCCACGCGATCCTGCGCGAAAAACGCCCCGCCGCGGCTCGTAGCCCGCACGGCCAGGGCAGCCAGTGCCACCACCGGCGCCGCCAGGAGGCAACCCAGCCCGCCCAGCACCACGTCCACGCTCCGTTTGACGAAGCGGTTGCGGCGCTTGAGGAGCTGGCTCGAGAACTCGATGCCGAGGATCCC
>JACADV010000088.1 GCA_013388425.1 Thermoanaerobaculaceae bacterium | reverse complement strand
CAGCTCGCCCTGGTGGCGGTAGGCGTGGCTGCCTTCGTGGTGATGGGGTTCGTGCTGGGTGTGGCCGTGGGGCTAGAGGAGTCGGGCGCCCTCATCCCGCCGCCTACCCCGGCACAGCTCGCCCTGGTCGTGGAAACGCCGGTGCCGACACCCGCCCCGAGGGAGATGGCGCCCCCCTCGCCTGCGCCTCCGCCTGCTCTGGGGCAAGTTGTGAAGGTTCCAGAAGCAGCCGTATTGCCCACGGCGGCAGCGCAGCTCCCCCCAGCGACGCCCACCGCGCTGGCCACGGTGGGAGCCGCCGAGCTACCGGCCGCCACGCCGCCGGCTGCAGCAACGCGCAGTAGCGCCACACCCCGCGGTGGGGTGTACTGGGTGCAGGTGGTGGCGGTATCGCGGCGGGATGTGGCCGGGAAGGTGCGCCAGCGGGTCGTGGGGTTGGGGTTCGAGATGGAGCAGGTGGTGATCCGGGCGGCGGAGGGAAAGTACCGCGTTCGTCTGGGACCTTTCCCTGATGCCTCAAGCGCAGCGCGGGTGGTGGCGCGGCTGCGGGCGCAGGGGTTTACCGATGCCTTTGCGGTGAGCGAATGAGCAGTGGCGTCTTGCCGGGGTGGTTGAGGGGGCAGCGCCTGCGACTGGGCGAGCTGCACCAGATCCGTTCGGTTGTGGGGCCGAGGGGACTCCACACCGTCTGCGACGAGGCCCGCTGTCCCAACCGCAGCGAGTGCTTTTCCCGGGGGACGGCAACCTTTCTCATCATGGGGGGGGTCTGCACGCGGGCGTGTGCGTACTGCTCGGTGGGGCACGGCAAACCCGAGCCCCTGGACGCGGAGGAACCGCGCCGCGTGGCCGAGGCGGCGCAGCTCATGGGTCTGCGACACGTGGTGGTGACCTCGGTGGATCGGGACGATCTGCCGGATGGTGGCGCCAGCCACTTTGCGCGGGTGGTGGAAGCGCTGCACCGCCTCGAGCCGGCCCCCACGGTGGAGGTACTCACCCCGGACTTCCGCGGCTCGCTGGCGGCGGTGGACCTGGTGCTGGCGGCGGGTCCGCAGGTGTACAACCACAACATCGAGACGGTGCGGCGGCTCTACCCCCGGGTGCGGCGGCAGGGGCGCTACGACTGGGCCCTCCAGGTGATCCGCCACGTGGCGCAACACGCACCGGGCGTGGTGGCGAAATCCGGACTGCTGGTGGGGCTGGGGGAGGAGGTGCGGGAGGTGGAGGAAACCCTCGCTGACCTCCACGCTGCCGGCTGCCGGGTGGTGACGGTGGGGCAGTACTTGCGTCCCACCCGTCGCCAGGTGGCCGTGGCGCGGTTCTGGGAGCCTGCAGAATTTGCGGCGCTGACCCGCTTGGGCGAGCAGCTCGGGATGCGGGTGGTGGCGGGTCCCTTCGTCCGTTCCTCCTACCGAGCCGAAGAAACGCTGGCGGAGTTCAAGGCGTAACGCCTGGAGCAGCGGCGCACCTTGCCGCCGTTGGCCTGGGAGGGCGGTTTTTGCTACGGTTGCCGGCGGTGCGGGAGGAGCCTTTTTTGCGCGTGGCTTGGGCGGTGGGGGCGGGGGTGTGTCTGGCCCTCGCCCTGCCAGGGGTGGGACTTGTCCCGCTGGTGTTGCTCGTACCCGGGCTGCTGCGGCGGGCCCTGCAGGGAGTGGCTGGCGTCAGGGCGGCGCGGATCGGCTGGATCGCCGGCTTTTCCCAGTGGGCGGTGGCCGTTCCCTGGGTGGTGATCGTGCTCCATCGCTACGGTCATGCCCCGCTGCTGCTGGCAATTGGCGGGTGGCTCGCCATGGCGGGGATGCTGGGCACTACCTGGGCCCTGGCCGCGTGGGTGGCGTGCAGCGGCCGGGCGTCGTGGCTGCCCTGGGCGCTGCCGCTGGCTCTTGCTGCGGTGGAGGTGCTGCAGGGGCTGCCGCCGTGGCACTTCCCCTGGAACCCGGTGGCGGCCGTGGCGACGGGCTGGCCGTGGCTGCTCCTGCCGGTGGCCACCGTGGGTTCGGCGGGTCTTTCCCTGCTCCTGCTGGCAGTGGGTGGTGCCCTGGATGCACTCTTCGCTCCCGGCTTGCGGCGGCTGGGAGCCCTGCAGCTTGCCACGGTGGCGGTGGCGGCGGTGGTGGCTGCTGCGGCGGCTCCGCCGTTTCGCCCCGCAGGGGGAGCGGTGCAGGTGGCGGCGCTGCAGCCCAACGTGCCCCTGGAGGAGCGGTGGGAGAGCGGGAACCGAGAGGCCATCGAGGGGAGGGTGTGGGATTTGAGCCACGCCGCTGTGCGGGGGGGGAGCCGGTGGGTGGTGTGGCCGGAGAGTGCCGTCCCTCGCATCGTGGAACGGGACGGGGCGTTGCACAGGCGCCTGGAAGAGTTTGCCCGGTTACAGCAGGTGTGGCTGACGGTGGGTTCCATCGGGCTGGGCCGCTGGAGCGAGGCGGCGTACTTCAACTCCGTCTACACCGTCACCCCGGCGGGTCTCGCGCCATGGCGGTACGACAAGATCCACCTGGTCCCCTTTGGCGAGTACGTCCCCCTCCTCGGCCGCTTGGCGGTGCTCCGGCCGCTCGTACGCGAGGTGGGAGGCTTCACGCCTGGACGCAACCCCCTGCCGGTGCCGGGACCGGTGGGGCCCGTGGGCATGGAAGTGTGCTACGAAGTGGCGTTCCCGCAACTGGCCGCCGAACAGGTGCGCCTGGGGGCGCGGGTGCTGGCCACGATTACCAACGACGGTTGGTACGGCGATTCAGCGGCGCCGCGGCAGCACCTGGCGCTGGCGCAGCTGCGTGCCGCCGAGACGCGCCGCTACCTGGTGCGTGCCGCCAACACCGGCATCTCCGCCCTCATCGACCCGCGGGGAAGGCCGCTGGAGCGGCTGGGCGTGGGGCGGTTGGGTATGGTCTCGGGTGTGGTGGAGGGGGGGGAGGGGATCACGCCAGCGGTGGCGTACGGCGGCACGGTACGCGTGGCGCTGGTCGTGCTGGGCCTCGGTGGTATACTCGTAGGCGCCTGGGTGTGCAGGAGATGGCGGCCAGTGACGGGGGCCGCGATGGGGGCACAAGGGAGGTCTCATGCTTGAGGACGTGCTGGCGCGGGCGTCGGAGGTCCGCCAGTTGGTAACGAGCCTGCGGGGGTACCTTTGACGCCCCCTCTCTGGAGGCGGAGCTCGCTCGCCTGTCGGAAGAGGCGCAGCGCAGTGACTTCTGGAGCGACCGGGAAGCGGCGCGGGAGACGATGCGCCGGCAGCGATCGCTGGAAGCCCGACTGGCCACCAACTCGTTCTTGAGGGAGGCCGAGGAGGAGCTGGAAGTCCTGGAAGAACTGGTTCGGGAGGACCCATCGGGGGAGGAGGAACTCCGCCGCACCCTGGAACGTCTGGTCCCCCGCCTGGAACGCATCGAGCTTGAGACGAAAATGACCGGGGAGTACGACGCCTCCAACGCCTACCTGGAGGTGCACCCGGGCGCCGGAGGTACCGAGTCGGCCGATTGGGCCGCCATGCTGCTGCGCATGTACCTCCGCTGGTGCGAGCGGCGCGGCCTGGAGGCCGAGGTGCTCGACACCCAGGACGCGGAGGAGGCGGGGATCAAGTCGGCCACGGTGCTGGTGCGGGGGGAGTACGCCTACGGCTACCTGAAAGGGGAGAGCGGGGTGCACCGGCTGGTGCGGATCTCGCCCTTCGACGCCCAGGGGCGTCGGCACACCTCCTTCGCGTCGGTGCACATCTACCCGGAGGTGGACGAGGACATCGAGGTGGAGATCTCCGACAAGGACCTGCGCATCGACCGGTTCTGCTCTTCCGGACCCGGCGGCCAGGGGGTCAACACCACCTACTCGGCGGTGCGGGTCACCCACCTGCCCAGCGGCATCGTGGTTTCATGCCAGAACGAGCGGTCGCAGATCAAGAACCTCGCTACGGCTATGAAGGTGCTGCGCGCCAGGTTGTTCGAGTTGGAACGTCGGAAGAAAGAGGAGGAGCTGGCCAAGCTCAAAGGGCCCAAGAAGGATATCTCCTGGGGCAACCAGATCCGCTCCTACGTGCTGCAGCCGTACCGACTCGTCAAGGACCTGCGCACCGGCTACGAGGTGGGCGACGCGGAGCGGGTGCTGGACGGGGATCTGGACGGCTTCATCGACGCGTACCTCCGCTTGCAGGCCCGAGGTAACCAGGCCGAGTGACCCCACTCAAGCTTCTCTGGGCGTCACCCTTGCCGCCCATCCGGTCGGGGGTGGCGGACTACGCCGCCGAGATCCTTCCGGCCCTCGCCGAGCGTGCCGATGTGGTGGTGGTGCGGCCGCCGGGGTGGGAGGCTCCACCCGGGGCCGCGTGGGCGCGAGGGCTGTCCTTCCTCGACAGTGCCGCCGCGACTCCCCCCGACCGCCTGAGCCTCCTGCACCTGGGCAACAACCCGTACCACCTGTGGATTGCTAAGCGGTTACGGCAGGCCGGCGGCATCGTCGTGCTCCACGACACGGTGCTGCACCACCTGCTGGTGGAGGAAGCGGCCACGGAGGGGGCGTGGGAGCGCTTCGAGGAGGAGTTGGAGATGGCCCACCCCGGGCAGGGCGGCGCCCTGGCACGGGGGCGGCGGTGGGGGTTTTGGGGTCGGCTCGACCCCTTCCTGTTCCCGGCCCGACGCGCCCTGCTTGCCCACGCCCAGGCGGTGATCGTGCACAGTCGGCGCGCCGCCCAGGTGGTGGCCGCCGACTTGCCCGCCACCCCGGTACGCTGCGTGCCGCTTGCCGTGGCCCGGGTGCTGGGGGATGGCCGGCGGGCCATGCGGGCGCGTCTGGGGGCGCGGGCGGGAGAGCTGGTGGTGGTGCACCTGGGCTACCTGACGCCGGCCAAGGGGTTGGCCACGGTGCTGGAGGGGGTGGCGGCGCTGCGCAGCCTGGGGGTCGCGGTGCGATTGGTGGTGGTGGGGGAGGAGAGTGGCTTTGGGTCGCTGGAGCCCACCGTGCGCTCCCTGGGGCTGGAGGGACAGGTGGTGGTGTGGGGTTGGGCCACGCAGGAGGAGCTGGCGGACCTGCTGGCGGCGGCCGACGTGGGGGTGGTACCCCGCTACCCCACGGCGGGCGAGACCTCCGCGGCGGCCCTGCGATTCCTCGCAGCCGGCAAGCCAATCCTGGTCTCGGGCTACGCCCAGTTCCTGGAGCTGCCAGCCGAGGCGGCGCTGCGCCTCTGTCCCGACGCGGCCGGTGTGGCAGATTTTGTTCGCCACCTGGCAAGCTTTTCCGGCGAGCGACGCAAGGCCGCAGGGCGGGCAGCCCAGCGGGCCTGGCGGGAGGGGGGCCACGATCCCCGGGATGCGGCGCAGCACCTCCTGGCAGCCGTGGGAGAGGTGGCGGGTGGGCTGGCTGGACGAGGTTGAGGCGGCGCTCGGCGCGCAACCTGTCCGGCGCCTGGAAGGAGTAGCGCCTAAGCAGCGCGCAGCCGTGCTGGTGCCGCTCTTCGTGCAGCACCACGCCCTGTGGGCTCTCTTCATCCGGCGGGCCAGTGGCCTGGCGCACCACCCGGGGGCCCTGGCGTTTCCAGGCGGCAGCGCCCAGGTGGGTGACGAGGACGAGGTGGCCACGGCGCTGCGCGAGGCCGAGGAGGAGCTGGGGCTGGACCCGCAGCGGGTCCTGCTCCTGGGTCAGCTGAGCGACGTG
>JACADV010000085.1 GCA_013388425.1 Thermoanaerobaculaceae bacterium | reverse complement strand
GGGGCGCCCCCCCCCCCGCGCCCCCGCAGAGCAGGGGACTTCAAATCCCCTCGAAACACCAACGCCCTGCTCGTGCAGGGCGTGCTTGCTTCGTGGTGCCCAGGGACGGAATTGAACCGCCGACACGGGGATTTTCAGTCCCCTGCTCTACCACCTGAGCTACCTGGGCACTCCAGGCGCGCAGAGTATGGCGGGGAGGAGGTGGCGTGTCAACACACCCGCGAGCAGGGCGGGCCGCACTACAATGACCGGGTGTACCGGCAGCAGGCCTCCACGGCAGCAGCGTTCCTTCTCGTCCTGCTCCTCGTCCTCTTCTACCCGGTGTTCTTCCTCCAGCAGCGGATCGCCCCCGAGTCGGCCCTGCGTGCCGCTCCCCCGTGGCGGGCGCAGCTCGGTCCCGTCCCCACCTCCCTCGCCACCACCGCCCACGCCTCCCGCCACCTCGGCCCCCGGCTCGCCCTGATCCAGCGCACCGGTTTCGCCACTGCCATCTGGAACCCATTCATTGGCGGCGGGCGCGGTGGTTGGCTCTCCTCCCCAGCCGAAGGGGGCACCCCCCTTCCCCTCCTGGCCGTTTTCCTCGCCCGCCCCCGCTGGGTGTGGACAGCCCTGGTGGCCCTGCAGGTAGTGGCGGCCTTCCTTGCCTGCTTCTGGGTGCTCGCCCGCCAGGGGCTGGGGAGGTGGCCCGCAGCCCTAGGCGCCACGGTCTTTGCCCTGGCAGGACCCGTGAGCAGCCAGTGGCTGACCTGGAGGGGATCGGCAGCTTGCCTCGGTCCCCTCCTGCTCCTGCCTGCCCTCCTCCCACCCGCACCCTGGCGCCGCCGCGCCGCCAGCTGGGCACTCGCCGTCCTCCTCGCGGTCGTCTGTGGCCCTCCCTCGCTGCCCTTCCTGGCGGCTGGTGTGGTGTGGCTCCTCCTGGGGCTCGAACGCGCGCGCCCCCGTCCCTCCCGCCTCCTGGCCCCGGCTGCCGGCCTCCTGCTTGCGCTGGCCGCAGCCCTTCCCCTGCTCTGGCTCCAGCGCGCCAGCACCGAGGAGGGCATCGTCCCCTCCACCTTCGCAAGCTCGCCCCCGGCCCGGCTTCTGGAGCTGCTCCGCCCCCCCGCCGCCACGCCCGTCGGGCCGCTCGCCCCCCCACTGGATCCGGGTCCCTCCCTCTTCGTCGGCCTGCCGGCCTTGCTCCTGGTCGGCATCGCGCTCGCCTGGAACCGCCATCGCGCCGTTGCCACCTGGCTGGGAGTGCTGGTGGCAGCCGCCGGCTGTGCTGCCCTTCCCCTGCCGCTGCGCTGTCTTTCCTCCCCCACCCACGTGGCCCCCGTCCTGGCCCTGGCAATTGCTGCCCTGGCCGCCTACGGCTGCGAGGCGATCTTCCGCAGGCTCGGCAGCAACTGGCAGGGCATCGTCGGTGCGATGCTTGCCTGTGCCCTGCTGGCCTCGCTCCTGCCCGCAGCCGGCCGGAACCTGCCGTTCACACCTGTCGCCGAGCCCCCCCTCCCCGCCCCCCTCCCCGCCTCCGCCTGCGCCGACGGCTCGCGCATGGTGGCCCTGCTCGACGCCGCTCCTCCGGACAGTGCCGCCGCCAGTGGCGTGGCCGACGTGCGGGCTGCCGATCTCCGCCACGAGCCCCGGTACGCGGCGGCTCTGGGCCTCGGGCCCGACGGTACCCTCTCCCTCGCCCAGGCCCTCGACCCCTCCCTGGGGCGGGTGGGCGCCCGCTGGATCGTGGAGCCCCTCCCGCTGCGCGTGGTGAGCGGCTCGATCTTCGCTGCCATCGAAACCACCACCGTCTCGCGGGGGGGATCTCGCTCCGACCACCTGCCCTCTACCGTGCCCCTGCCTCCGGGGACCGCTCGAGTGGGTGTGGCGGCCGCGCTGCCGGTGGAAGCTGTGCTCGCCCGCAACGAGCAGGGCCTCTTTGCCCTCTCCGAGGATCGGGCCCTGGCCGGCGAGTCGGACGCCTGGCGCTGGTTTGCCGTGCCCGCCCAACCCCTGGCCGGGGGCGGGCTGCTGCTCCTCCGCCTCGCGAGCGGGGTGGATGTCCCCGAGTTCACCGTGGCATGGGACCGCTCGGGGCTGTACCTGGCCGCCGAAACCGAGTCCACCCGCCTGTGGGAGCGTCCCCGTGCCCGACCGCTCGTTTACGTGGCCCAGGCCCTCCAAGCCGAACACTCGCAGACCCCCTACGACCCCGAGGCCGTGGTGTTGGCCGGGGAGGATTTCCCGGCCCTCTCGCACCTGGCCCACCCCGGTTCGCGCACCCGCGTGGAGACGGTGCGCTGGACGGGCGGCAGCGTCCGGGCCACCGTGGCCGCCGAGCGCCCTGCCCTGCTGGTGGTCCAGGTGAAGCACCGCCCCCGGCTCTGGCGTGCCACCGTCAACGGCCAGCGTGTGCCTACGGTGCGGGCCGACCTGGTGTGGACGGGGATTCCCCTGGTGGCGGGCCGCAGCCAGGTCGCGCTTGAGGCTCGCGTGCCAGGCTGGACACTGCTCGCGTCCCTGCTGGGCTGCTGCGGTATTGTGGCTTGGCTCGCGCGACGGAGGAAGCAATGAAGCTCGTCATCCAAGTGCCGGCCTGGAACGAGGAAGCGTCGCTGGCAGCCACCCTGGACGCCCTCCCCAGAAACGTGGAGGGGTTTTCCCAGGTGGAGGTGTTGGTGGTGGACGACGGGTCCTCGGACGGGACCGCCGAGGTGGCGCGGCGCCACGGTGCCCACGTGGTCCGCCTCCCCCTCCACAGCGGCTTGGCCCGTGCCTTCAGTACCGGCCTCGAACACGCCCTGAAGCTGGGAGCCGACGTAATTGTCAACACCGACGCGGACGGGCAGTACGATGCCGCCGACATCCCCGCCCTCGTGGCGCCGATCTTGGCCGGGGACGCCGACATGGTGCTGGGCGACCGCGGTATCGCCACCCTCCGCCACTTCTCGCCGGCCAAGCGGCTCCTCCAGAAGCTGGGAGCGCGGGTCGTGACGTTGCTCTCCGGTGTGCCGGTCCGCGACGCCACCACCGGTTTCCGCGCCTTCTCCCGCCCCGCCGCTGCTCGCCTCAACTGCTTCAACACCTTCACCTACACCCTGGAAACCCTGATCCAGGCCGGACAGGCCGGGATGTCGGTCCGCTCCGTTCCCATCACCGCCCACCCCACCCACCGCCCCTCCCGGCTCTTCCGCAGCAACTGGACCTACGTGGTCCGCTCCCTGGCCACCCTCCTTCGCCTCGTGTTCCTCTACCGGCCCCTTCGCTCCTTTCTGCTCCTGGCCTCCCTCTGCCTGGGTGTGGCCGGGGTGCTCGTGGCTCGGTTCCTGTACTTCTTCCTCACCGGCCTCTCCCCCGCTGGCCACCTCCAATCCCTCATTGCTGCGGCCGTGCTCGGCATCACGGGGGTGCAGCTGGTGGTGCTGGGCATCCTCGCCGACCTCATTGCCGTGAACCGCCGTCTCTTGGAAGAGTCCAGGGCGCGGGAGCGCGAGCGCACGTGAAGGCCCTCCGGCCAGCCACCCTGCTCCTGGCGGCCCTGGGGACGGTCCTCGCCCTGGTGCTGCTGCTGGCGGCCGAGCCGCGGGAAGTCCTCGCCCTGGTGCGACAGGCCAAACGCCCAGAGCTCTTCCAGGCACTCCTCTGGGCCAGCGGCATCGTCACCGCCCGGGGTCTGCGCCTCCGCCTGGTGGTGGGCCCTCGCGTCTCCGCGCTGCGCGCCGCTGCCGTCATGGCCCTCTCGCAACTGGCCATTGCCGTGGTGCCGCTGCGCCTGGGGGAGCTGGCCCTGCTGCCGCTGCTGCGCGTTGCAGGTGTGCCGGGAACGCTGCGCGCCGTTTCCATCCTCGTCTTCCTGCGCTTCTTGGATGTGGCTTCGCTCTTGACGCTGGCGGTGATCGCCGGCCTCACCCTGGGCGTCTCGACCGCCACCGCTGCCGCAGCCCTGGCCGTCCTGCTGCTCCTCTCCCTGCTTGCGGTCGCGACAGGTTTGCGCTCGCTGCGCTTGCTCGCCCGGCAGTGGCGATCTCGGCGTGGTCTGCGACGCCGCGTGCTGCGAAAGGCCCTGCAGCTGCGCCGGGAGTGGCGCCAGCGAGCCCGTTCGCCGCTGCGCCTGGCGGCCCTCGCCCTCTGCTCCTTGGCCGCCTGGTTCGGACTGTGGGGACTCACGGTGGCGCTGCTGCGCGCCATGGGGATTGCCTGGCCCGTGGGTCACGTACTCCTCGGCATGCTGGGGGCCACCCTGGGGGCCAGCCTGCCCATCAACGCCGTTGGCAACTTTGGCAGCCTGGAAGGGGGGTGGGCCGCAGCCCTGAGCCTCGTGGGCGTGTCTCCCGCCGAAGCTCTGGCCAGCGGCTTTGCCACCCACCTCTACAGCTTGCTCTTCACGGCCAGCTTTGGAGCCGCCGGCGCCTTGGTGCTGGCCGTCACCAGTGCCGAAAGCGGCCCCAGGAACGGCGCAGCGGCGGCAATGGCCTCCCGCAACGTGCCGCGCCGCCCGTAAGCCGCCAGCACCACCCGGCGCGCCCTGCCGGCAGGGCCAAAGCGCACGGAAAGGGCACAGCGCACGCTCCTCCCCGCCACTGCTGCCGCGAGCTCCGCCTCCCCCCCCGCCAACGGTACCGAGGGGTCAATAACCTGGGCCAGGTACGCTCCCGGTGCCAAACTCAACCAGAGGTAGTGCCCCGACGGGCGCGCCAGTGCTGCCACGGCGCTCTCGGCCACGAGGTCCAGCCGTGGTGCGAGGGTCCAGAGCACCGGTTCTTCCCCCTCCACGATTCGCACGCACCCCACCGGCCCCCCCAAGGACCTGCCCGCGGCCCCGATGCTTCCCGCCACTGCCCGCACCACCTCCACCCACCCCTTCGACCCCACCACCACCTCCCAACCCACGCAAGCGAGGCCGTGGGCGTGGCGACAGGCCACGGCAACGCGGCCCGGCTCCGAGCGCCGCCAGGGAAGCGCAGCCGCTAGCTCTCCGAGCTTTTGCCGCCACCCCATGCCGCACCCCCGGCCCCAGGCTCCGGCCACCACTCGCGCCCAGCAACCTCCAGGTCCAGCTCCCGGTCCAGGGCCACCATGATCCGGCTCACCTCCCGCGCCGCCTCCTCCCCGTCCCCCGGCAACTGCTGGGGAGGAATGGGCGCCCCGAACACCACGACCACCCGAGAGAACGGCTTGGGGAGGAGCATGCTGTCCCAGGAGCGCAGCCGCCACACGTGGCGGCAGGAGAAGCTGGCGGGGACGATGGGGATTCCAAGCCGCGAGGCCAGCGTCACGGCTCCGGCCTTCACCTGCCGCCACGGACCCCGGGGGCCATCCACCGTGAGCGCCGGCACCTGCACGACTCCGGAGCGCACCAGGCTCTCCATCTCAGAAAGGGCCTGGGCGCCCCCCTTTCCGGTGGAGCCGCGCGCCGCCCGGATCCCCACCGCTGCCAACGCACCCGCTGCCAGCGCCCCATCGGCGGAGCGGCTCGCCATCGCCACGGTGGAAGTCCACATGCGCTCGAAGAGCACGCCCACGATGCGGCCGTGCCAGAGGGCCAACAACCAGCTCTCGGGCAGCTTTGCGGCGCGCCGAATCTCCAACCGGACGGTTCGTCGCCACGCCCGCAGCAGCAGCCCCAGGCAGTACCCGGTGCGGAACCACCCCGCCTCGTGCACGCCCGGCATTGTCGCACGCACGGGGGGCAGCGCGCGGCGCGCGCGGGAAGAGGTAGAGTGATGCGGTGCGCTCGCTCGCCGTCTTTCGCCGCGTGCTCTCCTACTACCGACACCATCTCCCCGCCACCGTGGCAGGCTCCCTGGCGGTGGTGGCCTCGGCCGTGATCGGGCTTGCCGCACCCGGCATCGTGCGGCAGGCGGTGGACGCCCTGGCGCAGGGGAAGCCCCTCTCGGTCGTGCTCCGAGCAGCGCTCCTGTTGCTGGCCGTGACCTTCCTGGCCGGAGTGTTTCTCTTTCTCCAGCGCCGCCTCCTGGTGGCCGTCTCCCGCCACTTGGAGCACCGGCTGCGGACCGATCTCTACCACCACCTGCTCTCCCTCCCGGCCAGCTTCTACCTGCGCGAACGGGTGGGGGACATCCTCACCCGCGCCACCAGCGACATTGCCGCCGTGCGCATGGCGGTGGGGCCCGCCCTCATGTACGCCCTCAACACCCTCACGGTGATGGTGGTGAGTACCGTCTTGATGCTGCGGATCGACCTTTTCCTCACCGTGCTCTCCCTGGCCGTAGTGCCCCTGGTGGGGGCCACCACCCGCCTCTTCTCCCAGCACATCCACAGCCGCTGGACGCGCGCTCAGGAGGCCCTGTCCGACTACACAGCGCGGCTGCAGGAACACCTGGTGGGATTGCGGGTGCTGCGGGCCTACGGCTGCGAGGAGGGGGAGCGGGCCGCCCTGGCCCAGCGCAGCCACAGCTACCTCCTCGCCAGCAGGAAACTGATCGTGGTGCAGGCAGCGTTCCAGCCCCTCCTGCAGACGCTGGTGGGCCTCTCCTTCGTTCTTGTACTGGGTTTCGGCGGCGCGGCCGTGCGCGCTGGCCGCATTACCTTGGGCCAGTTCGTGGAGTTGAACCTGTACCTCGTCCGCCTCATCTGGCCGATGATTGCCATTGGCTGGGTCGCCACTCTGCTGCAGCGGGGTGCCGCCTCGGCAAGCCGCATCGAGCAGCTCTTTGCCGAGCTACCCATCCCCGACCGCGGCGGCTCCCGCCACGTTTCCGCCGCCAGCGGGCCGGCCAGCCTGGAGGTGCGCAACCTCTCCTTCTCCTTCCCCCACACCACCCGCCTCGCCCTGGATGGCGTCACCCTCGTACTCCGCCCGGGGGAGCGGCTGGCCCTGGTGGGGGAAGTGGGGAGCGGCAAGTCCACCCTCTTGTCGCTCCCGCCGCGGCTGCTGGAGCCCCCGCCGGGGACCGTCTTCTTAGACGGGGTGGACGTCCTGGATTACCCGTTGCAGGAACTGCGCACCTGCGTGGCGCTGGTGCCCCAGGGGAGTTTCCTCTTTTCTGCGACCCTGCGCGAGAACATTGCCCTGGCCCGCCCCGACGCCACCCACGGGGAAATCCTCAGCGCCGCACTGGCCGCCGGCCTGGAGGAGGACCTGGCTCGCATGCCCGAGGGTTTGGACACGGTGGTGGGCGAGCGGGGTGTCACCCTCTCGGGAGGGCAGCGCCAACGCGTGAGCATTGCCCGCGCCCTGCTCACCAGACCCCGGCTGTTGCTGCTGGACGATTGCCTCTCCTCGGTGGACGCCCAGACCGAACGCGTCATCCTCTCCTCCTTGCCCGACACCACCCTGGTGGTGGCCACCCACCGCCTGGCCGCCGCCGAGCTGTGCCAGCAGGTGGCTGTGCTGGAGGGGGGGCGGATCGTGGAGATGGGTAGCCCCGCGGAATTGGCCGTACGCCGCGGCCGCTACGCCAGGCTCCTGGCGCTGCAGGGTCTGCTCGGGGGTGTTGCGGCGGAGGCCGTGTGAGTTCCGCGGGCGGAGGCGTGGACATCCAGGTGGTGCTGGTCCGCCCTCACTACGCTGGCAACGTGGGTGCCGCTGTGCGCACCGCTGCCAATTTCGGGGCGCACCGCGTGCTGCTCGTGGCGCCACGCTGCTCTACCGAGGAGCCGGAGTTCGTCAAGATGGCCATGGGCGGCCAGGAGCGGGTGGAGCTGTGCACCGTGGCGAGCCTGGAGGAGGCAGTGGCCCAAGTTCACCTCGCCGTCGCCACCACCTCCGGGCGGGCCCGCGACCCCCGCCCCCTCCACCGCCCTGGCGACCTCCAGGCCCTGCTGGCCCGGGTCGCCCCACCCTCCCTGGCCCTGGTCTTCGGCCCCGAACGTGGTGGGCTTTCCACCCGTGAGCTGCGGGCCTGCCAACTGCTCCTGTCCGTCCCCACCAGCCCCGACTTCCCGGTACTCAACCTGGCCCAAGCAGTGGCCGTGGTGCTGGCCCTCCTGGCGTTGCCGGCGCCGCCACCCCGCCCCCGCTCGCCCCTGGACCTGCCGGCACCGGTGAGCGAGTTCAGTGCAGCCGTGGCCCACCTGGGTTCGGCCCTGCTCTCCACCGGGTTTCTCGACCCCGTGAACCCCGAGCGCACCCTTGGCCAACTGCGCAGGTTCTTTGCCCGCGCCACCCCCACCGCCCGCGAGCTGGCGATCCTGCGCGGGATTGCCTCGCACCTGGTCTACCTGGGCTCCCGAAGTTCCCCTGCCGTGCCGCCGCCGGCCTCGCCCAAGAGCTCGGCAGCAGGCTCGCGGCCAGTGACGCGACGGAAACGGGCTGCCAGCCCCTCCACTGCGCCCGCCGGTTCGTCCAGTTCCAGCCGCTCCACGCGGTGAAGCGGCAAGAACACCGTGCTGGCCGCAATGAGCTGCGGCTCGCCCCGCACCTCCTGGTGGAGGAAATCCTCGAAAGCGGCCAACGGGATCCCCCGCAGGGTGACCCCCGCAGGGGTGATGGCCAGCAACACCCCCCAGAACTTCTCCCGGGGACCGTTACAGCTCACCACCACGACGCTGCCGGGCTCCACGGTTCAACGCCCCGGCTGGCATAGTTCCAGCAGCACGCCCCCCGTCGATTTCGGGTGGACGAAGCAAATTTGCGAACCGTGGGCACCCTCCAGCGGTACCTCGGAGAGCAGCGCCACCCCCGCCCCCTGCAGCTGCGCCATGACGGCCGCCACATCCTCCACCTGCAGGGCAATGTGGTGCAGCCCTTCCCCCCGCTTGGCGAGGAAGGTGGCAATTGGCGAGCCCGGCGAGGTGGGCTGGAGGAGTTCGATCCGCGTCCCCCCGAGCGGCAGAAACGCCACCTCCACCTTTTGCGTTGCCACCACCTCGCGGCCGGAAGCCTCGAGCCCTAAAAGGCGGTAGAAGGCCAGGCGTGCTTCGAGAGAAGCCACGGCAATGCCGATGTGATCGAGCACCATCACCACCCCTCCTTGGCCACCCGCTCCAGGAGCTGGCGCGCCGCCGCGTACGGGTCCACTGCCCCTGACGCCACCGCCTCCACGATCTCCTGGTAGGCGGTGTCTTCCTCCCGGCAAACGCGCTGCTGCACCAGCGAGGTGAGCACCGCAGTGACCCGGCGCGCGGCCCGCTCCCGCCGCAGGCGCTCGCGCCGCCCGTCGTTTTCCAAAAAAGCCCGGTGGGCAGCGATGGCGGCGAGCAGCGCCTCCACCCCTTCCCCCGTGGTGGCCCGGGTCACCACCAACCGCGGCTGCCAGGGAGAGGGGGGCCGCAGCTCCAGCATCTCCGAGAGGGCAGCCACGTACTGGTCGGTGCCAGGGAGGTCCGACTTGTTCACCACCAGGATGTCGGCCACTTCCAAGAGCCCCGCCTTGGCGGCTTGGATGTCGTCGCCCGTGCCCGCCACGCCCACCACCACCACCGTGTCCACCACCCCCGCCACGTCCACCTCGTCCTGACCCACCCCTACCGTCTCCACCAGCACCCAGGGGAATCCGACTGCGTCCAACAGGTCCAGAGCGTCGGCGGTCGCCGCGGACAGCCCTCCCACCGCACCCCGGGTAGCCATGGAGCGAACGAACCCGCCCCGCGCCACGAACTCGCTCATTCGCACCCGATCCCCCAGCAAGGCTCCGCCCGAGAAGGGGCTCGTGGGATCCACCGCCAACGCCGCCACCCGCTCCCCCCGCGCCAGCAGCGCCAGCCCCAGCGCCTGCACGAGGGTGCTCTTCCCCACCCCCGGCGGGCCCGTCAGCCCGATGCTGTGGGCGCCACCGATGCGGGGGCGCAGGCGGCGCAACAGCGCCTCGGCGTCCTCGCCCCCCCGCTCCAGCAGCGACAGCGCTTTGCCCAGCGCCCGCGGGTCCCCGCTTGAGAGCTCACCGCTGCCCGCCACTGCCCTCGAGTCCCTTGAGGAGTTCGCGCGCCACCACCAGGCGCTGGATCTCGCTCGTGCCTTCACCGATGGTGCACAGCTTGCTGTCCCGCCAGAACTTTTCCACCGGGTAGTCGCGCGTGTACCCGTACCCGCCGTGGATCTGCACCGCCTCTTCCGCCACCCGAACCGCCGCCTCGGAGGCGAACACCTTGGCCTCCGCCGAGGCACGGGTGGTCTTGTCGCCGCGGTCCTTGAGCGTCGCCGCGTGCTGCGTCAGGAGGCGGGCGGCGTCCACCAACGTGGCCATGTCGGCGAGCTTGAAACGGATCGCCTGGAAATCGCCGATGGGGGTGCCGAACTGCAGGCGCTGCCGCGAGTAGGCCAGGGCTGCCGCGAACGCTCCCCGGGCAATCCCCACCGCCAGGGCGGCAATGGAGATCCGCCCCCCGTCCAGCACCTCCATGGCCTGGTGAAACCCCTCCCCCTCCTTGCCCAGCAGGGCCTCCTCACCCACGAAACAGTCCTCCAGCACCAGCGAGGCGGTGTCGGAAACCCGCATCCCCACCTTGTCCTCTTCCTTCCCTGGCAGCACCCCAGGGGTGTCCAGGGGGACGATGAACGCGGAGATGCCGCGGTGGTCCTTCCCTGGGCTCGTGCGCGCCATGACCACGGCCACGCCACCCACCCGTGCGTGGGTGATGAAGTTCTTGCTGCCGCGCAGCACCCACCCTCCTGGCCGGCGCTCCGCCACGGTGCGCGTGGCTCCCGCGTCCGAGCCCGCCCCGGGCTCGGTGAGCGCCCAGGCTGCCAGCATCTTTCCGCTCGCCAGGGGCGGCAGCCAGCGCCGCTTCTGCTCCTCGTTGCCGAAGAGGAGAATGTGGTTCGTGCCCAGGGAGTTGTGGGCTGCCACCGAGAGGGCAACGCCCCCTTCCACCGCCCCCAGCTCCTCCACAATGGCCACGTAGTGCCGGTACTCCAGTCCCGCGCCCCCGTACGCCTCCGGCACCAGCACGCCCAGCACCCCCAGGCTCCCCAGCTCCTCGAACACGTCCCGCGGGAAATGGGCCCGCTCGTCCCATTCCCGCACGTGCGGCGCAATGCGCTCGCGGGCAAAGTCCCGCACCATTTCCGCCACTTCCCGAACGCTGTCGTCAGCCATCATTTCCGGCCTCCCGACCACGGTTCCACTGCGATGCCAGTGTAGTAGGTCTTGAGGATTTCCTCGAAGTTGGCGCCGCCGAGAGCGAGCCCGTACGCGCCGTTCTGACACAAGCCGATCCCGTGCCCCCACCCCCGCCCCACGAAGCGCAGCAGCTGCTGCCCCTGGCGCTCCACGAGCATCACCGAGAAGAGCGTATCCGGCAGGCCCAGCCGCAAGCGGAATTGAAACGCGGGGAGTCGAATCTCCCCCGCCGGCGTCGCCACCACCACCTGGGTGGCCCGCCCCGACCGCCCGCGGCTGGCCACCACCACATTGCTAATCCCGCTCACCCCCAGCTTGGCCGCCACCTCCGCCGTAGTGAGCTCCCGGATCCAGGAGTTCCAAACCGAACGGGCATCGGCCGCAGCCAGGGGCGTCACCTCCAGGACCGGGCAGGCATCCCCCACACACCAGAGCACCGCCGGCGAACCGGAGAGGGTGCCCAAAGCCGCCTCCCGCCACCACCCCCCCTGGCGCTCTAGCACCGTCGCCTGCCCGCCCAGGGGAAGGCGTCGATCGCTACCCTGGACAACGAACCACACCGCTCCCCCCTCCCCCACCACCCTCCCCTCCAGCTCCTCCACCTCCCCCGCCAGCTGGGCCAACCGCAGCGCCACGGCAAGCTCCCACTCCTGCCGGGAAAGCTTGCCGGAGGGTGGAGGAACCGCGAGTCGGAACAGCTGCAGCAACTCCAGCACTGCTCCCTCCGCGTCGCGGCCGCTCCCGTGGAGGAGCTCCCGGGTGCCGGCGAGACCGAAGGCACGAGCCAGACCCCCCACACCGGGACCAGCCGGGCCCCGGCCCAGGCGCTGCGCCAGTGCCTTGGCCGTGGGGGCAGCGCCGACGGCCCGAGCAACCTCCCCAGCCACCAGCACCAGCCGCTCCCCCTCCCCCAGCCACTCCCGCCCCCCACGGCCGAGCTCGAGGAGCTCCTCGCCGCGACAGGGAACGCCCTTGAGGTAGGGGGCGGCACGTTCGGGGAGCAGCGCGGCCGCATCCTCCGTGTGGCCGGCGCAGGTGGAGTGGTACATGGCGTCGATGGGCCGCCCCCCCCAGGTGGCCACGAGACCAGCTGTCTCGGCCACGGCACGGTCGGAGAGCGGATGCTCCACACCCACACCCTGGTACACCTGACACGTAGTGGTGGCGCAGATGTCCCAGCCCACCGCCCCGTACTCGCCCAGGTGGGCCACCGCATAGGTCCGCGCGGCCACGGCCTGGGCCTTCAGCGCCTCCAGGGCCGGGAAGGTGCGTGGCCCCATCTCCGCGGGAACCACCCCGCGCAGGTACTCCTCCAGGGGCAGCACGTTGACGAGTGCTACCTCGTTCCCGTCGGGAAGCAGTAGCAAGTCGCCCCGCACCTCCATCGTGCCGGTGTCCACGGGGCGAGGGTCCAGCGGATGGAGGAGGAAACGCGGCGAGCACCGCATATCCCCGTCCTCCCCCAGCAGTTCGATGCCCCCGGTCCCCCCGGCGGGCATCAACGCCTCGAACCCGAGCTGCTGCAACCGCGCTACCAGATCCGCAGCACGCTCTCCCGGCTCCCCTTGCGCCACCACCGCCTGCACCCCCCCCGCGCGGGCGAGGAGTTGGGCAGCGAGGCCAGCTTCGCGCAACCTTGTCGCCACCGCCTCGGCGTTGGCGCGGAGCTGGAAAGCTCCCACCTGGAAGGCAGGTGCACCCGGCCGTGCGCTCGCCACGAGCGGACCGCGCACCACCACCTGCCCCTCCTCGCCCGTGCACAGGAAGCGACGTCCCGGTTCCGGCAGGGTAACCGTGGCGCCCTCGGCCAGCAGCACGCGGATGGGCGGGGAGGCAGCGGCGAGCTGGCCCTCCCCTGGCGGCGGAGAAGGCACAGGGTGGGGAGTGGGAGCGGCGACCCCTGGGGTGGAGGGAGGGGGCGCGGGGGGGTGGGGCGCCACCGCCACGGGCGCAGCAGCCCGGCACGCGCCGAGGCACGCCGCCAGCGCCGCGAGCCAGCCCAACCGGCCGTTACGACGCACCGCGTCGTTCCGCCAGCCGGCGGCGGTAATCGTCCGCCGCTCGCATGTCAATCCGGTCGCACATCTCAAAGAGCCGCGAGCGAACAGGGGCGGTGATGCGGTCGGTGAGGCTCTCCTCCCCCTGCCGCTTGGGGAAATCCGAGTAGTTGGTGGTCACCAGGGTGATGCGCCGCTCCATGTAGCGCGCGTTCACCACGTAGTACATGAGGTCGCTCACCCAGGCCGTGAGCTTGCCGGCGCCCAGCTCGTCCAGCACCAGCACCTCAGCCGTGGCCACCGGCCGAAGGATCTCCTCGCGGCTGCGGCCGGAACCGTCAAAGGAGAGCTGCAACTCCTGCACCAGCTCTAGGAAGTTCACGAACAGCCCCCGCACCTGCTTGCCGGTCACCAACTCCTTGAGCGCCGCCACGGCCAGGTGCGTCTTGCCCACCCCTGCCTGGCCCATGAAGAGCAAGCCGCGCGTCACAGCCGGGTATGCATCCACGAACTCCCGCGTCTTGCGCTTGGCCTGTCCCAGCGAGGGACTGCTCGCGTCCCACAGTTCGAAGTTGTCCAGGGTGCAGGCGGCGTAGCGGGGCGGGATGCGACACGCTGCCAGGAGTCGCTCCACACTTACCTTGGCCGTGCACGGGCAGGGAACCGCCACCTCCCACCTGTCCCGCCGTTCGATCTTCCAGCCGGAACCCCCACACTCCGGGCATGTGACGTCAACTCGCGCGTGCATGGCGGCATTCTACCCGTTCCGCCGCGCTATGCTCTCCCCGTGGCAGGCCCGGCTGCGCGACTCCTGCGCTGGTTCCGAGCGGCGGCGCGCCCCTTCCCCTGGCGCGAGCCGTTCCCCCGCGACCCCTACCGCACGCTGGTGGCGGAGGTCATGCTGCAGCAGACCCAGGCCGCGCGCGTCGCCCCCTTCTACCAGCGCTTTCTGGCCGCCTTCCCCACCCTTGAAGCTCTCGCCGCCGCTCCCCAGGAGGAGGTGGTGCGGCACTTCAGCGGGCTGGGGTACTACCGCCGCGCCCGCCTCCTCCACGCCACCTGCCGGACCCTCCTTCGCCGCGGCGGCTGGCCCCCCCCAGGCGAACTCCAGAGCCTGGAGGGGCTTGGCAGCTACACCGCCGCTGCCCTTGCCGCCTTCTGCTTTGGCGGCAGCGAACCGCCCCTGGATGGCAACCTCCTCCGCATCGCCGCCCGCCTCCTGGCCCACGAGGCACCGCTACGGGCTGCAAGCCTGCGGCGTGACGCTGCAGCGTTGGGCCGAGCGCTCTACCTCGAGGCCGGCACGCCGGAAGTTTTCGAGGCGCTCATGGACCTGGGCGCCCAGGTTTGCCGCCCCGTCTCGCCGCGCTGCCCCGACTGCCCCCTCAAGGGTTCCTGCCGGGCTTTCCAGCTGGGGGAGCCCCAGCGCTTCCCCACCGTGCCGGCCACCCGTCCGGTGACGTCCCTGCTGTGGGTGGCGGTGTGGATCCGAAGTCGGAGCGGGGCCGTGCTGCTGCAACGCCGGCCACCCGGCGAGCTCCTCGCCGGCCTGTGGTTGCCGCCGCTGCGGCCCGTGCTGCCCCCCGCTGCCGACCCCTGCGCCGTGGCCCGGGAGCTGGCCCGTTCACTAGGGTTTGCTGGCTCGCTCCAAGCCCTGCCAGCGGTGCGCCACAGCATCACCTACCGGCGCCTGACCGTGGTGCCGTTTGCCCTGGGGGCGGAAGCTCCGCGAGTGGCGGAGAAACGGGAGGACCAGCGCTGGGAGTGCCCCGACACCCCCGGGGTTCCCACCTCCAGCCTCCTCTCCAAGCTCGCAGCCGCCGCCGGGCAGGGGGCGAGCGGTGGGCCACCAGCCACCACGACCCCAGGAGATCCCCCATGAGCCGAGCCACCACCCTGGCCTTGACCGTCGATGCCGTCATCACCGACCCGGAGCGCGGTGTGCTGCTAGTGCGGCGGCGCCATCCGCCCTTTCAAGGGGCCTGGGCGCTGCCGGGAGGGTTCGTGGAACCCCAGGAGAGTTGCCCCCAGGCCTGCCAGCGCGAGGTGCGCGAGGAGACGGGGCTGGAGGTGGACATCGTGGCCCTGCTGGGCGTCTACTCGTGCCCCGGCCGCGATCCTCGCGGCCCCACCGTCTCGGTGGCCTACCTGTGCCGCCCGCGGGCGGGGAGCCTGCAGCACGGGGACGATGCGGCCGAGGCGGCCTGGTTTGCCCAACTCGACAAGGTGGTTCTCGCCTTCGATCACGCAACCATCCTGGCCGATGCCTGTCTCCTGCCGCTCCCCGCGCCCACGGGGTGAGCGGCACTGGCCACCTCGCTCTGGTCTTGGGGTCAGCCCGCGCTGCCCTTACCGCTCCACGTCGCCGATGGCCTCGATGCGCGGCTCCGGCTCGAAAAAGATGAGGCCCGTCTGGGCAATGGGCAGCAGTACCACGTGGACTTCCCCCTCCTTGTTGGCAATCTGGAGCTCGTAGTACCCCTCGGGCCGCACCCCCATGAGCATGCCCGGATTGCCCGAAAGCCCCAGCATCTGGCTGTAGATACGAACCTTTGTGGGAAGTTCCATGACCCCTCCGCGCCGATTCTACCGCTCCTGGGTGATGCCGTAGCTCTTGAGCTTGCGTTGCAACGTGCGCAACCCGATCCCCAGCAGGCTGGCCGCCTTGGCCCGGTGGCCCTCGGTGAGTTCGAGGGTGCGCAGGATCGCCTCCCGCTCGATCTCTTCCATGGTGCGCGGGATCCACTCGCCAGCGGCCGCCCCCCCCTCCCCCCGCACCACCCCGCGTCGCGCCCCTCCCTTCACCTCCTCCGGCAGGTCCGCCAGGGTGAGGGTGTCGCGGCGCGCAAAGAGCACCATGTTCTCCACCACGTTGCGCAGCTCCCGCACGTTACCCGGCCAGTCGTACTCGCGCAGGGCTGTCAGCAGCTCCGGGGAGATGCTCCGCACCTCGCGCCCCAGCTCGGCGTTGAAGCGCTCCACGAAGTGCGTCACCAGCGGGGCAATGTCCTCGCGTCGCTCGCGCAGGGGGGGCAGGGCGATGGTCACCACCTTCAAGCGGTAGTAGAGATCCTGCCGGAACCTGCCGGCAGCCACCTCCTCCTCCAGATCCCGGTTGGTGGCGGCCAGGAGGCGGAAGTCCACGGGGATCTCCTCGTTCCCCCCTACCCGCACGATGCGGCGCTCCTCCAGCACCCGCAGGAGCTTGACCTGGAGATCGGCGGACAGCTCGGAGATCTCGTCCAAGAACAGCGTACCGCCCGCTGCGCTCTCGATCTTGCCGATGCGGCGCTGGTGGGCACCGGTGAAGGCGCCCCGCTCGTGGCCAAACAGCTCCGCCTCCAGGATCTCGCCAGGTATTGCCCCACAGTTGAGGGCCACGAACCGACCCGAGGCCCGCGGCGAGTGCTGGTGGATGGCGTTGGCGATCAGCTCCTTGCCAGTCCCCGACTCGCCCGTGATCAGCACGGTGGTGGGGGCAGGTGCCACGACCCGCACCCGGTCCAGCACCGCCGTCATGGCTGGCGAGCGCCCGATGATGGCGTCGAAGCCCAGCAGCTTCTCCAGCCGCTCCTCCAACTCCTGGGTCTTGCGGGCCAGGTTCTGCCGCTCCAGCAGGTGCTCCACCCGCTTGCGCAGCTCCAGCAGGTTCACCGGCTTGGTGAGGTAGTCGTCAGCCCCCGCCTTGAGCGCCCGCACCGCGTCCTCCACGTCGCCAAAGGCGGTGACCATGAGGATGCCCAGTTCTGGCCGGCGCTCCCGCACCTGCCGCAGCACCTCGTAGCCATCCATGCCCGGCATGCGCACATCGGTGACGAGCACATCGATGGGGGCGCCTCCCGCGACGTACTCCACGGCCGCCTCACCCCCGTCGAACTCCACCACCTCCCACCCCACCCGACGCAGCCCCATGGCCATGGCTCTTCGCGAGCCTTCGTCGTCGTCCACCACCACCACGTGAGCACTGTTTACCATGTCACACCCCGCTCCGCCAGCAGGCGCCGCAGCCCTTCCTCGTCGATGACGGGCACCGACAGCGCCCTCGCCTTCTCCAGCTTGGAGCCCGGCTGGGCCCCCGCCACCACGAAGCTGGTGCGCCGCGAAACCGAATCCACCACCCGCCCCCCCGCCCCCTCCAGGAGAGCGGCCACCTCCTCCCGCGGCCTGGAAAGGGTGCCCGTAAGCACGAAGCTCAAACCCGCAAGGGGACCGGCGCCACCGCTCGCCTCGGCGCGCGGATCCACGCCCCGCTCGCGTAGCCGCCGCACCAGCTCACGCCCCTCGGGATCGGCGAAGAACTCCACCACACTCGCCGCGATGACCGAACCGAGCCCGCTGATGGCAGCGATCTCTTCAGCCCTCGCCGCGGCGATTCCCTCGAGGGACGAGAAGCATTCCGAAAGCAACTTGGCGGCCCGTTCCCCCACGTGGCGGATACCCAGGGCCACCAACAGCCGCCACAGCGGCTTGGACTTGGCGGCCGCCAGCTCGGCCAGCAAGTTGGCCGCCGACCGCTCCCCCCACCCCGGCAGGGCTGCCAGCTCCTCGGCACGCAGGTCCCACAGGGAGGCGGGATCGGAGACGAGGCCAGCGTCCAGGAGCTGTTCCACCGAGCGCTTGCCGAGCCCCTCGATGTCCAGCCCGGCGCGGGAAACGAAGTGCAGCAAGCGCTGCCGGCGCACCGCCGGGCAAGAGCGGTTGGGGCAGCGCACCGCTACCTCTCCCGCCTCGCGGGTCACGGGCGTCCCGCACGCCGGGCACTGCTCGGGGAAGTGGAAGGGGACCGCCCCCGCTGGCCTTCGCGCCGGATCCACGGCCAGTACCTTGGGGATCACCTCCCCCGCCTTGGCCACCCACACGGTGTCACCCACCCGCACGTCCAGCCGGGCCACCTCGTCGGCGTTGTGCAGGGTGGCGCGCGCCACCGTGCTCCCCGCCACCCGCACCGGTTCCAGCACGGCTACGGGCGTGAGCACCCCCGTTCGCCCCACCTGCACGGTGATGTCGCGCACCACCGTCCGCACCCCTTCCGGCGCGTACTTGTAGGCCACGGCCCAGCGCGGGAACTTGCTCGTGGCCCCCAGCTCCTGCTGCTCGGCGAAATGATCCACCTTCACCACCACGCCGTCGGTATCGAAGGTGAGCTGGGCGCGGCGCTCCCGCCACTGTTCGAGGAAGGCGTGGGTTTCCCCCAGGTCGCGGCAGCGGCTCCACCCCGGGTTGACCGCGAACCCCCACTCGGCCAGCCGCTCCAGTGCTTCTCTGTGCCGTTGGAGGCCGAGCTCCGGGGCGTTGACGATCTGGTAGGCGAAGAACGACAGCCGCCGCCTGGCAGTTTCCCGCGGATCCAGGAGCCGAATCGAGCCGGCCGTGGCGTTGCGGGGGTTGGCGAAGGGCTCCTCCCCCTCGCCCACCCGCTCCCGGTTGAGGGAGGCGAACACTTGCCGGGGCATGAACACCTCGCCCCGCACCTCCACGGGCCCACCGGTAAACGGGATGCGCAGGGGGAGGGTGCGGATGGTGCGGGCGTTGGCGGTCACCTCCTCCCCCACCTCGCCGTTGCCCCGCGTCACGGCCCGCTCCAGCGCCCCGTCGGCGTAGGCCAGGCTCAACGACACCCCGTCGATTTTCAACTCCGCCACGAGCCCCCGGGGCGGTCGGCCCAGGAGCCGCACCACGCGTCCGTACCACTCGGTGAGGTCCTTCTCATCGTAAGAGTTGTCCAGCGACAGCATGGGAACCGCGTGGCGCACCTGGGGCAGCTCCTCCAGCGGCGCCCCTCCCACGCGCTGGGTGGGCGAATCGGGCGACAGCAGCTCTGGAAAGCGGGCTTCCAGTTCTGCCAGCTCGCGCATCAGCGCATCGAACTCGAAGTCGCTGATCTCCGGGCGAGCCAGCACGTAGTAAAGGTACTCGTGGCGGCGGATCTCCTTGCGCAGCCACTCCACCCGCGCCCGCACCTCCTCGCTCATGCCGTTCCCCCTGCCGTGTTTTGCCGCCGCCCCCGCCGGCGCCGCGGCCGCCGTCGCCCGGGGGCCGGCCGCTCCGGCACGGGCGGCAGGCCCGAGCGGGCTCGCTGGATCGCTTCCTGCCACACCGACAGGCTGTGCCGCGGGAAGGCCCCGTCTTCCGTCAACGCCTGCGCCAGCCGCAGCGCCGCCTCGAACCCCTCCTGCCGCATGGTGCGCAGCACGAACTTGCCCCCCCGCGGCGGCCGCGCCAGCCGCCACAGGCACAGGAAGGTGTTCCGCACCAGGTGCGCCGTGTGGTGCGAGAGCACGAGACGGGTTGCCAGCGCCCCGGTGAGGTCGCGCACGGCCCGCTCGAAGGCGCTCCCGTCCGCCCCCTGCGCCCCTAACCATCCCACCAGCTCCGGCGCCAAGAGCGCCGCCCAGAGTGCTGCCTCGGGCAGGGGCGAGCCAGCACGGGCAAACGCGTCGGCCCGTCCCAGCAGTCCCCACAGCAGGCCGGCGCGGGGGGAGGCGGCCGTCCGCGCCGTTTCGGGCAGCAACTGCTGCAGCAACCCGTGCCGCTCGAAGGCCTGGAAGATGGGCAGCGCCTGGCCGCCGCGCAGGCTCTCCATGAGCTCGTAGGCGATGCGGGCGGGCGCTGCGCGGTGAATCTCGGCCGCCATGTCGCCAATGGCCTCCTCCAGCGGCCCGTCCAGTCGGAAGCCCAGGCGCGCCCCGTACTCCACTGCCCGCATCATGCGCACCGGGTCCTCGCCAATGCGCTCCCGCGCCGGCCCAATGGTGCGGATCAGGCCTGCCTCCAAATCCTCCAGACCGCCCACGTAGTCGATGACGGTGAAGTCCGCAATGTTGTAGAACAGGCCGTTCACCGTGAAATCCCGGCGTCGGGCGTCCTCCTCGGGTGTGCCGAACTCCTCGCTCTCGCTGGGTGGGGCGAGCACATCGCTAGTCTCCCCGTCCTCCATCTCCGGCGGCTCGGGCGAGCGTCGGAACGTGGCCACCTCCACCACCTCGTTGCCGAACACTACCCGCGCCAGCCGGAACCGCCTTCCGATCAAGCGCGCATTGCGAAACAGGTGCCGCACCTGTTGCGGGCGGGCGTTGGTGCCCACGTCGAAGTCCTTGGGGCGCCGGCGCAGCAACAGGTCGCGCACCGCTCCCCCCACCAGGTAGGCGGTGAAACCGCTGCGGTGGAGGCGGTAGAGCACCTTGAGGGCGTTTTCCGAAATCTCCGAGCGCGAGAGACAGTGCTGGCTGCGCTCGAGGACCCGCACCCCCTCCCTCTCCCTCACCTCGGGCACCCTACCCTGCGGGGCTGGAACCGGTTCTCCACTCAATTGCCGCAGATCACCACGATCTTTCCGAACTGCCGGCCGCTGGCGAGCTTCTCGTACGCCAGTCGCCCGGCCTCGAGGGGAAAGGTGGAATCCACCACGGGGCGCAACCCCCACCCCTCCACCGCCTCCACCATTTGCGCCCAGTCCCGGGCGCTGCCCATGGTGGAGCCGAGGATGGAGAGCTGGTTCCAGAAGACCAGGCGGATCTCCTCGGCTGGATTCGGTCCGGTGGTGGCGCCACAGGTGACGATCCGGCCCCCCCGCGCACAGGCGCGCAGCGAGCTCGTCCAGGTGGCCGCACCGGTGGTCTCCACCACCACGTCCACCCCTCGTTTGTTGGTGAGCGAGCGCACCTCCCTGGCCACATCGGCCTCGGTGTAGTTGATGCCGGCATCCGCTCCCAGCTCCCGCGCCCGCTCCAGCTTCTCCGCGCTGGAGGAAGTGACGAACACCCGCGCCCCGAGGCGCTTGGCGATGGCCAGGGCAGCCAGCGCCACCCCCCCACCCACCCCGTGGATGAGCACCGTCTCCCCCGCCGCCAGGCGCCCGCGCGTCACCAGCATGCGCCAGGCGGTCAGAAACGTGAGGGGGAAGGCGGCCGCCTCCTCCCAGGAGAGGTGCCGCGGTCGGCGCGCCAGGTTGGCGGCGGGCACACACACCTCCTCCGCCAGGGTGCCGCGCCGGTGCTCGCCCACGATGCCAAACCGGACGCACAGGGCTTCCTCGCCCCGGCGGCAAAACTCGCACTCCCCGCACCACAGACCCGGATTGAAGACCACCTCGTCCCCCTCCCGGATGGTCAGGTC
>JACADV010000087.1 GCA_013388425.1 Thermoanaerobaculaceae bacterium | reverse complement strand
GCCTACACCCGCACGCGCCTGGCGCCGGCGGAGGAGCTGTTCCTGCGGGCTCGCCAGGAGGACCCCAGTTTCTGGCCCGCCTACGTGTACCTCGCCCAGATTGCCGGATCGAGCAGTCGTTTCCGAGAGGGCCGGGAGATTCTGCAACAGTGCCGGTCGATCCTCACCGAGCCCGATGGGGCGGAGGTGGCAATCCTGGAGGTGGCCGAGGCCCTCCTGGCGGAAGACCTGCAACGCCTCCTGGAAGCTTTGGAGCGAGCGCGGCGGTGGTTTCCCGACTCGGGGGAGCTGCTCTACCGGACAGCCTGGACCTACCGCAGCATCGGCCGGCCGGAGCGGGCCATCCCCTTGTTGGAGGAGCTCATCCGCAGCGGTTGGCAGAAGGATTGGAGCCCCACCTTCGAGCAGCTCGCCATGAACCGGCTGCTGAAAGGGGACTGGGAAGGCGCACTGGCCACGGCCCAGGAGGGCGAGGCGCGCTTCCCGGAGCGTTTCACCTACCCCTTCGTGGCCGCCTGCGCCCTGCAGTGGGGCGGCCGGAGCGCGGCGGCGCGCGAGGCGCTTGCGCGTGCCATCCGCAAGCGGCTGGACTTTGGTACCTCCGACCTCCTGGTCACCCACGAGACGGCCCAGTGGTGGGCGTCGCTTCTGCGCTGGCCCGAGGAGGTGGAGCGGCAGTGGACAGCAATGCTGGAGGAGGCGGACAGGCGCCTGGCGAGCTCTCCCCGTCAGCCCGACCTGCTGCTGGCCAAGGGCACCGCCCTGAACGGCCTGGGGCGCGCTTCCGAGGCGTTGCCGATCCTCGAATCGTTTCGCGGCGACAGCAGCAGCGAGCCGTACCGTCTCCTCGCCCTGGCACGGAGTCGGCTGGCCACAGGGGATCGCCGGGGAGGTGTGGAAGCGCTCCAAGCGGTGGCCGAGATCTGGCGGAACCGGAAGGCCCCGGCCCTGGGGCGGCTCGCCTACAACCTGGGGTGTGCCTGGTGCGTGGCCGGGGACGCCGAGGAGGCGCTGGCCTGGTTCTTGCGCGCCCGCGATCAGTACGGCCTGGATCGCCTGGACCTGGAGCTAGACCCGGAGCTGGATCTGCTGCGGACCAAGGGGCTCTTGGTGCAGCTTTCTCGACGGTAGACAAAAGCGGCGGCCCAAGCAGCAGCGCCAACGAGCGCTGCCGTGGCGGCGTCAGGGCAGGCAGCGGCGTGCGCCTGGCGGGAGGACGACGTAAACTGCACGGGTTGGAGGACGGCATGCTGGTCGAGGTGACCTACTGCGTGGTGTGAAACTACGAACCGAGGGCCGCCAGTTTGGCGGCCGAGCTGCGCTCTGCTTTTGGGATCGAGGCGCGGTTGGTGAAGGGTTCTGGAGGAGTGTTCGACGTGCGAGTGGACGGCAAGTTGGTATTTTCGAAACACGCCCTGGGACGGTTTCCCGAACCGGGGGAAGTGGTGGGGCTCATCCGGGCGGCCTTGCAGCAGCACGATGCCTCACCCTCTTCGGACCGACCGTGATGGCACGTGAGGGCGGGCGGCGGCCGCTGCCACCGAAGCGGGTTGGCCTGGCGGTGAAGCTGGCCAGTGGCGAAGCCGTGGCGCTGGGGCGCCGCCTGGTGGGAGAGCTCGCCCGGCGTGGGGCGGTGGCGGTGGTGGAGCGGGAAGCGGCCCAGGCGCTGGGGTGCGCGCCGGGACCGCCGCGCTCCGAGCTGGGGCGGGAGGTGGATCTGGTGCTGGTGCTGGGGGGGGACGGCACCTTCCTGGCGGCGGCCCGGGGCTGCCCCGCACGCACGCCGGTGTGTGGCATCAACCTGGGAAGTCTCGGGTTCCTCACGGAGCACGCGCCGCAGGGGGCGCTGGAGTTGCTCGAACGGGTGTTCGCCGGGACCCTGGTCGTGGAGCAGCGCGACCGGCTGGAGGTACGGGTGGGTGGGGATGGGGCGGGGCAACGCTACCTGGTGCTCAACGACGTGGCGATCAACAAGGCGGCGCTGGCGCGCATCGTTTCCATCTCGGTGGAGGTGGACGGCGAATTCTTGTCCCGCTACCGTGCCGACGGCCTGATCCTCGCAACCCCCACAGGCTCCACGGCCTACAACCTCTCGGCCTGGGGGCCGATCCTCCACCCGGCGCTGGGGGCCCTGCTCATCACGCCGATTTGCTCCCACGACTTGGCGAATCGGCCCCTGGCGGTCCCCATGGACTGCACGGTCTCGGCCTGGGTGCAGGCGGGCGCCGAGGAGGTGTACGTCACCCTGGACGGGCAGGTGGGCTTCCCGCTGGCGCCGGGGGTGCGGGTCAGCGTGACACGCTCGGGGGAGCCGTTGTCCCTGGTACGCGAGCCCACGAGCAGCTTCTTCTCCATCCTGCACCAGAAGTTGAAGTGGGGCGATCGGGAGGAGTGAGGTGGGGCGGCGACGGCCTCACCTCTCCCGGACCACCGTCGGCGTGCTCCTGGCGCTGACGGTGTGGCTGGTGCTGCTCGGTCAGTTCGTGGAGTTTCTCCGTTATCCCGGGGTACGGCGATGGCTGGCCCACGTGGCCGCCGAGCGGTTGGGAGCGGCAATTGGCACTCCCGTGGCGGTGGGAGACGTCCGGATCGCCCTCTACCCGCCGCGGATCGTGCTCCTCGATGTGCGGGTTGGGGAGAGCGGCAGGGAAGTGTTCACGGCGCGAGTGGCGGAGACGACGCTCAGCCGACTGGATCTCGGCGACCGGGAGCTGGTGCTGTCCTTCCTCAGGCTGGACGGGGTGCGGGTGAAGGCCAGGGGGTTCGGGGGTGGCGGGGAGCGCGGCGCGGGGTGGCTGCACGTGATCGTACGCCAGTTGGAGCTCCACGATGTGGCGGTGGAGGACCTGACGCTGCCCGACGGCATTACGCTGCGCGCCTCGGGAGTGGAAGGGCGCTGGACCGGGACCAACCGCTGGCCGGTGAGCGCGGCCACGCTGCACGCGGCCAACGTCACCGTGGAGATCCCCGGGCTTGCGCCGTTCGGGGGGGCGGTCAGTGGTTGGGGGCGGCTCACTGCCGACGGGTGGGAGATCCACAAGCTGCGCGGTGCCGGTGCGGGGTGGAAGGTGGAGGGCTCGCTAGCTTCGGCCAAGGGCACCCTCTCCGGCGGGGGGAGCGTGGGTGTGGATCTGGCGGCGCTGGACCGGACGGTTGGGGCGGCGGCTGGGATGGCGGGGTGGCTGGACGCGACGGTGCGCGTGACGGCGGACCCGTCGTTGCGGGTGGCGCTGGACTGGGCCACGCCCGCTGCCGAAGTGGCGGGGTTTCGCGTGGAAGCCGCGCGCGGAGACCTGGAGATTTCGGCTGACGGCATCGAAGGGTCGCTGCAGGAGAGTCGCTTTGCCGGTGGCTCGCTGGAGGGGTCGTATCGGCTGGTGGGCCTGGAAGCACCGTGGTCTCACCGCGTGGCGATGCGTGGGCACGGCGTGGTGCTGGCCGAGTTCCTCCACCAGCTGGGGGTGGGCGACGGGGGGCTGGCGGCGCGCTGCGAGGTGAACGCGGAGGTGGGGTGGGAGGGGAGGAGGATCGGCAGCGGCGAGGGAACGGCGGTGGCCGACCTTGCGGCAGTGCCGGGGGATGTGCCAGTGGAGGGGCGGGTGATCATGCAGCTGGCAGCCCCGGCGGCCATCCGCTTCGACGCCCGTGCCCTGACGGTGGCCGGTGCGCCCGTGGCCTGGGGTGGCACGCTGTCCCTGGGGAGCTGGATCCCGCACTGGCAGCTCCGCGGGGAGGGCGTGGCGGTTTCCGTGATCGGGCGGATGCTGCGCGACTGGGTTGGGGGCGAGGTGTTTCCCCCCGAGCTTGCGGGCGAGGTGGCCCTGGACCTGGCGCTGCACGGCCCCTTCACCGCCCTGCGCGTGGTGGGCGAGGCCGCGGTGGCGCCGGTTGTCTTCGGTTCCCTGGAGGCGGATTCCCTCGTCGGGCAGTTCACGGTGGCCAACGGAGCCGTTACGGTGGATGGCGCAACCCTGGCGGTAGGGAAGGGGCGCGTGAGCGTGGGGGGACAGCTGTTCCTGGAAAGCGAACCCACGGTGGCGCTGCGCTTCGAGGGGCGGGGAGTCCCCCTGGCCCGGGTCGCCAGGTGGACGGGCGTGGCAGCACCAGTGGAAGGGGCGGTGAATTTCACCGGCCAGCTGGAAGGGGCCCTGGCGAGACCGGAGGGCGTGGTTTCCCTGGCCCTGGATCGGGTCAGCGTAGCTGGCGCGGATTTCGGCTCCGGCAGCGGCCTCGTGACCATCGGTGGCGGCGCTGTTCGCTTCGAGCACGTGGCGGTCGGCCCGTTCAGTGCCGATATCGAGGTGGATTTCCTGCGCTGCCAGGCCTCGGTTTCGGCCGAGCTTGCGGGGTTTGCCCTGGAGCGACTGTCGCCGCCCCTGGCGCGGTTGCTGGGTGGAGCTCTGGATTGTTCGCTGCGCGGCGCGTTCCCCTTCGAGGCACCGAGTGGACGGCTGTTGGTGAGCACCGCCGGAGGGGCGCGGGGGGAGGTGGAGCTCAGTCGCGACGGGTTGCACCTGGAGGTGGAGCGGCCGGGGGTGTGGCGGGTGGCAAGCCAGTTATCGGGAAAAGGCAGCTCCTTCCGCGGGCGAGCAACGTTTGCCGTGGATTCCTGGCGAGCTTTGGCAGGGGAAATCGGGGGCGGTGCCGTGCTCGTGGACGGGACGCTGCGGGGCGAGGCGGACGTGCAACTGGCCCCGTCGCAGCCGTTGCGACTGGAGGGAGTCATCACCGAGGCGCGTCTCCTCACCGAAGGTGGCACCGCCGTGCTGGTGGAGCCGGCGCCGTTTTCCGTGCTGGGCGGCGCCGTGTCGCTGCGCAACGCCACCCTGCAAGGGCCGGACATGGCGCTCTCGGTTTCCCTCGCCCGCACAGCGGGGGGCGAGCTTACGGGGCGCATCGTGGGCGATCTGCCCGCCGAGCTTTTGGGAGTGCTGTGGCGGGAAGGGCAACCGCGCGGGCAGGTGTGGCTCGAGGCGGCCATTGGGGGACGCGACGCAGCTCCGGAAATCTCTGGGACCGCGGAGATTCGCAACGGGGCGCTGACCGTCCCCGGGGTGCCGGGGCGAATCACCCGCATCAGCGGCACAGCGGCCCTCGTCAACGATGCGGTGGAGCTAGAGGGGGTGCAGTTCCTGGCGCTGGGGGGCCACGGGAGCTGCTCCGGTAAGGTGTCCTTTTCGCCCCAGCTGGAGCTGGATTTAGACCTCGACGTGAAGTCGGTGCGCTGGCCGTTGGCGCCGGGGTTGACACCCACGGTGTCCGGCTCGGTCCGCTTGGTGGGCCCGGTGGCGTCGCTGGTGTTGAGCGGGCAGGGCGTGGTGGAGTCCACCTACTACCGACGGGACGTGAGCCTCCAGCGCCTCATCCTGGACGCACTGGCGGCGCCGGAGCGGGAGGTGCTGGAGGAGGAGGGCGCCGTGGCACTCAACCTGTCCTTCGACGTCCCCGGCACCCTGATCATCGAAAACGCCATGGCCCGCCTGGCCCTAGACGGCAGCCTCCGGATCACGGGGACGTCGAGCTCTCCCGGCGTGGTGGGGGAACTGGCAGCGCGGCCGGGCGGTGAGGTCACGCTGGCGGGGGTGCGGTACGAGGTGGATCGGGCTGTTGTGACCTTCTCCAACCCCCGTCGCATCGACCCGTACCTGGACGTGCTGCTCCACGGGACGGTGGAGTTCTGGGAGGTGACGGCGGGGGTCCAGGGGACGCTGGAGCGGCTCACCCCCACCTTGTCCTCGAGCCCACCGCTGCCGGAGAGCGACATCCTGAGCCTGATGTCCGTGGGGAAGGCGCCGCAAAAAAACGGCGTGGGCGAGGGGCAGATGGTGGCGGGGGGGCTGCTCCTGGAACAGTTCACCGGTGCGGTGACGGGACGCGCCAGGACCCTGCTGGACCTGGACCAGTTGCGCCTAGACCCGGCCGCGCTCACGCAATCTGGCGACCCGACGGCGCGCGTCACGGTGGTGAAACAGCTCAGCCCCAACTGGAGCGTGACCCTCTCCACCAACCTGGCCTCGAACCGCGAGGAGATCATCGTTTCCCGCTGGCGGCTGGCGCCCGGGGTGTACCTGGAGGCAATGCGCGACAGCGACAGCTCGTACTCCATGGAGGTGAAGTGGCGGCGGCGCTACTAACCGGTGCCCTGGTGGCCGCCGTGGCGTGGGGGACGACCCCGGTTCGCGAGGTGCTGCTCGAGGCCCCCGGCGCGCCGGTGGAGAGGCTGCGCCAGTACTTTGGTGTCACCCCTTCCCAGCCGTTGTCGCGACTGGAGATCCGGCGCGGGGTGCAGGCGCTGATCGCCTCGGGACTGGTGGAGGACGTGGTGGTGACGGTGGAGGAGGAGGGGGGGCAGGGGCCGATCCTCAAGGTGCGGGCACAGACCGCCAGCCGCATTGCCGCCATCGTGGTGACCGGGCTGGAACGGCGCCACGAACGGCTGGTGCGCGAAACCCTGGACCTGTCGCCCTCGGTACCCCTCCACGTGGCGGCGTTCGAGCGGGCGGTGCAGCGTGCCGAGGCGGCGCTGAAGGCCGATGGCTACCCCCAGGCGTGGCTGGAGCCAAGTCTGGAGTTCGAGCGCGCGACGGAAACGGTGACGGTGCGTGTGGCGGGGAGTGCCGGCCCGGCGCTGCGAGCTGGGGCCATCGAGGCTCCCGGCTCGGGGCTTGCGGAGGCGGTTCTGTGGCGGCGGAGCGGCCTCAAGGCAGGGGCGCGACTCAGCCAGCGGGCCCTTTCGGAAGCGCGGGTGGCGCTGCTGCGCAGTTTGCGCCGCGCCGGCTACTGGGAGGCGGAAGTGGGGCAACCGCGGACCTCCGGCCCCCTGGAGCGGGCGACCGTGCTCTTCGAGGTAGAGTTGGGGCCGAAGTACCGCCTCGAACTGCGGGGGGAGAAGCTGGGGAAGTCTCTGCGGCAGGCAGCGCTGCCCTTTCTCTCGGGGGCGGAGGGGTTCAGCGAGGCCACCCTGGAGGCCACGGTCAAGGCCGTGCGGTGCTGGGCCCAGCGGGACGGGCGGTTCTTGGCGTCGGTGGAGGGACGGCTCCGTGGCACGCCAACGGAGCGCGTGCTGGAGCTCGACGCCCACTTTGGACCGCGGCTGCGGATTGCTGCCCTCGAGTTCCCCGGAGCGGAGGGAGTCGACCGGGCGTTCGTGCTGTCCCGCGTCGCCGTGCGGCAGGGGAAGCCTGGGCGGTTGCGGGGGGAGCCGGTGGACGAGGAGACGCTGGCCCAAGATGCTGCATCGGTGCGGGCGGCGCTGATCCGCGAGGGCTACGCGCACGCCGAGGTGGGAACGCCGCGCATTCTCCCCGCCAACGGGGGGGTGCGCATCGAGATCCCCGTCACGCTGGGCGAACGGACGAGGGTGGGCGAGGTGCAGGTGGTGGGTGTGCCCGAGGACGTGCCAGTACCGCCCCTGCCGCTGGTGGCGGGGGGCCCGTGGAGCGTGGCGGGCGAGGAGGCAACCCGGGAACTGCTGGCCGATGCGGTGGCGGAGGCCGGGTATGCGGATGCCCAGGTGTCCAGCGAGCGCAGCTGTTCCGGTACGGTGTGTTCGGTCACCGTGACGGTGGTGCCGGGGCACAAGGTGATGGTGGGGCGCCTGGTGGTGGCGGGGCTGGGGAAGACGCGACCGGACGTGGTGGACCGGATGATCCGGCTGGAGCCGGGGAGCGTGTTCACGCCCATGGGTTCGTTGGAAGCCACGCGGCGCCTCGTTTCGTTGGGGGTTTTCAAGCGGGCCACCACCAGGCGGCTGCCGGGCCTGGAGGTGGGTCCGACACGCGACATCGTGCTGGATGTGCTGGAGGCTCCCACGCGCTCGGTGGGGTTCGGACTGGGGTGGGATACCGAGGCGCGGACCAGCGTCTCCCTGAACTGGTCGGAGACGAGCCTTTTTGGCACGGCGCGGACGCTGGCCGTGGACGGGCGCTACTCGGCCCGAGAGGCGCGCTGGCAGGTGAGTTTTCGCGAGCCGGCGGAGCTGGGGTTGCTGGGCGTGCCGGTCTGGGTGTCGGTGTTCCGTACCGACGAGAACTACGACACCTACCGCCTGCTGCGGCGGGGGATGTGGGTGGAGTTCGGGGATCGACGCCGCCTCCCGCGGCGCGCCCTGCTGCGCTACGACTACCAGGTAACACAACCGGAAGCACCCGACGAACTCCTCTCGGAGTTGGAACGGGGGCACCAGCGGGCCAAGATCGCCTCCTTGACCCCCATCCTGGAGTACGACTCGCGGGACGATGTTTTTGAGCCGCATCGGGGGGTGCAGGCGAGTCTCCAGTACCAGAACGCCTTCCCCCTCTTCGATGCCGACGCTGCCTTCCAAAAGTTGACGCTGCTCGGCACTGCCTACACCCCCGTAGGGCCGGGGGTGCTGGTGGGGAGCACGAGGCTCGGGGCCATCGAACCCAAGGACGGGGATGCGGCAGTGCCGAAGAACCTGCGTCTGCCCATTGCCGTCCGCTACTTTGCCGGGGGGCGGATCTCGCACCGTGCCTTCCCCATCGATCGGCTGGGAATCGTGGGGGAGACGCTGGACAGCAACGGCGACCCCTTGGGTGGGACGGGGCTGGCGCTCGTGAACCTGGAGTGGCGGTTCCCGCTGGCGGGGAGCGTGGGGGGCGCCGTGTTCCTGGATGGGGGGAACGTCTGGGGTGACTGGCGCAGCATGGACGTGGCGCAGCTGCGGTGGGGCGCTGGGTTGGGGGTGCGGGTGGGGACGCCCATTGGGCCGGTTCGCCTGGAATACGGCTGGAAGCTGGACCGGCAGCGGGGAGAGTCAGCGGGGGAGCTGTTCTTCGCCTTTGGCAATCCGTTCTGAGCGGTCGAGGGGTGGAAAGAGGTGTATCATGGCGCCGCCCGGGCGGCGGCGCCAGCTCCCGGACGGAAACGAGGAAAGCCATGCGCAGAGTGATTCCCTTGGCCGTTGCCACCATGCTAATCGGTGTGTTCGCCGGTGCCGAGCTGTCGGAGCCGTTCCGGGAGTGGCCCAAGGGGCCAGCGGGGTTCTTGCTCACCAAGAAGGAAAAGAAGGAGTACGGCAAGCTCACCACCGATGCCCAGGCACAAGCCTTCATCGACCTCTTCTGGGCCCGGCGCGATCCCGATCTGGAAACGGCGATCAACGAGTTCAAGGTGCAGTTCGACCAGCGGGTGGAGTACGCGGACGCCAACTTTGGCTACGGCAAGACCCCCGGCTGGATGACCGACCGCGGGCGCACCCTCATCCTCCTGGGACCGTGGGCGCACCGATCGGCCCTGCCCCCCTCGCAGACGGCCCGCCGGCTGGAATCGGAGACCGAAGCCAACGCGCCGAGCGACGAGGGGGCCGGGGCGGAAATCTGGATCTACCGCCGTGACCAGCTCCCGGGAGCTGTCAGGGACGATCTCAAGGCCGATCAGATCACCTTCATCTTCCTGCAGAGTCGCATTGGCATCGACGACTACCAGTTCGCCCGTTCCGACTCGCGCATGGTCGCGGCCATGCGGGTGCTCTCCGACATGCCCGACGCGCTCCTGCTCCACCCCGATCTCAAGGAGGTGCCGCGGCTGGGGCTGCTGCGCGGCTCGAAGGCGGCCACGGCTGGCGAGCTGGCGATCTTTGCAGCGGAGCCGCGCCCCTGGCCCGAGGGCACGGTGGTGCGCACCACCACCGGCATTCAGTCCGAGAGTTCGTACTGCCTGTGGCTTTTCGTGCGCGTGCCGGGCACGGCGCCAGCCGCCAACCGCGTGGTCGGGCGGGTTCGGGGCGCCGACGGCAGCGAGACGGGTACCTTCTCGCGCGCGATTGCGCCCCTGCCAACGGGGGACGGGAACGCCTACGAGCTGTCCATCCCCGTGGATGCTGGGAAGTGGTTTGTGGACCTGGCGCTCCTGGGCGAGGGTGGGCCCGTGGCAGTGTCCACCGTGGAGGCGGAGCGGGAGGCGGTGGAGACCAGTTCCACCTACATCTCGCCCCTCATCTGGGGGAGTGACGTGCGCCAGGAAGTCAACGCGCACCTGGGGGACCCCTTCAACGTGGGTGGGTGGCACGCCTTGCCCAATATTGGTGACCGCTACCGGAACCAGGATTCGGTGTCGTACTTCTGCTACGTGGTGCGGCCCGGGCTGGCAGCGCCGCAGGGAGCGACGGGCGAGGGCGCAACGGCAGAGCCACAGCCCAACATGGAACTGTTAGTGCAGGTGTCGGTGGACGGCAAGGTGCTCGGCCAGCTACCGCCGCAAAAGGTGACGCTTTCCCGGGTGTTCGGCGACGTGTGGATGTTCGGACACGCCCTCCCCTTGAGCGGTTTCCGCAAGGAGGGGGCGTACCTCTTGGAGGTGACGCTGCGCGACACCATCTCGGGGGCCTCTCGAGCGGCGCAGATCCCGCTCAACGTGGTGGTCGGTGGGCAGTCTTGAGCGGGAGGAGGCAGGAGCAGTGACGGAAGGGGAGGACGTTCTCGTTTCCGTGGAGGCGGCGGCCGAGCAGTTTCGCCAAGGCCGTTTCGTCATCATCGTGGACGATGAGGACCGGGAGAACGAGGGGGACCTCGCCATCGCCGCGGAAAAGGTGACGGCGGACAGCATCAACTTCATGAGCATCCACGCTCGCGGGCTGATCTGCCTGGCGCTTACTGAGGAACGCTGCGATGCGCTGGATCTGCGGCCCATGGTGGAACACAACACCTCGCCGCACCAGACGGCGTTCTGCGTCTCGGTGGAGGCGCGGCACCACGTGACCACCGGCATTTCCGCTGCCGACCGCGCCGCCACGGTACGGGCCTGCATCGACCCCGCCACCAAGCCGTCGGACCTGCTGCGTCCAGGGCATATGTTCCCGCTGCGGGCGCGCCGCGGCGGCGTGTTGAAGCGGACCGGCCACACCGAAGCGTCCGTGGACCTGGCCCGTCTGGCGGGTCTGGAGCCGGCGGCGGTGATCTGCGAAATCATGGATACCGACGGTTCCATGGCGCGCTTGCCGCGTCTCAAAGAAATCGCGCGGGAGTTGGGGCTTTCCATCGTCACCGTGAAGGACATCGTGGCGCACCGCATGCGCCACGAACGGCTGGTGGAGCGCATCGCCTCGCCGAAGCTACCCACCCGTTACGGCGAGTTCACCCTCCACGCCTACCGTTCCCTGGTCACTGACGAGGAGCACGTGGCCCTGGTGATGGGCGAGATTACTCCCGACGTGCCGGTGTTGGTTCGCGTCCACTCCCAGTGTTTGACGGGGGATGTGTTTGGGTCGCAGCGGTGCGACTGCGGTGCCCAGTTCGAAACCGCCATGGAACGGATCGCGGCCGAAGGGCGGGGGGTGCTCCTCTACCTGCTCCAGGAGGGCAGGGGGATTGGCATCGTCAACAAGCTGCGGGCCTACGAGCTGCAGGACCGGGGGGAGGACACCGTGGAAGCCAACCGGAAGCTGGGCTTCCCGGCGGACAAGCGGGAGTACGGGGTGGGGGCCCAGATCCTCCGGGACCTGGGGGTGCGGCGCATGCGGCTGATGACCAACAACCCCGCCAAGTACGTGGCGCTCGAGGGGTACGGGCTGGAGATCGTGGAGCGCGTTCCCCTGGAGGTGCCGCCCACCGAACACACCCGTCGCTATTTGGCAACGAAAAAGGAGAAGATGGGCCACCTCCTGAAGATGGTGTGAACCGCCGCACCTGCGCTACTCGTCGGCGTCAGCCGAGCGCTGGCGGGGCCGCACGGCAATGGTGCAGCGGGCCGCGCAGACCAGATCGCCCTCCTCGTCGGTGATGTCGATGCTGTAGACGTGGATGTTCTTGCCCCGGAAGAGCGGGCGGGCCGTGGCTGTGATGGTGCCCGAGCGCTTCCCCTTGAGATGGGTGGCGTTGAGATCCACGCCGGCTATGGTGTTGGCGCGCATATCCACGCTCGCCGCCGCGGCCATGGATGCTGCCGACTCGGCCAGGAGGGCGGACACCCCGCCGTGCAGCATGCCCAGGTGTTGCAGGTGCCTGGAGTCGATGTCCAGGGCAACCTGGAAGAGGTCCGGGTCGAACGAGGGGACGCGGATGCCGAGGGGGGCGAACACCGTGTGGGGGTTGGATTTTTCGACGAAGGCGGCAAACTCGGCCAGATCCAAGGGCACCTCCCCGCGCAGCGGGGTTGCATTGTAGCTGGCCCAGGCCAGGTGGAGGGTGGGGTTTGCAGCCGCCGCAAGGTGGCTGGCTGGCAGCGTATACTCCTCGGGCATGCCGGGGGGCGTGGTCGTTGGCCTGGAAGTGCTCCTGAAGGAGCTGGCCCTGGTGCGGGGGCGTCGCTTTGCCCTGCTCGCCAACCAGGCCTCGGTGACGCAGGAGCTGGAAACCTCCTGGCAGGCGCTGTCGCGCGCGGGGTGCCAGCCGGTGCGTCTGTTGGCCCCCGAACACGGGCTGTGGGGGATCGCGCAGGACATGGAGCCGGTGGAGACGGAGCGGGAGCCAGCCACGGGGGTGGAGATCGTTTCCCTCTACGGCCGGGATGCCACCACCCTGGCGCCGCCGCCAGGCGTGCTGGAGGACCTGGAGGCGGTGGTGGTGGACCTCCCGGATATTGGCTGCCGCTACTACACCTTCGCCGCCACCATGGCGCTGACCATGGCAGCCTGCGCCGCGGCGGGGGTGGAGGTCATCGTCTGCGACCGCCCGAACCCCCTGGGCGGGGTGGAGCTGGAGGGCGGTCCAGTGACCCCGTCCTGCCGTTCCTTCGTGTCCGAGTTGCCGGTGCCGGTGCGCCACGGTCTCACGCTGGGCGAATTGGCGCTGCTCCTCAAGAACCAGCGTTTCCCCCACCTCACCCTCACCGTGCTTCCCTGCCGCGGCTGGCAACGGGCCATGACGTGGGAGGAGACCGGGCTGCCGTGGGTGGCGCCGTCCCCCAACATGCCCACGCCGACCACTGCACGGATCTACCCCGGAGCGTGCCTGGTGGAAGCCACCAACCTCTCGGAGGGGCGGGGGACGACCCGACCCTTTCAGTTGATCGGCGCACCGTGGCTGGACGGGGAGGCACTGGCCAGCGCCCTCAACGCCGTGGCGCCTCCTGCCTTCCGCTTCCGCGCCACCCGCTTCCGCCCCGAGTTTGGCAAGCACGCTGGCCAGGTGTGCCAGGGCGTGGAGTGGCACGTGCTGGATCGTCGAGCCGCAGGCGCACTTGCGGTG
>JACADV010000015.1 GCA_013388425.1 Thermoanaerobaculaceae bacterium | reverse complement strand
GACGGGGAGAAGGCGCAGCGCCTCAGGGTGACGGGGGGACTGTAGCGCCTCAGGGTGACGGGGGAGAAAATGCAGTCATCCTGAGGCCGCGCAGCGGCCGAAGGATCCCGTCATCCCTGGAGCGCCGTTGTCCTTTGGCTAACCTGCCACCGTTGCCGGGATCCTTCAGCGGCCTGCGGCCGCTTCAGGATGACGGGGGGTACTGCAGTCATCCTGAGGCCGCGCCTACCCTTTGGTCATCCTGAGCCTGCGCCTACCCTTTAGTCATCCTGAGGCCGCGCAGCAGCCGAAGGATCCCGTCATTGATGGAGCGCCGGTATCGGGCGGCAGGGCTGCCAGCATTGTCGAGACCCTTCGCCCGCCTGCGGCGGGCTCAGGGTGACGGGGGAGAAAGTTGCAGTCATCCTGAGCCTGCCTTCCCCTTTCGTCATCCTGAGGCCGCGCAGCGGCCGAAGGATCTCGTCATCTTTGGCGCGCCGCTGTCGGGCGACAGCCGTGCCACCACTGTCGAGACCCTTCGCCGCTGAAGCGGCTCAGGGTGACGGGGAGAAGGGGGCGGCCTCAGGTGGACGGGGAGACGCTGCGGCAGGATCGCCCCCAACACCGAGCGCCACCGCCCTCTGGCGTAGGTGCCGTGGGGCGGGAGCCTCTGGCCGGGCGCTGGGGGCAGGCTGTGGTGCGTGTCGCCGCCCCCGCTTGACAGAGGCTGAAGGCAATAGTAAATTAGAATCGCTATGGAAACCGTCGAGCCTCGCCATGCGCGTCGCAGCCAGGTGGAGACCCTCCGCGCCGCCGGGTTGCGGATCACCGGGCCCCGCCTGGCCATCTTGCGCCTGCTGCAGCACGACACCAACCACCCCACCGCCGAGCAGGTGTTCCGCCGGCTGCGGTCCCGCTACCCCTCGCTCTCGCTGGCCACCGTGTACAACACCCTCACCGCCTTCGCTCGCCGGGGGCTGTGTCGGCGGGTGCCCCCCTTTGAGGGTCCCCAGCGCTTCGACGGGATGCTCGACCCCCACCACCACGCCCTGTGCACCGGTTGTGGCCGCCTCTTCGATGTCCCGGTCGAGGTCTACGGCCTGCCCCCGCCGCCAGCTGAGCTGGGCGACGGGCTGTCCGTGCACGGGGTGCAGCTGACATTCCAAGTCCTCTGCGCCAGCTGCCAGGCGGAGGCCGCAGGCGGTGGCGACAGGGGCAAAGCGGATCACACGGTGCAACCTACACACGAGGAGGTGTGATATGGCTGAACTGAAAGGCAGCAAGACCCACGAAAACCTGAAGTACGCGTTTGCCGGCGAGTCCCAGGCCAATCGGCGCTACCTGTACTTCGCCAAGGCGGCGGACATCGAGGGGTACCCCGAGGTGGCCGGGCTGTTCCGCGACACGGCGGAAGGCGAGACTGGGCACGCCCACGGACACCTGGACTACCTCAAGAAGGTGGGCGACCCTGCCACGGACCTGCCCATCGCCGACGTGCGCGAGATGCTGGCAGCGGCGGTGGCCGGCGAGACCCACGAGTACACGGACATGTACCCCGGTATGGCCAAGACCGCCCGCGAGGAAGGGTTCCACGAGATTGCCGACTGGTTCGAGACGCTGGCCAAGGCGGAACGCTCCCACGCCGGCAAGTTCCAGAAGGCCCTCGACACGCTGTGAGGCGAGAGTTTCCGGGGCGGGGTGGCGCCCAGCCGCCCTGCCCCGGCACCTGCCGTTGGTGCAGGAGGGGGTGATCATGAGCGAGGCAGGCGGGGAGCGGTCCACTGTAGCCGTGCAGCCGACCGATGGTCTGACCTACAACCCTAGCGATCCGCTGTACTGGGACGAGGCGGCGCTGCAGAAAGAGCTCGACCGCAGCTTCGAGTTGTGCCACTCCTGCCGCATGTGCTTCAAGTACTGCCAGTCTTTTCCGACCCTGTTTGCCGCCGTGGATCGCTACGGCCACGTGCAGGCGATCCCGCCCGCTGTGGCCCGCCAGGTGGTGGACCAGTGCTTCCAGTGCAAGCTGTGCTACACCCAGTGCCCGTACACCGACAAGGAGGGCCACGAGTTCCGCCTGGACTTCCCGCGCCTGTTGCAGCGGGCCAAGGCGGTGTGGCGCCGCCGAGATGGGGTGCCCTGGCGCGACCGCCTGCTGGCAGACCCGGACCGGCTGGGGCACATTGGTTGCCGCACGGCGGCTCTCGCCAACTGGGCCAACCGCTTTCGGCCCAATCGGTTGGCCATGGAGGCCGTGGCCGGTATCCACCGCGACAAGTTGCTCCCGAACTTTGCCCCCACCCCCTTCACCCGCTGGTGCCGCGAGTCACTGGGGGAGACGCTGGAGAGTGGTGGAGGCACCCATCCGGTGGTGCTCTTCGCCACCTGTTTCGTCACCTACAACAACCCCGAGGTGGGCAAGGCGGCGCTTGCGGTCCTGCAGCACAACGACTGCCGCGTTGCCTGTCCGGCGGTGGAGTGTTGCGGCATGCCGGCCCTAGACGCGGGTGACGTGGCGCTCGCCCAGGCCAAGGCCAAGCGTAACGTGACGGCGCTGCTGCCCTGGGTGGAGCGTGGCTTTCGAGTGGCGGTGATCAACCCGACCTGTTCCTTGATGATGCGCGAGGAGTACCCGCTGCTCCTGGACGACCCTGCCGATCGCCGGCTGGCAGATGCCGCCCGGCGCGTCGCTGCTGCCGTTCGCGACCTGGGCGAGTACCTGTGGGAGCTGCGCAGCGAGGGGCATTTCCGCACCGATTTCCGGAGCACGCCCGGCGGGACCGTGGCCTACCACGCTCCCTGCCACTTGCGCATGCAGAACGTGGGCTTCAGGGGCCGCGACCTGCTCCGCCAGATCCCGGGCGTCAAGCCGCGAGCGGTGACCGAGTGCTGTGGGCACGACGGCACCTGGGCCATGAAGCGGGAGAACTTCCCGGCGGCACTCAAGAATGGCGAGAAGGCGTTCGCCGGCATGCGCGAGGCCAACGCTGAGGTGTGGGTCACCGATTGCCCCTTGGCGGCAATTCAGTTCCAGCAGGCGTGCGGCGTGCGGGCACTCCACCCTGTGGAGGTGCTGGCGCGCGCCTACCGCGAGGATGGTTTTGCCAACCCCCTCGCTCCCACGCCGGTGCCGGCGTGAGGTACACACAGGAGGCCCCGTGAAACCCATCCACATTGACGAGATCCTTTCGCCCGAGGAGTACGAGCGCCGCCGCCCCGAGCTGCGGCGCCGCATCATGGCGCTCAAGGCGCGTCGGCGCGTGCCGTTGGGCGAGCACGCTACGCTGCACTTCGAAACCCGCGAGACGATGTGGTACCAGGTGCACGAGATGCTGCGCGCCGAGGGGAGCTGGGCCCGAGGCGGGGCAGCGGCAGCCGAACTCGAGGCGTACAACCCGCTCATCCCGCGGGGTGGGGAGCTCTCGGCCACCCTTATGTTCGAGTACGAAACCCCGGCCGAGCGTGCCGTCAAGCTGGCCGAACTGGTGGGGATCGAAGGGTGCCTGCGCCTGCTCATTGGCGATGCGCCGCCGGTGGTTGCCGTCTTCGACAGGGCGCAGGTGTCGCCGAGTAGGATCTCCTCCGTCCAGTACGTCCGGTTTCCCCTCAACCGGCAGCACGCGGAGCTGGTGGGACGGGAGGGAACGGTGCTGAAGGTGGTCCTGGACCACCCGGCGTACCGCGCCCAGGCGGTACTGGGCGAAGAAACCAGGAAAGAACTGGCCGCTGACCTGGCGTGAGGGCGGTGCAGCGCGCCTTCTTGCTGTTATCCTGAGGCTGTGCTCGTCCCTGCAGTCATCCTGAGCCTGCGGTCACCCCTGCAGTCATCCTGAGCCTGCGGTCACCCCTGCAGTCATCCTGAGGCCGCGCAGCGGCCGAAGGATCCCGCCACCCCTGGAGCGCCGTCGGTGTGCGAGCGGCCTGCCAACATTGCCGAGACCCTTCGCCCGCCTGCGGCGGGCTCAGGGTGACGGGGGAGAACAATGCAGTCATCCTGAGCCTGCGGTCACCCCTGCAGTCATCCTGAGGCCGCGCAGCGGCCGAAGGATCCCGTCATCCCTGGAGCGCCCGGTGTGATCGGCCCCTTCTCGGCATGGCCGGGATGCTGCAGCGGCTGGGGCAGTGGTTGCCTGCTGGCGCGCGCCGTGGGTCTGCGGTATGCTGCGTCCACGGGAGGCGCGAGCAGTGACCGACGACGAGTTGAGCGTGTTGCGGCGCGAGCTTGGCGTCATTGTGGAGGCGGTGCGGCAGGAGATCCGCACCGTGGCCGAGGGGCATGTGCTGCTGTCGGAGAAGATCGATCGGGTGGCCACGGAGATCCGCACGGAGCTGCGAGAGCAGGTGGCGCTGCTACGCACCGAGATGGCGGCGGGGGACGAGAAGCTCCGCCAAGAAATGGCGGCGGGGGACGAGAAGCTCCGCCAGGAAATGGTGGCGGGGGACGAGAGGCTGCGGGCGGAGATCCGAAAGGGTGACGAAAAGCTGCGGGCGGAGATGCGGGCCATGGGGCGGGAGCTCCGAGCAGAGATGCGGGAGGGTGAGGAGCGACTTCAGGCCCAAATGGAACAGCTGCGCTCCGACATGGTGGCGGGTGACGCGGCGCTCAAGGGCCAAATCGAACAGCTGCGCTCGGACATGGTGGCGGGTGACGAGAAGCTCCACGCACGGATCGAGCAGCTGGGCAGCGAGGTCGAACAGGTGCGCAGCGAGGTCGAACACTTGCGCAACCAGGTCGAACAGCTACGCAGCGACATGGTGGCGGGCGACGAGAAGCTCGAGGCCCGGATCGAGCAGCTGCGCAACGAAGTTGAACAGGTGCGCAGCGACATGTTAGCGGCGGAGGAGCGGCACAGCACCGAAATCGCTGGCTTGCGAGAAGAGATCGCAGCGGTGCGGGCGGAAACCAAAGCCGAGCACGTCGAGACGCGGGCCATGATCAAGCTGTCGTTCGGGCAGCTGGATCAGCGGCTTACGGCGCTGGAGCGAGCGTACCTGGATCTCAAGCTGCGTCTCGAGGCGCTGGAGCGCACCCGCGCCTCGTAGCGCTTGTCGCGGTGTTGCGGGCCACCGCCCTCCGGGCGGCTTCGCCCCGCGGCGGCACCAGAGGGACCGGGAGAGGAGAGCTTACCCCTTGCGGCGGTCGAGAATCTCCCGGACCTT
>JACADV010000034.1 GCA_013388425.1 Thermoanaerobaculaceae bacterium | reverse complement strand
TGCACGACCGGGCTCTGCTGCGGTGCAACGGGCGGGATCTCTTGCGCCGCTGCAGCCCGGATATTCTGCGCCGTTGCAGCCACACAACAGAGCATGACAAGGAGAAACCATCTCGCGATCCGCTCGTGCATCTCGCGCCTCCTTTCCGCCCTCGCCGCGACCGGCTCAAAATTCTATAGACGTTGCAAATGCCTTTGCGTTGACAGCCACCGGGTGCGAGAGACCACTTCGATGGATCCGGGGCCGGTCAAACCCACAAAAATAGTACCAGTCACGCCGTTGCGCCATTCTTTACATTCTGTTCGCCGCCAGGAGAGGCACGCTGGTGATCCAGCCGATCGATCGAGCGCCGACCGGCGAGCCGCGTCCTTCCCTCGACGCTGCGTGGCGCGGACGATGGCTTGGAGGGATAGGAAGCTCCTGTCCACAAGCTCAGGTGTATCCTTGCGAGCGGGTGGTTGCCTCGCGGGCCAACTTTCGCGAAACGGGGAGACTGCCGGAGGAGGCAAGCGGTCTTGCACACCCGCTTCCGCGGCGCCCCGCACCCCCTGGACATTGCCCTCCGAGAATGGCCACTACCTTGGCAACTCAGTACGCCCACCACGCCCGCCGCAACTTCGATCGACCAAGCGCCGTGAGAGCACTCACCACGACAACACCCAACCGACCAAGCAACGCCCAGAATTTTGGGTCTTCGCCAAACAGGCACGCGATGAGGAAAATATCCAGCGCCAGGGCGGCCTCGATCACCGGTACTCTGGATGAGCGTAGTGGTGTAGGCAACCGCTTGCCACCGCCTCGCCAGTCGCACCTCACCCCACACAGCGCCGAGCGCCAGCACGAAGATCCCGTTCATGAGCCCTTCCAGGTGCGCCGCCAGGCCCAGGCGCGGGCTGGTAAACGCCGGCTCCCTGAGTCCCGCGAGCAACCCGAGGATGAACAGCAGCATGCCGTGCCAAAGCAACCGGCGCCGGTCTCGGTGGTGCCTTCTTCGCCCACGCGGCACGGAGGGGCTATGCTTGCGGGGGCGGCATGGAGGCGAGGCGGCGAACCTCGGGCGGCGGGCGGCCGTATGAATCCATGTCGGCCGCGGTGCAGCCGGCAGGGAGGATGGCGAGGATGCGTTCACCAGGGTTCTTGCGTGCGGCGGGATTCTTAGCGGTTCTCATGGCAGCGCCTGCGGTTGCGGTGGACGTCCACGACACCCGCATGCTGGCGCAGCCGGCGGTGAGCGCCGAATACGTGGCGTTCGTGTACGCCGGCGACATCTGGATCGTGGGGCTGGAAGGGGGCCCGGCGAGGCGACTCACTTCCCACCCGGGCGAGGAGTCGCGACCGCGCTTCTCGCCCGACGGCCGGCTGCTGGCGTTCTCCGCGGAGTACGAGGGGAACACCGACGTGTACGTGGTGCCGGTGGAGGGCGGCGTGCCGAGACGGCTCACCTGGCACCCGGGGGAGGACCTGGTGCAGGGGTTCACCCCTGACGGCACCCGCGTGCTCTTCACCTCGCCGCGCAGCGTCTACACCCGCCGTCACCTGCAGTTGTTCACCGTGCCGGTGGAAGGCGGGCTCGTGGAGAAGCTGCCGGTGCCCCACGCCGCCAAGGCAACGTTCGCCCCCGATGGCGCCCGGCTGGCCTACCAACCGCTGTACGACGCCTTCCGGCAGTGGAAGAACTACCGCGGCGGCACCGCCTCGCGGCTGTGGCTGTTCGACCTGGGGACCTACGCCGTGGAGCAAGTGCCGCAACCGCCGGGGCGCTGCAACGACACCGACCCCATGTGGATCGGGGACACCCTGTACTTCCTGTCGGACCGCGACGGCGAGTTCAACCTGTACAGCTTCGACTCCGCCAGCCAACGCGTGCAGCGCCTTACCGCCCATGAGGACTTCCCCATCCTCGCCGCGTCAGCGGGGGCCGGACGCATCGTCTACGAGCAGGCCGGCTACTTGCACCTCTTCGACCCCGCCACCGGCACGGCGAAACGACTGGTGATCGGCGTGGCCGCCGATTTGCCCGACACTCGCCCGCGCTTTGCCAAGGGGGTGAAGTGGGTGCGTGCCGCCGACATCTCGCCGTCGGGGGCGCGCGCCGTGTTCGAACTGCGGGGCGAGATCGTCACTGTCCCCGCCGCCAAGGGCGACCCGCGCGTGGTGACCAACACACCCGGGGTGCACGAGCGTTCCCCGGTGTGGTCGCCGGACGGCACGCGGCTCGCCTACTTCTCCGATGCCTCGGGGGAGTACGAGCTGCACGTGGCACCCCAGGACGGCAAGGGTGAGGTGAAGCACTACCCGCTGGGGGGCGCTGGCTTTTACGAGCGACCGCGCTGGTCGCCCGATGGTCAGAAGCTCTCCTTCATCGACAACTCCCGCTCGCTCTACTGGATCGACCTCACCACCGGCAAGGTCCGGAAGGTTCACTCGGAGGTGCTGTACGGCCCGGTGAACACCATGCAGCACGCCTGGTCCCCCGACTCTCGCTGGCTGGCGTACACCCGCCTCACGCCGTCGTACCTGCAGCAGGTATGCCTGTACTCCCTCACCGAGGACCGCTCCTGGCCCATCACCGACGGCCTGGCCGACGTTGCTGAAGCGGTGTTCGATGCCTCGGGGAAGTACCTGTACCTGGCCGCCTCCACCGATGCCGGACCGGTCCGTGACTGGTTCTCCATGTCCAACGCCGACATGGAGATGACCAACACCCTCTACCTCGTGGTGCTGGCCAAGGGGGAGCCGTCCCCCCTGGCGCGCCCCTCCGACGAGGAGAAGGGCACCAAGGCCGAGGAAGCGGCAACCGGTGCCGCAGCCAAGGGCGACAAGGGCAGCGCCAAGGCCAAGGGCGACAAGCCCTCCACTCCCGCGAAGGACGAGGTCAAGGTGGCAGTGGACTTCGACGGCCTCGCCCAGCGCATCCTTCCCCTCCCGGTAAAGGGGGCCCTGTTCACCGATCTGCAGCCGGGTGCCAGGGGTCAGCTCTACTACCGGCGTAGCAGCGGCGGCGCCAACCGCTTCACCCGCCAGGGTGAGGCCAGTTTGGTGCGCTTCGACCTCGACACCCGCGAAGAAACGCTGCTCGCTGACAAGGTGGACAGCTTCGCGCTGGCCAAGGACGCTGCCAAGGTGTTGCTGCGCCACGGCGAGAGCTTCGTGATCGCCGAAACCAAGGGGAAGATCGACGTGACCAAGGGCGTCCTCAATCTCGACGCCGCCCAAGTGCGTGTGGACCCCCGCGCCGAGTGGCGGCAGATCTTCCACGAGGCGTGGCGCATCAACCGCGATTACTTCTACGATCCCAACTTCCACGGCGCCGACTGGGTCGCCATGCGAGCCAAGTACGAGCCGTTCGTGGAGCACGCCGCCTCGCGCTCGGACCTCAACCGCATCATTCAGTGGATGTGCTCCGAGCTGGCGGTGGGTCATCATCGGGTAGGTGGCGGCGACTTCGGGGAACGGCCCGAAACGATCAAGGGTGGCTTGCTGGGGGCCGATTTCGAGGTGGCCAACGGCCGTTACCGCTTTACCAAGGTGTTCGGCGGGCTCAACTGGGATCCGGAGCTGCGCTCCCCCCTCACCGAGCCAGGGGTGGATGTGAAGGCGGGGGAGTACCTGCTGGCGGTGGCGGGGCGCGAACTGGTACCGCCGGACAACCTCTACGCGCGCTTCGAGAATACCGCCGGGCGCAACGTCGAGATCACCGTTGGCCCCGATCCCTCGGGCAAGGGGGCGCGCACGGTGACGGTAGTGCCCATCGAGGACGAGGCAGCGCTGCGCAACCGCGACTGGGTCGAGGGCAACATTCGCAAGGTCCACGAGGCCACTGGCGGCCGGGTAGCGTACGTGTACGTGCCCAACACCACCACCCTGGGGCACGAGTACTTCAAGCGCTACTTCTTCCCCCAGACCGACAAGCAGGCCATCATCATCGACGAGCGCCACAACGGCGGCGGCCAGGTCGCCGACTACTACATCGACATCCTGCGTCGTCCGCATATCGCCTGGTGGGCGATGCGGTACGGCGCCGACCTGCGCACGCCGCTGGCCGCCATCCACGGCCCCAAGGTGATGCTCATCGACGAGACCGCCGGCTCCGGCGGCGACCTGCTGCCGTGGATGTTCCGCAAGGAGAAGCTGGGGCCGCTGGTGGGCCGGCGGACCTGGGGCGGCCTGGTAGGGATCCTCGGTTTCCCGGTGCTGCTGGACGGTGGCTTTGTCACCGCTCCCAACCTGGCCATTTGGACCGAGGACGGCTTCGTGGTGGAGAACGAGGGGGTGCCCCCCGACGTGGAGGTGGAGCAGCTGCCCGCCGAGGTCATCGCTGGCCACGACCCGCAGCTGGAGAAGGCCATCGAAATCGTGCTGGCCGAGTTGGAGGCCAATCCCCCGGTCACCCCGCGGCGTCCGCCCTACCCGGTGCGGGTGCGCTAGTTGCGATGTTGGTCCGGAAACCGCGCGCGGGGTCCGGCGAGAAAGCAAGCTGCACGAGTCGTCCCTCCTCGCCCTCAGCGAGCGCTTCTCCTGCCGGTACGCCGCGGGTGAGCTGGCCGAACGTCCCGTCCGGTCGGTTGTTGAACGTGCGCGAGGAAACCAGCAGAGTCTGCTCGGCGGTCACCCACAGTGCCCCGCTGGTAGCGGTCTGACCGAACTCCGCGGCGACAATGTCGGCGAAGCGGCGCGAGCTGCCCGCGGCGATTTCCACCCGACGGCCGACGGCACCGCCGTTGGCTTGGCCAGCGCGCAGCAGGTAAGGGTTGGCCGCGGTCGGCATCGTGCCGGGATTGTGGAGTACCGCGTCGGTCACCCACGAGGTTCCCACAAGCCCGGCAGTATGCGCGACAGCGGGCACCATCCAGGCGAAGGTGGCCGGAGTGCCAACCGGCGGCGCCACGGCGGCCCCCGCGAAAACCGCCTGGATCTCGGCCGCGGAAAGCACCCGGTTGTACAGCCGCAGCTCGTCGATGCCGCCGTAGTAACGGTCGCTGTAGCGCCCATCGCGGCCAATGCCGAGCGCGGTGGAGGAAACCTGCAAGTGGCCGGTGTGGGCAACCGTCGCTGCCAGACTGCCGTTGACGTACAGCACGGCGGTGTCGGACGGGTCGTCGAAAGTGACGGCCAGGTGGACCCACTGTCCGGTGCCACAGTCGCAGCGCGGGCCGGCGGCAAACGTACCCCGAACCTTGCCCACCTTCAGCACCAACTTGCGCTCTGCCTCGGGCGCGGGGCAAACGTCCGAGCCGCCACTGTCGATGCCAAGCGCGAACGCCGTGCTGTAGTCCTTGCCGACGAAGCAGGAAAAAGCGTCCCTGATCTCGTCTGGTCGCAGCCACAACGTCACGGTGAAGGCGCTCGCAAGCCGCAGCGACGCTGCATCCGGCACCTCCAGGTATCCGTCTACCGTCCCGAGCGCAGAGGCCGCCCGCCCCAGCCGATCGGCGATCAGTACCGCGCCGGCGCTTGCCGGGTGGTTGCCGTTCCCGCTGTAGTCGAGCATGTCTCCGTCAAACGGGTAGTAGGCGACGAGACCATCCACCTGCGCCCAGGCGAGCGGCGCGGCGACGGTGGCGAGGAATAGCCCGGCGGCTGCCATGCGCCGCCAGTGTCGGACTGCCTTGCAGAGAGTGTCGATTGGCATCGTCGGTTGCTCCCTTCCCCCCACGGCTCGCGCGAGCTTCCCCCAGCAACCCCCACGCCCACGTTTGCCGCAGCTGGTCACACCATCAGTTCATACCGCCCGCCGAACTCAACTTCCCCCTCGTGATGGCCGCGAAACCCAGGCGGCGGCGAGCAGCAAAACGCTGGGGAGTATCAGTACCAGCATGGCGAGCAGGAACACCCACCACACTGACCAGACCGCTGGCGCGCCTCGCCAGAGGATGATTCCCACGAAGCCAGACACCAAGGCCAGACTCGCCCAGCCGGAGGTCGTCAACCACTTCCAGCACAACAGCAGACTCGCGCAATACAGCACCATCAGCCCGCCCTCCACGACCTGTGCTCCAGTCACGTTGGGCAAACCAACCCCCTGGGGACTGAACAGGATGTTGCCCCCAAGGTGGACGACGTGCAGCATCGCGGCAAGCGTGGCCACACCGCACGCGATCCAACGGAACACCTGCGCCCCCTGGCGAGGGAGTTTCTCGATCATGGCTTTCCTCCTGGTTGGCCGTGGGAGGCCGGATGCTGCCCGTCAGCGGCGGGCACCGCTCCAAAAGTGCCTGCATTTCCGTTGGACCAACGCCTCAAAATGCCGGTGGGACAGCCAGCTCCAGGCGGCGCCGCGGGGCGACCGCGCTCACTCGGCACGATCGCTACCTGACGAAAACCGGGATTCGACCCGCAAGCCTCACGAATCCACCGCGACAGCGTGGGTTGCACGACGCCAAGCCGAGTGGCAATGCAGCGATGTGACTCACCGTCCGCCGCACACGCCCGAGCGGAGGCCACGACTCGCTCCCGCAGACCTGCCAAACACCGCCACCGGTGGCCACCGCCTGAGGCCCGCCGCTCCCCCTCCAACTCCTCAAAAAGCCGCCCGCCCTGGCCCTCAACCCGATCGTCGCTCATCCCGCAAGCATCAACACAACCGCCCTCCTCCTCAAGACGGGCCACGGCGAGGAGTTACCAGACGTTTGTCCCTGGAGGCGTGCCCTCCAAGGAGGTGTGTCCAGCGATGTCTCTCGTCGGCTCCGCCTCGCCGTACGCCCCCTTGCGCGTTCGAAGCAGGGTAATGTAATTGATGGCTACAGCGTGATAGCCACAACGTCGGGCGAGATCAAGATACCGTCGCTACCTAGTGACTTTGGCGCCAAGAGACCACGCACGCCACAGGGGGGCTGCCGCTTCAGCGATGCCGCGGCTCCTTCACGGCGTGTCAACTCCGCCGGATATGGAACCTGCCCGTCGAGAACACCTCGGCTGCGACGAGCACATCCGGCCTCAACCAGTACCAAGTGATGCCAGCGATAGGCGGCGACCTCCTCTTGACGAGATGTCACTGGAGCGCTAGCCTACATGGAGCAAGGTAATGATCCCAGGAGGGAGAGATGCTCTCAAGCAACGAGACGCGCAAAGCTACAGCTTCGCGGATCTCTGCCAGCCGCGCCTGTGTGGCATTGCTGTCCTGCACCGCCCTGATACTGGTCGGAGCCGACGCGCCATCATGGGCTGTTCCAGCGGCACCCGCAAACGAGCCTGGTGGTACTGGGGCGACGGCGTTGGCTGGGGCGGCGCCACCCTCAAGTTCCCCTGACATATTCGGGGAACTCCCGTCGGGAGCTCTCGAACAGCAGTACCACCGCTTCCACCTGGTGGACGTGAGTCAACACGAGGCCGAGGGCCTGTTTGCAACCGCTGTTGCAGCTGTGTACGATTTTGACCGAAGGGAACTGCTGTACCTAAGTTCCGACCCAATTGAACAGGCCGGGATATGGCTCGCCCTCGCGGCGGGAATGGAACACGCAAGCGTGCCTGTCGCCGCCTCTCGATTTCGTGCATCCCTGGACGATAGGGTTGTCGAAACAAGAACCCAACGCCTCGGGGACTTCCTCCTCGAACTCGCCGAGTACACCCGTGCTGCCGACGGCGAGTTCATCGCCAAGAGGCCCGCCATGCAACTCGAGCGCGCGAGTGATCCAGCACCTGCCGGTGGCCTCGCCGTCGCTTTTCGGGGCACAGAATACTACCTCTACGAGGATTTCGAGGGCGACGTGTGGTCGCGCTGGTCGCGCTCGGACAACACAGGGGGTCAATACCAGTGGGGCATTCGAAGCTGTGATTCCTACTACAGTACTTATAGCGCGGACGCGGCGCGCGGCGGGTCGCTCGGAGCACAGTTATCGTGCTCAGCGGCGTACCCAGCAAATGTGGTAGCATACATGTATCATGAGGAATGCGTCACGATCGAGCCGTCGTGGCTCGCGTACCTGGAGTTTCGGGCGAAAGGGAACATTGGAAGGACAGGGCAGGATGATTTCGGCGTATATTTCACCGATTCAACAGGCCAGCGGGTGGGGTGGGCTTTTTGGGGCGATTGGTCAAG
>JACADV010000091.1 GCA_013388425.1 Thermoanaerobaculaceae bacterium | reverse complement strand
TGATCCGCAACGTCTCCACGCCCTGGCTGGCCACTTCCGCCGCCTGGGCCTGGAGCGCCGCACACTCGGCCTCGAACGCTGCCGAAAGGCGCTCCCGTTCCGCCTCCAGGGCAGTCAGGGTCTGCTCCGACTCCTCCACGGCAGCGCGGGCCCGCTGCGCCAGTCGTTCCCTCTCGGCCACCTGCCGCGCAGCGCTGGCACCGCGTCTGGCCACCGTGCCGAGGCTGCGCCGCCGACCGCCGAGGAGGGCGCCCAGGCCGGTGAGGAGCGCATCGCCCACGCCGGTGACCACGGTGAGCTGCTGCTGCCGGGTTCGGGCGGCAAGCTCGGCGCGATCCCGTTCCAGCTCGCCCCGCTCCCGTGCGATCCGTTCCTCCAGCCGCCGCAGCTCCTCCTCGTGGCGGCGGCGCAGCTTCTCCAGGGGGGCTTCCAGCTTGGCGCTCGCCGCCTGTTGGCACCGGGCTACAAACGCCTCCCTCCCCTCCCCCTCCTCTTGCACCAGGCGCAACTCCCGGTGCCAGAGGAGCTCGAGCGCCCGACTGTCCATCTCGGCGGCGAAGGCGTCGCGCGCGGCGGCCAGGAGCTCGCGGGCGTTGGCCGGCAGCTCGGCCAGGGTGGCGCCGGGCGGCATCTGCGCGGCCAGCCCGGTCCAACTGGCGGGGGCGAGGTGCTCCCAGGCGATGCGATCCCCCGCGAAGGGGGCACTCCAGGTGCTGGCCACCCGGCGTTCCAGCGACGGCGTGGCCTTGCGGTACACCACCTCCCCCTCCAGGAGGACCACCGGCCGCAGGTGGCTGGCGGCGGCAAAGAGCTGTTCTACGCCGGAAAGGAGCGGCGGCGATAGGCCCCGGGCCGGTGCCGGGGCAGGCGGTGCCGCGCCAACGAGCGGTTTGAGTTGCACCAGGGTGAGGGGGCCGCGCAGGTAGGAGATGGCCCAGCGGGAGGCGATAACCTTGGGCTCGCCCAGCCGCGCGCCGGCGAGCAGGAACTGGCGCGGCTGGAGGGCAGCCACGGTTTGATGGAGGGCGGGACTGGCCAGGTCGAGCCCCTCCAGGGCGCGGTTCCGATCGTTTTCCGTGTCCAACCGGCCCACCAGCTTGACGCCGGTGTTGGCCAGGGCCTTGTAGTCCAGATCCACCGGGTTCTGCGTGGCGAGGAGCACGCCGGTACCGAAGGCGCGTCCCTGCTTGAGCAGCGTCAGGAGGGGCGGTTTGGTGGGTGGTACCGCCGAGGGTGGCACAATCCCCTGCACCTCGTCCAGGTACAGGAGGGCCCGCAGCTGCTCGCTGCCGCTCTGGCGACGCGTCCAGGCGAGGAGGGCCGAAAAGAGCAGCGTCAGGAAGGAGAGCCGTTCCCGCTCCCCCAAGTGGGCGAGGTACAGGACGGTGGCGCGCGGCGCGGCTGGCTTGCCGAGCAGCTCGGGGATGGCGAGGGGGGTGCCGCGGGTCCAGGTCGCAAAGGAGGGGCTGGCGAGCACAGTGTTGAAGGCCAGCACGAGTTCCTGGCGCTGCCGCGCGGGGTAGAACGTCTCGGCATCGAGCACGCCAAATTGGCTCACCGGCGGCTCGGCCAGCTGGTGCAGGAAAGTAGCAAAATCGAGCCCCTGTCCGGAGCGCCAGGCATGGTCGAGGAGCGTGGCGAGGAGCACGTGATCCCGGTTGGTGAGGGGGTCGCCACCCCGGTCCACAAGGGCGAGGAGACCCGCGGCGGTGCCGTCCAGCTGCGCACGGGCTGCGTCGGGGTCGAGGTCGGGATCAAACCCTTCGGGTCGCGCCAGGGTGGGGAGGAGGTCCACCGGGGCCAGGGGCGAGCCCGGGGTCAGGAGCTGCCAGTGGACGCCGTTCTTGACGGCAGCAATCTGCTCGCTGCCGATCCCCCATTCGGCAAGACCGGCGCGCCACTTGGCGGCGACCGCTGCAGCCGCCTGCTCGCCCTCCCCTGCCGTTTCGGGGAGCCAGGGGGCAAAGTCGGCAGGGCGCAACTCCGGGAAGGTGAGGAACAGGTTGGTGAGGTCCCCTTTGAGGTCGCACACCAGGAGGGGTGTGCCGTGGCGTGCCAGCTCTTCCAGCAGCACGATGGCCATACCGGTCTTGCCCGAGCCCGTCATCCCCAAGATCACCCCGTGGGTGGTGAGGGCATCGGCGTCCACGGTAGTACGTGTGCCGGGCCCCGCCCCCACCGGGGCTCCCACCAGCAGCTCACGCTTCATCGTCCGTCTCCCTCCGTGCCTGGAAGAGTACGGTTTCACCGCTACGGACTGCAAGCACACGGTGGAAAGGCAGGTAGGTCCCGTCCTGCAGCAGCACTCCCCGGGCGCGCACCTCCTGTACCTGGGAAAAGGGGAGCGCCTCGCGACACGGCACCCCCCCGCGCCGGGTGAGGATGAGGAGGGCCACCTGGTCCGCAGGACGGCGGCGGTCCCAGCGGAGGCGGTTGAGGAGCGAGCGCAGGGTGTTGTCCGCCACCACCTGCCATTGTAGGGCGGGGAAGCTGGCCTCCGGGAAGGTGGGGCGCTACGCTAGACGACGTGCCGCAACGGCGCGGTGCTGCGCACGGAGAGCTGGCCCACTGGGTGCCGCTCCACCCAGCCGCTCGACAAGTGGCGGCGGCGGGGGGTGTGCTGCGCGGGGAGGCGGGTGCGCGATACCCCCGTAGCGCCGCCCTCGCCGAACGCCTGGTGGCCCGTAACCGCGAGTGGGGCCACGACGTGGCGGCAGTGCTGGAGGAGTGGCTGGCGGGCGCCGAGGTGGTGGTGACTGGCCAGCAGCCTGGCCTGTGGGGTGGGCCGCTCTTGACCCTCGTCAAGGCCTGCGCGGTGGCGGCCGAGGTACGCCGCCGGCGGGCGGCCGGTCGCCGGGCTGTGGGGTTCCTGTGGCTTGCCACGGCCGACGACGATCTGGAGGAGATGGGGTGGGGGCGGGTGCCGGTGGGCGAGGAGCTGGTGGAGGTTCGCGAGGCGAGCTGGCACCGTGGCGACAGCGTGGGTGGCGCCGCCGTCCTGGGAACGGCCTGCGCCGAAGCCCTCGCCCAGCTGGCCGGAGCCCTCACCGGTGCCAACGCGCAGGAGGCGCTGGCGCTGGCGCGGTCCTGCTACCGGCCGGGCTCCACCCTGGGGGAGGCCACCGGCACATTCCTGGCGCGTCTGCTGCGGGGAACGGACGTGGTGCTGGTGGACGCCTGCGAGGCGGAGCTGGCCCGCAGCTCCGCAGCCGTGGTGCAGGCAGTGCTGGGGCGGCTGCCCGCCGTGTGGGAGGCGCTGGCCGAGGGCGAGGCGGCCATGGTGGCCAGAGGGTGGAAGCGCGTGCTGGTCGTGACACCGGGGCGGCTGCCGGTGTTCCGGCGGGTGGGGGTGCGTCGGCAGCGGCTGGCCAGCGAGAAGGGTCGGTGCCCAGCGGCGGTGCTGGCCGAGCACGCTCGCTGGCCGGAACGGTTCCTCCCCAACGCGTGGTTGCGGCCGCTCGTTCAGGATGCCGCCCTCGACACCACGGTGGCGATCCTGGGCGGTGCGGAACTGGCCTACCACTGGCAGACCGCTCCCGCGCGGCAGGTGGTGGGGCTGGTGCGGCCTGACTGGCGGCTGCGCCCCCACGTCACCGTGGTGACCGCTGCCGAACGGCGGCTCGCCGCCCAGCTCGGCGTGGGGCTGGAGGAGGTGTTGCACGCTCGCCTGCCGGTGCGGCTGCTGCCCGGGGGGGCGGTGCGCCGCGAGCTGCAGCACCTGGAGGCGATGCTTGCCGCGCGGCTGGAGCGGCTGGCCCAGCGAGCGGCGGCCGAGTTGCCGGTGGTGGGGGGGGACGTGGCGGCGACGCAGGTGCGCCTGAAAGCGGCGCTGCAGTGGCTGGCGACGCGCATCGATGCGGGGGCGCTGCGCAGTGCCGCCACCGCGGCGGCGCGCTGGCAGCGCCT
>JACADV010000103.1 GCA_013388425.1 Thermoanaerobaculaceae bacterium | reverse complement strand
CCGCCGGGGGGGCGCGGGGCCGGCGTCCACACAACGATGCGTCAAAGGGTTGTCAGTGCTTGGCGCGGGCTTGCTCCTTCGCTGCCTTGGCAGCTTGCCGGTGCGCCACCTCTTCGCGCGCCTGCTCCTCGCTCGCGTACACCTCGATGCGCACCTTCCGGAGCTGGCCATCCCGATCGCGGACCAAGCTCACCGTGACGGGGGTGCCCTTGGTCAGGAGCGCCACCGGATCCACGTGCCCCACACGGCGGTTTGCCTTCTGCTGCACCCGCTCGAGCCGGTGCTGCCGCTGCTGCTGGGCCCGCTCCTCGGGCGTCATGGCCTGCCGCTCGGCCCGCCGCTGCGCCCGCGCTGCCTGCCGCTCCGCCTTGGCCTGGCTCTTCGCCACCAGGCGGTCCGCCTTGTCGAGACCTTCCAGATGCGGACGCTGCGGCTGCGATCGTAGGTCCTTCACCGCAAGCGCCTGCTTGGGCACCGCAAGCTGGGTTCCGTCGGCCAGCGCAATCGTGACGGTATTGCCGGTCACGCTCACTCGCGCCACGGTCCCCACGGTGGTGACCTTCTGCTTTGGTTTGTTGCTATCCCCCTTCCCCGCCGGAGCAGCACCCACCCAGCCAGCACCCACGGCCAGACAGCCCACCAACGCCGCAGCGACGAGGCGACGGCGCCGCAGCAGCCCCACCCCCGCCACCAGCAGCAGCCCCGCCAGCACCAGCAGCAGCCACTCGGAAAGCGTGGGGATGGGTTCCGCCGTGTCGTCGTCGAGGATGGTGACGGTGGCCGTGGACGGCGTCCCCACGTAGCCATTTCCCGGCAGGTCCGTGAGCGTCACCGTGAAGGTCTCGTTCCCCTCCACGAGGGCATCGTTGACAATCGGCACCACGATCTGCCGGTTGGACGTGTCGCCGTCGGCCCAGGTGAGCTGCCCCGATACGGCCGTGTAGTCCCCCGGCGAGCTCGCCGTGCCGTTGGCCGAGGCGTAGTTGACCGTGATCGCCCCCGTGCTGCCACCCGTGCGCGTCACCGTGAGGGTGACCGTCCCTGCGTTCTCGGCCACGTTGGCGGTGGCCGCAGCGAACTGCACGGTGCCCGGCTGCAGCACCAAGAAGTTCGTCACCGTCGGATCGCTGGACGGTGGCGTGTCGGGATCGTCGGTGGCCGTGTTCCCGCTCCGGGTGCCGCTCACCGTACCCTGGGAGATAAGCTGCGTGCCCGAGTTGGCCACCACCTGCCACGTCACCGTGACGGGACCCCCACCCACGGGGATGACGCCAATATTCACACTCACCGGGTTGGAGCCGAGAACCGTGCCCTGGGTGGTGGTGACCGAGCCGGGCACGACGCTGGCATTGCCCGGGATGGGCGCCGTGAAGGTGAGCGCCAGGTCGCCGCAACTGCTCGTTGACGGCCCGATGGTGGCGGTGTAGAGGAAGGTATCCCCCACCGAAGGCCCCACCGGTGCCACGTCGGTGGCCACGGCATCCACCAGGGTAGCGGTAAAGGTCACCGTGGGCGCTGCACCGAGCGCTGGGTCGTAGTCCACCGGTCCCGACACTTGGTCGGAGGGGTCGGTGTCGCCCCACCAGTTGTTCTCCGCCTTGGCAGTGAGGCTGTGCGCGTTGGTAAAGTCAAAAGTGGTCGAGCCGTCGCCGTTGCCCACGAGCACGTTGTTGCCCGGGGAGGAGCGGTCACCGCCACCGTAGTCGGCCGGCGGGTCGCTCTGGGAAGACTGGTAGATGCCGTCACCGTCGTTGCCGGTGATGGTGTTGCAGGCGACCAGGATGCCGTTGGCACCCAGATCGGCAGAATAAAGCTCGAGCCCGTCCTGCCCACTGCCCGTGATCACGTTGTCGGTGATGCGGGCGTCGAGGGTGTTCGAGGTCTGGTCGGAGAAGTACAGCCACACGCCGTCGCTACCAGCCTCGGTGACGGTGTTGCCGCGCAGGAGCACGGTGACGTCGGTCTGGTTTTCACTGTAGAAGGAGTACACCGGATACCCACCGATGCCGTCTGTCCCTGGCGAGGTGATGGTGTTGCCCTCCACGACGAAGTCGAACTTGCCGGTGCCCGAGTACGACATCGTCGACTCGCTCAGGAAGATCCCATTGTTTCCCGCGTTAGTAATGGTGTTGTTGGCGATGGTGAGGTTCCAGTCGAGACCGGTGCCGTCGGAGAAGTACGACAGCTCCACCGATACCCCGTCGACAGCGGGGGAGGTGATGGTGTTGCCGGCAATCGTCATGTCGGAAACGAAGCGCCCGTTGCTGAGGTTGCTCAAGAACAGATACACGCCGTCCCCGCCGGGGCTGGTGATGGTGTTGCTCGTCACGGTGGGCGAGATAATGTTCTGCTCGCTCGCGGTGCTCACCGACATATAGGCGAGCGAGAAAAAGACTGCGGTGTCGCTTGTCCCGCTCATGGTGTTGCCGGTGATCGTGGGCGACACCGACACGTTGCCGTCCTCATACCAATAGTAGCCGTCCAAGTAGAAGTTGTTCACGGCAGCGACCATGGTGTTGTTGGCAACCGTAGGCGCAACGGTGACGTTGCCAGTGCCAGAGTTCACAGTGAGATTGAACACGTTGATGTTCGAACCAGCGGTAGAGGTAAGCGAGTTGTTGGCGATCGTCGGGGTGAACGAGACGTTTCCGGTGTGGAAGGAAAAGTCGCAAGAGATCCAGACGTTGTCGTCAGCGCTGGAGAAGGTGTTGCCGGAGATCGTCGGGTTGAAGACGAGCCCCGGCGTGTAGTCGGAGTTGAAGTCAATGTAGATGTCGTTGCCGGTCGTGCCCGTGGAGGTGTTGCCGGTGACCGAGCCACCCACCGTGCCCTCGGCGCTGGTGGAAATCGAGTAGCCGATCGGGTAGTCGCAGCTCGTGAAGGTGTTGGCGTTGATGGTGGGCGAGTAGGTGTCGGCACCGCCAAAGCCTGAAACAGAGACCCAAATTGGCGCCCACATGTTCGTGAAGGTGTTGTTCTCGATGGTCGGGGTGAAGGTCCCCGCGCTCGTCGAAGCATCGACGGCAAAGATGCCGGTCTCCGAGGCGCCACTCGAACTTGGGAAGAGGTTGTGGTCGATGCGCGGCGAGAGGATCTGGTCGGCCACATCGAAGTGGAAGACCTGATTGGAGCTGTCGGTCGCGTCGTGGGTGAGGGTGAAACCCGCCAGACGCGTCGCGGCCGAGAGCGGACTCGTGCCGTCGTTGGAGAACACACGGGTGGTCGCCGGCGCCGAAATGGTGCGCGTGGCCGGGTTCGCTATGTCGCCCAGGATCGCGACGCCGTCCTTGAGGGCCAGCGGGAACGTCTCGCCGTTGCCCGGTGTGTCGTAGAGACCCGCCGCCACGTTGATCACATCCCCCGACACCGCCTGGGTGAGCGCGTGGGTGATGGTCTTGCACGGGCTCGCCAGCGTCTGGCAGTTGTTGGGACCGGCATCGCTGCCCGTGGTCGCCACGTACAGGTTGGCCGCCCACGCCTCGGGTGCTGTCACGGCCCCCACGGCCAGGGACAGTACGAGCCCCAGGGTGACCGCTTGCCGCGTCGGTCCCCACCGGCTGGGCGGGTGGAACGTTATCTCTCGCATACGGCCTCCTCTCTTTTATTTCCACCGCCCGGAGGGACGAGCGATGTAGAGTCGCTGAACTGACGGCAGTAGTCTACACCGACCAAGGAATCCTCTGTCAAGAGGGGGAAACCGTGGGCAAGCAAGGGTACTCTCCACCCGCAGCAGGGCTCGAAGTAAAGGCACGAACCCTCTCGCCACGCGCCTGGCGCTAGGGCGCCGGTTGCGTCTGGTCGCGGCCTCCCGCCTACACGGTGGGAGCTGGGGCCTCGGGGATGCCCTCGCGCCGGCCGATCCCCTCCGGCTTCTTCGCCAGTCCCGAAGGACACTTGGCCCGGCGCAACCGTAGGAAGGACAGCACCAGCTCGCGCTTCATGAGCTGGATGGCCTTGGCCGGGTCCACCCCCTTGGGGCACACCCGCGAGCACTCCCCAGCAAAGTGGCACCGCCACGGTCCCTTCTCCCCAAACAGCAGCTCGCGCCGGGCGGCGAACCCGCCGTCCCGGGAATCCGAGTTGTAGCGGTGCGCCTGCCCCAACGGCATCGGCCCCGAGTAGCTGGGATCGGTGGCGTAGGTGGGGCAGGCCGCCATGCAGCACCCGCACTTGATGCAGTAGGAGAACTGCAGGTAGTGCTCCAGCTCCTCCGGCGACTGCCAAAACTCGCCCGTGGGGTTCTCCCGCTCCTCCACGTCGTCCCGCAGGATGTACGGCATCAACACCCGGTGGGCTTCGATCATCGGCCGCAGGTCCGGGACCAGGTCGCGCACAATTTCAAAGTTGGGCAGTGGCGCCACCGCCACCAGGCTCGTGCCCAGCTCGGAGATCTGCGTGTTGCAGGCAAGCCCGGGTTTGCCGTTGATGAGCATGCCACAGGAACCACACACGCCCATCCGGCAGGAGGAGCGCCAGGCGAGACCGGGGGCGTGCAACTCCTTGACCTTCCACAGGCCGTCCAGCACGGTCATACCGGGGGCGTAGGGGATGCGGTACTCCTCCCAGTGGGGGGCCGCGTCACGGTTCGGATCGAAGTGTCGGATGCGGTAGGTCACCTCGTGCATGGTGTCGCTCATCGTCAACCCCCTCACAACGACGTGGCCAGCGTGTGGCTGGCCACAGCGGCCCAGGCGCCCAGCGCGAACAGGCCAAGACCCACCAAGAGGAGCACAACGCCGATGGCCCCCTTGAGCCAAGCGGGCGGGTTCAACTCCAGCAGGATGTTGCGCAGGCCGTACAGACCGTGGAAGAGTGCCGCACCCAACAGCAGGATGTAGGTGACGGGGAAGAACACCGTCCGCCCGCGCGCCACCACGTTTTCCCAGTCGATGGGGTGCCCGCCGGCCGGGTTGAAGATGCCCAGGATCTCGTCCAGGTGCATGATCGCCATGTGTAACCCGAGGAAGACGAGAATGACGATCCCCGCCGCCACGTGCCACGTCCAGAGCTTTGCATCGCGCATCATCGCCGTCCTCCCTCTAGTCCAGCACGAAAAAGTCGAGCCCACCCAGCATCATGACGATGACCGCCAGGATCATCGCGCCAACGGCCAGGGGCCGCTGGAAGTTCACTGACGTCCTGTAGGGGTACACCGGCTCGATGGGTTTGCCCACCGCCCAGCCCAGCTCGACGAGGACCAGGCGGATGCCGTTGGCGGCATGGAAGGCAAAAGCCACGAACACCAGGAACTCGCCAACGGTGAACAGCGGCCCGGTGACGCTGTCCATCGCCGCCTTCCAGCGCTCGGGCGAGATGGCCCGCGAGGAGGTAACGACGATGTGCAGCAAAAAGTAAGCGAGTAGCCCAAGGCCGGTGAGCCGATGGAGGGTGTACAGGTAGCGCTCCAGGCCCCACCTGCCGCCGCCCAGCCAGCCCCACAGACCCAGACGGTTCGGTCGTCCTTTCGATTCCAGCATGGCCCCTCCCTCAGTACTTCCGCTCCACCGGCTTCCAGGTGGTGATGGTCACCGGCTTGTAGTCCAGCCGCGGGCCGGCCTCGGTGTGCCAGGCCAGCGTGTGCTTGTGCCACTTCTCGTCGTCGCGGGTGGGGAAGTCGCGCCGGGCGTGGGCGCCGCGCGACTCCTCCCGCGCCAGCGCCCCGGCCACCGTGACTTCCGCCAAGTCGAGCAGGTTCTCCAGCTCCAGAGCGTGGAACAGGTTGGAGTTGTAGATCCGCCCCTTGTCGGGAACCGGCGCCTTTCTGGCGCGTTCCTTGAGCTCCTTCACCGTTACCAGCGCCTTGGCGAGCTCCTCTCCCTTGCGGAACACTCCCACGAATCGGTCCATCATGGTGCGCAGCTCCCGGCGCACCACGTAGAGGTTCTCGCTCCCCTCCCGGCGCAGCAGCTCCTCGATGTGCCCCTTGGCCCGGGCCACCAGCTCCTCGGGAACCGCTGCTGGCGCCGGCAGTTTGGGCAGCGCCTTGACGATCTCCTCGCCGGTGATGCCGCCCCAGGCCAGACACTCGGCGGTGGAGTTGGAACCCAGGCGATTGGCGCCGTGGAGCGAAACGCAGGCCGCCTCCCCCGCTGCCCAGATGTTCTCCACCCGGGTGCGGCCGTCGATGTCGGTCTCGATCCCGCCCATGGAGTAGTGCGCCACCGGACGAATGGGGATTGGCGTGGTGATCGGGTCGAGCCCCAGAAACTTCATGCACACTTCGCGAATCAGCGGGAGTCGCGTGTTGATGCGCTCGGCCCCCAGGTGGGTCAGGTCCAGGTGCAGGTAGTCGCCCCAGGCCTCCGAATGGAAGCCGCGCCCGGCCAGGATCTCCTCCGTCTCGGCGCGCGAGACCATGTCGCGCGGTGCCAGCTCCATGAGCTTGGGGGCGTACGTGGCCATGAACCGCTCGCCCTTGTTGTTGCGCAAATAGCCCCCCTCACCGCGGCACGCCTCGGTCATGAGGATGCCGGAGGGCACGAGACCGGTGGGGTGGAACTGCAGGAACTCCATGTCCTCCAGGGGCAGGCCGGCCCGGTACGCCATGGCCATGCCATCGCCAGTGACGGTCTGGGAGTAGGTGGTGAAACCGTACAGCGTCCCGCCCCCGCCGGAAGCGATGAGCAGCGCCTTGGCGCGCATCGTCACCACCTCACCGGAACCGGCGTGGATCCCCACAAGCCCCACGAAGCGGCTATCCTTGACCAGGATGTCGGTGACGAAGAACTCGTCGTAGCGGGTGAAGCAGCGGTGACGGAGCAGCGTGTCGTACAGCGTCTGCATCTCGAAGAAGCCCGTCTTGTCCGCCGCCAGTGTTGCCCGGGGGTAGGAATGCCCCCCGAACGGCCGCTGGGCAATGCGCCCGTGCTCGTCGCGGGTCCACGGGATCCCCCAGTGGTCCAGGAGCAGGATCTCCTGCGGCATCGCGTGCACGAAGCGGTGCACCACGTCCTGGTCCGCCAGGAAGTCCGAACCCTTCACCGTGTCCCAGGCGTGGAGCTCGAAGGAGTCCCCCTCTTCCGGACGGAGCATCGCTGCCGTGCCGCCCTCGGCGCACACCGAGTGGGCGCGCATGAGCTGCACTTTCGAGACGATGCCGATGTCCACCTTCCCTTCCAGGCGCCGGGAAATTTCCACCGCGGCCCGCAGGCCGGCCAGCCCCGCTCCGAGGATCAGGACATCGTGTGTAATCGGTTCCGCCATGAACTTCCTCCCCCTTCCTCAAGGAAGCGTCCGGAGGACGCTCGAAGATCCATGCTACGCGCTCCCCACCGCCCAGGGTAGCTGGGCCAGCCGTTGCTGCACCCTCTTCGCCGAGCGGAAGAGCCGGTGCAGCTCGCGAGAGGTCAAGGGAACGCGGAACACCCCGCACACCCCCCGAGCCCCCACCAAGCACGGCACCCCGGCCCACACCGCCTCGAGACCGAACTCGCCCGTGAGATACGCCGCGCAGGGGAGGATCCGGTGGCTGTCCGCCACGACGGCGTTCACGAGTTCGGCGGTCGCCGCCGCGAGCGTGGCCGGTTCCCCGTCCCGCTCCTCCCACCGTTCCATGGAGCGCTCCTGCGCGAGCGCCTGGTGCACCAGCTCGTCGAGACGCCCCTTCGGGAGCAACCGCCTGGCCGGCACACCGGCCACGGCAGCGCAGTGGCGCAGCGGTATCAACCCTCCTCCACCCCCGCCCACCACCAGCGCGGCCACGTCCTCCAGCGGGACCTGCACCTCCTGGGCGATGAGCCTGCGCAGGGAGGCGGTGGCCACCCCCCCGGCAACGCCCAGAACCTGCGCTGGGGGGGCACCGACTCGGCGCGCCACCTCGCACATGGCCCCCACGGGGGAGGTGGCCACGACCATGACCGCATCGCGGGAATGCTTGAGGACCCGCCCGATACCCTCGCCCACCAGCTGTGCCGTAGCGTTTTGCCGTTCCAGGGCCGCACCACCCTGGGCTTTGGGCACGGCCACCACCACCACCGGGGCAGGGGCCTCGGCGCCGGAGCTGGCGGCCAGCGCTTGGGCCACCTGCGCGTCGAGCACACCGTGGCGGACCGACAGGAGGTGCACGCGGGACGGCTGGTGTGGCCCCCGACCCAGCTCCCAGGCAATGGCCGAAGCGAGCTTCCCGTCCCCCAGGACGGCGACCGTGGCCTCTCTCACTTGCCGGGCTCTCTCCGTGGCAGATACCCTCCCCCACCGACGAGGCGCCCCACGATACCACCACCGCCGGGGCGCGACAAGCTCCCCGCGGCAAGCCACCCCTGGCGCGTTGCGTTCGAGCAGCCATCGCAGCGAGGAGGGTTCGGGGACACCAGGCTGTCCAGGGGCGGCGACTCGCCTGGAGGCGCGCAGCCCCTTGGGCCATGCCGGTGCCAGCCCGGCCCTCGCCGGGCGTCTCGCCCCGACCCCGGCTTGCCACAGCAAAAAAAAAAGGGTATAAAGGGGCGGCTGCTTTCGAAAGAAAGTGGGACCGCGGTCCCACTTTTTTTTCGGGGCGAAGGTGGAGCATGCAGGGCATTTCGCACGAGCTGTACGACAAGCTGGCGCGCCTCGCGGCAAGCGAGGGTGTGGAACTCGTGGCCGCCGAGGTCACCGGCTCTACTCGTCGGCCCGTGGTGCGCCTGGTCCTGGACCGCCCCGAGGGGGGGGTGAGCCTGGCCGACTGTGAGCGGGTCTCGCGCCAGGCCAGCGTGTTGCTGGATGCCTACGACCCCTTGCCGGGCCCCTTCACCCTCGAGGTGACCTCCCCAGGCCTCGACCGCAAGCTATACGACCAACGAGACTTCGATCGGTTCGCGGGGAGGGCGGTGCGGGTGCGCATGCGCCCGAGCTGGCAGGGGAACCGGCTCGTCACCGGCATACTCATTGGCCGGCAGCACGGTGCGATTTGCCTGCAGGTGGGCAGTAACGAGACGGTGGAGCTCCCGGAGGGCGAGGTGTTCGAGACACGACTGGACCCGTTCCCAAAGGAGAACCGGCGCCACCAACGAGGAAGGAACAAACCATGAGGATGGATCTCGTCAACCTGATCCGTCAGGTGTCCCACGAGCGGGAGATCGAGCCGGAGCGGCTCGTGGCCGCCCTGGAAGAGGCCATCACCCAGGCGGCCCGCAAGCAGTACCACGAGCGTGGCGTGCGGACCGTCATCGACCTGGAGAAGGGCGAGGTGAGCTGTCTGCGCGTCCGGCGAGTGGTGGCAACACCCGAGGACGTCAAGGACGCCACCGCGGAAATCGACCTGGCCAACGCCCGGGCCCTCGACCCCACCATCGAGGTGGACGGCGAGATCGTCCTTGGCGCCCTGGACACCGCCAATCTGGGCCGCATCGCCGCCCAGGCGGCGCGCCAGATGCTGTTCCAGCGCGTCCGCGAAGCGGAGCGCGACAACATCTACGGCGAGTACATTGGCAAACTGGGGGAGCTGGTCAACGGCATCGTCAAGCGCTTCGAGCAGGGGGCCATCATCGTCGAGCTGGGGCGGACCGAGGGGATCATCCCTCGCCACCAACAGGTCCGCCACGAACGCTACAGCCAGGGCGACCGCATCCGTGCCGTCATCGTGGACGTCACCAAGGAGCCCAACAAGCCCCAGGTGGTGCTCTCGCGCACCGCACCCCAACTCCTGATCAAGCTCCTGGAGATGGAGGTTCCCGAGATCTTCGACGGCACCGTCGTGATCAAGGGGTGCGTCCGCGAACCGGGGGAACGGGCCAAGGTGGCCGTGGCCTCGCGGGACCGCGACGTGGATCCGGTGGGCGCGTGCGTGGGCATGAAGGGCTCCCGGGTCCAGGCCATCATGCGCGAGCTCAAGGGGGAGAAGGTGGACATCATCCCCTACTCCCCCGACCTCGTGACCTTTGCCCAGAGCGCCCTGGCCCCGGCCAAGATCAACCGGGTGGCGCTGCGCGAGCAGCAGGTGCGGGTCCCCATTACCGACACCGAGGGGAACGTGGCCCTGGACGAGAACGGCAACCCCCTCTTCCACGAGCGGGTGGAGCCGGTGTTGGACGTGATCGTCTCCGACGAACAGCTCTCCCTGGCCATTGGCAAGCGCGGTCAGAACGTGCGCCTCGCCTCCCGCCTCCTGGGCTCGCGCATCGAGATCAAGAGCGAGGAGGCGGTGAAGGACGAGGTGGCGGCTGCCCTGGCCGCCATGCTGCGGCAGGTGGAAGGGGTGAGCGAGGAGCTCGAGGTGGAGGCGGAGCCGGCGGCCGCTGCGGTGGACTACGATACCCACCTGCCCTTGGAAGACATCCCGGGGGTTGGCGAGAAACTGCGGGAGCGGCTCTTGGAACACGGCTACTCCCACGCTGGTGCACTGGCCGCGGCGGATCCGGCCAAGCTCATGGAGATCCCCGGCATCGGTCCGCATTCCGCCGCCAAGCTCGTCGAGGCGGCGAAGGCGGCGCTCGCGGCGCAGGCCCCCGCGCCCAGTGAGGAGTGAGGAATGGTGCAGGTTTTCCGAGTCGGCGATCTCGCCCGCCAGATGGGCGTCACGGTGGACGAGCTGCTGTTCAAGCTGCGATCCATCGGCGTGGACGTGACCTCGGCCGATGCCGCGCTGGACCTGGCCACGGTTCGCGCCATCATCACCGGCGAAACACTCCAACACCGCCCCCGCGAGGTGATCGTGCGCCGCGACGTCTCGTTGCCGGTCGCCGAGGAGAAGAAGAAGCCGCAGCCGCCAACCACCGCCCTCAAGCGCCGGCGTCCCGGCCGTCGGCTGGCCGCCCTCGACGAGGAACTCCCCGAGCAGGTGCCCAACCTGGCGGGGCTCACGGTACCGGCCTCGGCGGCCAAGCCAGCCCCTGTGGTCAAGCCCCCGCTGGAGACCCGCGAGCTGCCCCCGCCTCCGCCGCCGCCAGAAACACCACCGGTGGTGGAGGCGCCAACACCGGCTCCTGCCACAGCGGTGGAGAGCGTCCCCGAAGCGCCCCCCGCCGTGTCGGCCGAGCCCCCCACGGCCCCCCCCGAAGAGGCGGCCCCGGCTCCCAAGAAGCGAACCCGGAAGTCCACCAAGAAGGTAGCCGAAGAGGTAGCTGCCGAGGCGGCAGCGCCAGCCGCCCCGGCGCCAGCCGCTCCGGAAGCGGCAGCGCCACCCCCCCCGGCACCGCCCACCCCGCCCCCCAGCGAGGCGGCAGCTCCAGCTCCGACCCGGCCCGCCGCTGCCAAGGGCGCTCGCACCCCCTTGGAGTCGCAGCTGCGCGAGCTGTCCGACGAGGAGATCCGCCAGCGCATCCTGGCCTCGCGTCAGGCCGGGCCAGCGCCCAAGCGTGGCGAAAAGGCGCCGCCAGTGCGGGCAGGGAAGGCGTCGCGCAAGGCCAAAGCCGCGGCCGATGCTGACGAGATCCGCGACCTCCTGGCCAAGTTCGAGGAATCCAAAGTGCGCGCCAAGGCCGATGCCCCGGCCCCAGCACCGGTGGCGGTCACGCCCCCCGGGCGCTTGCGTCCGCACCGGGCCAAGCGGGAGAGGGGGGAGGTGCCCGTGGTCGCGCACACCCCCACCATCCAGTTCAAGGACGGGGCAAAGCCCACAGGGCCCATCTACCTGTCGGAGGGTGCCACGGTCCGGGAACTGGCCGAAAAGCTCAACGTGCTCGTCAAGGACCTGATGGCGTACCTGATCTCCAAGAAGATCTTCGTTACGGCCAACCAGACCTTGCCCCGCGAGGTAGCCGAGCAGGTCTGCGAGGAGCTGGGCGTGGAGGCCATGGTGGTCTCCTTTGAGGAGGAGATCGACCTCCAGCAGGAGGAGACCGCAGAGCTAGCCGGCAAACCCGAGCCGCGCCCGCCGGTGGTGACGGTCATGGGCCACGTGGACCACGGCAAGACCACGTTGCTCGACGCCATCCGCTCCACGCGCGTGGCGGCTGGTGAGGCGGGCGGCATCACCCAGCACATTGGCGCCTCCCGCGTCGTGCACAACGGCAAACCCATTGTTTTCATAGACACGCCGGGGCACGAGGCGTTCACCCAGATGCGCGCCCGCGGCGCCAAGGTCACCGACATGGTGGTGCTGGTGGTGGCGGCCGATGACGGCGTGATGCCCCAGACCCTCGAGGCGATTGCCCACGCGCGCGCCGCCAAGGTGCCAATCATCGTGGCCATCAACAAGATCGACAAGGCCAACGCGAACCCTGACCGGGTCCGGCAGGAACTTGCCTCCCACGGCCTCCTGCTCGAGGGGTGGGGCGGCGACGTGCCAGTAGTAGCGGTCTCCGCCCTCAAGAAGACCGGCATCACCGATCTACTCGAGGTCATCCTCCTGGTGGCGGAACTGCAGGATCTCAAGGCGGTGGCCACGGGCATGGCCCGCGGCACGGTGCTCGAAGCTCGCAAGGAAAAGGGGCGCGGAGTGGTGGCCACGGTGCTGGTGGAGCAGGGAACTTTGAACCAGGGCGACTGCTTCTTCTCCGGCTCCACCTACGGCCGCGTGCGAGCCATGCTGGACGTGTCCCGCAAGCCGGTGCGCCAGGCTGGCCCCTCCGACGCGGTGGAGATCATGGGATTCGAGGACATCCCCGAGGCTGGCGATACCTTCCAGGTGGTGGAGAACGAGGCGCGCGCCCGCGAGGTGGCCGCCTACCGACAGGCCAAGGCGCGCGAAGAGCAGATGGCGGCAGGGCGCAAGGTGAGCCTCGAAGGGTTGATGGACAAGATCCGCAGCGACGAGGTCAAGGCCCTCAACGTGGTCCTCAAAGCGGACGTGCAGGGGTCGGTGGAGGTGCTCCACGACACCCTCCTCAAGCTCTCCACCGAGGAGGTGGCGGTCAACGTCATCCACGCCTCGGTGGGGGCGGTGAACGTGAACGACATCCTCCTCGCCTCGGCCTCGCAGGCGGTGGTGATCGGCTTCAACGTCCGCCCGGACCGGGCGGCCAAGGAGCTGGCGGAACGCGAGCGGGTGGACGTGCGCAGCTACTCCGTGATCTACAACCTCATCGAGGACATCCAGAAGGCCATGGCGGGGTTGCTCGAACCCACCTACCGGGAGGAGGAGCTGGGCCGGGCCGAGGTGCGCGAGATCTTCCACATCTCCAAGGTGGGCACGGTGGCCGGCTGCATGGTGCTGGAGGGGACCATCCTGCGCTCCGCCAAGGCGCGGCTGCTGCGCGACAACGTGCTGGTCTGGGAGGGCACGCTCTCCTCCCTCAAACGCTTCAAGGACGACGTGTCGGAAGTCAAGCAAGGGTTCGAGTGCGGCATCGGCCTGGAACGCTTCAACGACATCAAGGTGGGCGACATCATCGAAGCCTACCGCACCGTGACGGTGGCCCGGGAGATGTGAGGTGCGGGTGCGTCCTGCCACAGGCCGCAGCGGCGGGAGGGGAGCGTGAGCAGTGCACCGCTCTTCGTGGCCCTTGCCGAGGTGGAGCTGCACCTGCCCGGAGCGCGCTCCCTCAAGGAGAAGAGGGCAGAGGTCCGCTCCCTGGTGGAGCGGTTGCGCCCCCGCTTGGCCGTGCTGGTGATCGAGTGCGACCACCAGGACCTCCACCAGCGCGCCGGCCTGGCTGTCACCGCCCTGGCCACGGAAGGGGAGATCGCTCGCCGCACGGTGGAGCAGGCGCTGGCCCATGTCCACGACACCTTCGACGGGGTGGTGCTGGACGAGCGCGTTTCGGTGCTGCAGGTGCGATAGGAGGGCAGGTGCGGACGACAGGACTGCGACGGGAACGGTTGGCGGAGGCCATGCGCCAGGTCCTCTCGGAAATCCTCCTGGCAGAGATGAAGGACCCCCGCCTCACCGGCGTGGTGGTATCGGCGGTGGAACTTTCCGGCGACCTCAAGACGGCCCGCGCCTTCTTTTCCGTGCTCGGCGACCGCGAGCGCGAGCGCCAGGCTGCCGACGCCCTGCACCAGGCCCGCGGCTTCCTGCGCCGCGAGGTGGGACGGCGCCTGCACATCCACGCCATTCCCGAGCTCCAGTTCACCCGCGACCTGGGCTACGAGCGGGCTGACCGCATCGACCGCATCCTCTCTGCCCTGCCACACCCTGCCTCTGCCCCGGAAACCACCGAAGCCGAGCCGGCGGACGACGATGCGTGACGCCACGAAAGACCCAGCCAGCGCGCTGGCAGCCCTGCGGCGCGTCCGCCGCCTCCTCATCACCTCCCACGCCTCGCCCGACGGGGATGCCATCGGTTCCGAGCTGGCACTGGCGGAAGTTGCAGCCCAACTCGGGGTCGAGGCCACCATCGTCAACCGCGACCCCCACCCCGCCAACCTGGACTTCCTGCCGGGTATCGAGCGCATTGCCGTGAGCGACCGCCTCCCCCCGGTGGAGGAGGTGCAGCTCGTGGCTGTACTGGAGTGCCCCGGGCTCGACCGCCCCGGCTTCGAGGGCCTCGAACGCTGGCCGATCCTGAACATTGACCACCACCTGAGCAACGAGCAGTACGGGGCCGTCAACTACCTGGACGAGGAAGCCCCGGCGGTGGGGGAGATGGTGCTCCGCCTGGCGGAAGCAGCCGGGGTTGCCCTCACCCCCACCATGGCCACCAACCTGTACGTGGCCCTGGTCACGGATACCGGTGACTTCCGCTACTCCAACGCCACCCCCCGCGCCTTCCAAGCGGCAGCCCAACTGGTGGCCGCTGGCGCGGTCCCCCACCGCATTGCCGAGGCCCTCTGGGAGCAAGTGCCCGCGCGCCTCGTGCGCCTCCAGGCGCTGGTGCTGGCTACCCTGCAGCTGGAGGCGGGAGGGCGCCTGGCCACCATCACCTGCGACGCGGGGATGCTGGCCCAGGCCGGGGCGTTCCCTCAGTACACGGAGAACCTCGTCAACGTGCCGCGGGCCATTGCCGGGGTGCGGGTCGCCGCCTTCTTCAAAGCCTTCTCCCCCGGCAGCGTCAAGGTCTCGCTGCGTTCCCGGGGCGACATCGACGTGCAAGCGGTGGCCCGCGCCTTTGGCGGCGGCGGCCACCCCAACGCCGCTGGCTGCACCGTTCAGGGAACGTTGGGCGAGGTGCAGGCAAGGCTCCGCCAGGCGCTGCTCCCCCTCGTGGAGGTTTCATGAAGGACAGTCCCCACGGCCTCCTGCTGGTGGACAAGCCGGCCGGCCCCACCTCTCACGACGTGGTGCAGGCGGCGCGCCACGCCCTGCACCAGCGCCGCATTGGCCACACCGGCACCCTCGACCCTGCAGCCACCGGCCTGCTCCTCCTGTGCGGGGGCAAGGCCACGAGACTCCAGCAGTACCTCCTGGCCTGGCCCAAGACCTACGTGGGCGAGATCCGTCTCGGCTTTGCCACCACCACCTACGATGCCGAAGGGGAACCCCTGGGCGAGCCGGCCCCGGTTCCGGAGCTTCCAGTGGAAACCCTGGAGCAGCTGGCCCAGCGTTTCACGGGGGCGCTGGATCAGCTCCCGCCCCCCTACTCTGCCAAGAAGCATGCTGGCCGCAAGTTCTACGAACTCGCACGAGCCGGCGAGGAGGTGCCTCTGGAGCCAAAACGGGTGACCGTGCACACCCTCGCCCTCCAGGCCGCAGCCCCCGATCGCCTGCGCTTTGAGGTCACCTGCTCCTCCGGCACCTACGTCCGCTCCCTGGCCCACGACCTAGGCGTCCAGCTTGGCTGCGGCGGCCACCTGGCCGAACTGCGGCGGGTGCGGATCGGCCCCTGGGAGGTGGCGCAGGCGGTGGCCGCCGAGGCCCTCGCCCAGGCGGACCGAGCTACAGCCCAGGCGGCCCTTATCCCACTGGAGTCGGCCCTCCTCCCCTTCCCCGAGGTGGTGGTCAACCCCACGGCGGCCGCGCACTTCGCCCACGGACAGGAGATCACGGTTCGCGACGTGGAGGGGGAGTTCGTCCCCGGCGGCCACGTGCTCGTCCGCACCCGCAACGGCAGCTTGCTGGGCATTGCCGCGACCCTCGCCTACCTGCCCCGGGCGCGCACCGTCTCCCTGGCCCCGCGCATGGTCCTGGCGGAGCTTGAGACGGATGAAAAATCGTGATAGGCTTACCCCGCCTCGAAGCGCGAGGCCCGAGCTGGGAGCTAGAGATGACGGAGCAAGAGTACGTTTCGAGCAAGGAGCAGATCATCGCGGATTTCCGCCGCCACGACCACGACACGGGCTCGCCCGAGGTGCAGGTGGCTCTGCTGACCAAACGGATCGAATACCTCACCGAGCACTTCAAGGTGCACACCAAGGATCACCACTCGCGCCGCGGGCTCCTCATGCTGGTGGGGCAGCGTCGCCGCCTGTTGGAGTACCTCCGCCACAAAGACCTGGCACGCTACCGCACCCTCATCGAGAGGCTCGGCCTGCGTCGTTAGGGCGCATAAGGGAGTCCCATGGAAGTCAAAGAAAGCGTAGTCCTCGACGGAAGATCTCTGGAATTCTCCGTCGGGAAAGTTGCCAAGCAGGCCGACGGGGCCTGCTTGATTCGTTCTGGGGATACCGTTGCCCTGGTTACCGCGTGCTACTTGAAGGAATCCCGGGAGGGCGTGGACTTCCTCCCCCTCACCGTGGACTACCGGGAGTACACCTACGCCGGTGGCCGCATCCCCGGCGGGTGGTTCAAGCGGGAGGGGCGCCCCACGGAAAAGGAAATCCTCACCTCCCGCCTCACTGACCGACCGCTGCGCCCCCTCTTCCCCAAGGGGTACACGCAGGAGACGCAGCTCATCGCCACGGTGCTCTCCGCCGACGGCGCCAACGATCCCGACATCCTCTCCATCAACGGCGCCTCGGCAGCTCTCATGGTGTCCGACTGCCCCTTCGACACACCCGTGGGCGCCGTGCGGGTGGGGCTCGTGGATGGCCGCTACGTCATCAACCCCACCCACGAGGAGCGCGCTGTTGCCCGGCTGGAGATCGTCGTTGCCGGCACCGAGGAAGCGGTGGTGATGGTGGAGGCGGGCGCTCGCGGCGTGATGGAGTCGGAGATCTTGGACGCCATCGACGTGGCGCACCGCGCCATCAAGGACATCGTGGCCGCCCAGCGGCGCCTCCAGGCAGCGGTGGGCAAGCCCAAGTTCAGCGTGGCGCCGCCGCCGGTCCCCTGGCCGGCAGAGTTCGCGGCCGCCATCCGCCAGCGGTGGAGCGAGCCGCTGGGGCGGGCCCTGCGCGTGCGGGGCAAGTTCGCCCAGCGCGACGCCATCGACCAGGTGGCGGCGGAGGCTGTGGCGGCGCTGCCGGAGGCGGTGCGGGGCGAGCAGGCAGCGTGGGTGCACGCCGTGATCCACGACATGGTGGTGGAGCAGTTCCGCAGCGCGGTGCTGGATGGGCATGAGCGGCTGGACGGCCGGGCCTTCGAGGAGATCCGCCCGGTCAGCTGCGAGCTGGGGCTCTTGCCGCGCGTGCACGGCTCGGCACTCTTCACCCGCGGGGAAACGCAGGCGCTCGTGACCTGCACCCTTGGCACCTCCGAGGATGCTCAGATCATCGAGGCCTTGGAGGGAGAAACGCAGAGCCGCTTCCTCCTCCACTACAACTTCCCCCCCTACTCGGTGGGGGAGGTGAAGTTCCTGCGCTCTCCCGGTCGGCGCGAGATCGGCCACGGCAACCTGGCCCGCCGCGCCCTCATGCCGGTGATCCCCGACCAGGATACCTTCCCCTACACCCTGCGGGTGGTCTCCGACATCCTGGAGTCCAACGGTTCCTCCTCCATGGCCACCGTGTGCGGCGGCACGCTGGCCCTGATGGACGCCGGGGTGCCCATTGCCGCTCCGGTGGCAGGGATCGCCATGGGGTTGGTGAGCGAGGGGGAGCGGTTCGCCGTCCTCACCGACATTGCCGGGCAGGAAGATCACTACGGCGACATGGACTTCAAGGTGGCCGGCACCCGCGAGGGCATCACAGCCCTGCAGATGGACATCAAGGTGTCGGGGCTGCCCCGACAGGTACTGGAGAAGGCCCTGGAGCAGGCTCGCGCCGCCCGCATGACGCTTCTGGACATCATGGAGGCCACCATTGCCGCGCCGCGTCCGGAAATTTCCACGTACGCGCCGCGCATCTTCACCATCCACATCCACCCCGACAAGATCCGCGACATCATCGGCCCCGGGGGCAAGACCATCCGCGCCATCTGCGAGCAGAGTTCTTCCCGCATCAACGTGGAGGACGATGGCCGGGTGGAGATTGCCGCCCCCGACGAGGCGGCGGCCCGCAAAGCCATCCAGATGATCGAGGGGCTGACCCGCCAACCCCAGGTGGGCGAGATCTTCGAGGGCACGGTGCGCCGGGTAGAAGCCTACGGTGCCTTCGTGGAAATCCTCCCTAACCACGATGGCCTGCTGCACGTTTCCGAGTGGGCCTGGGAGCGGACCCGGGAGATGGCCGACTTGGCCAAAGTTGGCGACAAGGTGAAGGTGAAGATCATCGGCATCGACGGCAACGACCGCATCAAACTCTCCCGCCGTGCCCTGCTCCCCCCGCCCGAGCATCTCGCGGAAGAGGGGGCGGCGACTGACGCACCACCGCGCCCGCGCGGTGGGAGCGACAGGCCGCGGCGTCCGCGCGACGACCGCCGGGGGGGCGAGCGCGACGACCGTCGCAGCGGCCGGCACCGCTCGTGAAGGAGCGTTCCAGCTAACCCTCCTGGTCCCCACGCGCGGCGCGTGCGGTGCAGCGCGGGAGAGAAACGGTTCCATTTTTCGTGGGTGCGCCATCCCCCTCCTTGACGGAGCGGTGTTGCATTACTACCATGGAACCGATGGGGAAAGGGGGTATGGAATGCCCTTTGAAAAGTATGTGCCGGTAAAGCCACGCAAACCCGCCGAAGCCACCGTTCGGAAGACGGGAACCATTTCCATTCCGAGGCATTTTTTGGCGGACCACGACCTGGCGAATGCCGCCTTCGTGACCCTCCACTTCGACAAGGACCGCAAGCTCGTGGGTCTCAAACCAACGAGCGATCCCCGCGAAGAGGGGGCGGCAAAACTTGCGCACCGCCAGCGTTCGAGCTCGGTTGTTGCACGGAGTTTCTTCGACTACTTCCGCGTGCCCCTCGCCGCCACGCGCCACTGCCCGCTGAGCTTCGACGCGGCCGAGGGCATGCTCGTCATCGCCCTCGGCGACATCAGGCGCCGGCCCGGACGTCGCCGCAGCCGCGCGTAGTCGCTGGGAACTCAGCGGCCCGGCCTTCTCCGTGGTGCAGGTTTCTGGCCCTTCCCCCGCGGGCAGGGGTAGGTGGAGTTGTGGCCCGCAGGATGGGAGGGGCAACAGCGCGTGCGCTTTCTCTGCCCCGCCTCCCGTGCCGCGATTCAGCCGGCTCGTTCCTCCCCCCTTGCCTTCCCCCCGGCACCGTTTGCCTGCGGCGCAGTTCTTGTCGCTGGAAGGGGGAGCGCTTGCAGGCGCGCGGGGTGAGCCGTAAACTTGAGGGGTACAAATCGAGCCCGAGACCGCGAGCGCCATGCCCGGGCCCGGTCCTGGCTCCCGGTCGCTGGAACGTCCGGCCCCGGAGAAAGGAGGGCGCCATGCGCGCACCAGTTCGTGTCTTACACTTGGCTGCCAGCTTCGGCCTGGTAGCCGCCTCGGTCCTCGCCGGTTTTACCGGCACGGACGTCTACCTGCCCTCGGTGGGCTCGGCCATGGGTGTGTCCCCCTGGTACACCACCGTCTGGGTGTACAACCCCGGCACCGCGCCGGCCAACGTCACCTT
>JACADV010000033.1 GCA_013388425.1 Thermoanaerobaculaceae bacterium | reverse complement strand
CTCAGGATGACTGCATTGTTCTCCCCCGTCACCCTGAGCCCGCCGCAGGCGGGCGAAGGGTCTCGTCACTGCTGGCAGCCCGGTTGCACGAGGCCCGCGCTCCACACTTGACGGGATCCTTCGGCCGCTGCGCGGCCTCAGGATGACTGCAGGGGTGACCACAGGCTCAGGATGACGGCACAAGGAGACCACCGTTCAGGATGAGTGCCATTACGTTTCCCCGGTTACCTCGAGGCAACCGTGCTTGCGCCGACCGCTTCCCCTTCTCGAGGCGTTCTGAGCTATGCAACACCCGCTGCGCGGTAACCCTCGCCCCTTGCCGGCAACGCGCGATCGTTGGTAATCTTGCGACCATGGACCAAAACCCCTGGCCGCTTCCCAGGACGTACCCATGGTGGTGACACTTGCGGTATTCTCGCTGCTCCTGCAGCTCTCGGCCGTGGGGTTAGCGGTCTACCTGGTGCGCCGCACTGGTCTGCGTGCGCCTTGGCTGCTCTTCGCGGTTGGTCTCCTGCTCATGGCCGGTCGGCGCGCGGTGGCCCTGCGTGAAGTCGTCGTGCAGGACGCGTTCGCCGGCCCACACTTGACCACAGACGTGGCCCTAAGTCTGCTGATTTCCGGTCTCTTCTTGGCCACCGTCGTCGTCGCCGGCCGAGCCTTTTCAGAACTGGCGGAGCAACGGCAAGCACTGGCCGAGGGCGAGAGGCTCGCCAGCAACGAGCGGCAGCGGCTTGCTTAAATCGTCCGCTCGCTGCCCGCGGGGGTAGTGGTGGAGGGGCCCCAAGGCATTGTTTTTGTCAACGCCTACGCGCTGCAGTTGCTTGGGCTGGAGGAACGACAAACCAGAGGGAGACAGTTCGTTTCCCTCCTGTACCCGGAGGACCGAACGCGGCTCGAGGAGGTTCTGCGTATCTCCTCCGATGGCCGGGCGCAGGTGCAGGTACGCGCCACCGCCGCCGATCAATCGCTGAGGTGGTTGGGTTTACGGTGTCAGAAGACAGCCTGGGAAGGCCAGCCCGCCGTCGTCATCAGCTTTGTGGATATCACCGAGCAGCTGGCCGAGGAAGCGGCCAAGAAGACCGGGGAAGCGTTGTTCGCGGAGGGACCAGTGGTGCTCATGGAGTGGATGGCCACCCCGTTGCGGTCACTTGTCCGGGTCACGGACAACGTTCGCCAATGGGGGTTCGACCCGAAGAAACTGGAAGCCGAAAGGGGCGCTTTCTGGGACTCCATTCACCCCCGGGACCGGCAACGGGTGGCAGAGGAAGTGGAAGCGCACTTGGCTCGCGGCGCCAACGCCTGGTCGCAGGAGTACGAGCTGGTATGTCCAGATGGCCGGGTGCGTTCGGTGCTGGACCGGACGGTGGTGCAGCGCGATGCGCAAGGGAAGGTGGTGGCGTTTCGCGGTTACCTCGTGGACCTGACCGAGGTGGTGGCCGCGCGGAAGCTCTTGGAGGCGGAGCGGGTCCGCTACGCCGCGGCGCTGGAAGCCACCTGCGAGGTGGTGTACGACTGGGACATCTCCTCGGGGAACATCCTGTGGAACCGCAACGTGCTCCCCGCCTTCGGCTACACCCAGGAGGAGATGGGGGGCATCGCCCAGTGGGAGGAGCGCATCCACCCGGAGGACCGGCCCCGGGTCCTATCGGCCTTGAACGAGGCGCTGGAGGGGACAAGACCCTTCCAAGCGGAGTACCGCTTCCTGCAGGCCAGTGGCACCTACAGCCACGTCCTGGACCGCGGCACGGTGGAGTGGGACGCTCAGGGCCGCCCGCAGCGCATGGTGGGGGCCATGGCCGATCTCACCGTGGTGAAGAAGCTACAGGAGCAACTGGCTGCTGCCCAGAGACTTGAGGCCCTGGGACAACTAGCCGGCGGTGTGGCCCACGATTTCAACAACCTCCTCACGGCCATGTACGGCTCCCTGGACCTTTTGGAGCGCAAGCTACCGCAGCCAAGCCCCGTCCGGGAAGAGCTGACCGCCATCCGCCAAGCCGCCGAGCGGGCTGCCACGCTGACGCGCCAGCTCCTCACCTTTGCCCGCCGGCAGGTGATGGAGCCGCAGCCCCTGGATCTCAACACCCATATCGAGCGCACATTGATGATGCTCAAACGGGTCATCCCGGAGAACATCCGCATCGAGTTCATCCCCGGCCACCAGCTGGGTACGGTGCACGCCGATCCTTCGCAACTCGACCAGGTGTTCTTGAACTTGGCGGTGAACGCCAGGGATGCGATGCCCCACGGCGGGGTGATCACCATCGAAACAGAAAACGTGCTGGTGAACGGCGAGTACGTGCGCGCCCACCCCTGGGCGAAGGAGGGGCGATACGTCATGGTGTCGCTGAGCGACACAGGGATCGGCATGGACGAAGGCACCCGTACCCGCATCTTCGAACCGTTTTTCACCACCAAGGAGCCGGGCAAGGGGACGGGACTGGGCCTGGCCACCGTCTACGGCATCGTGAAGCAGCACGACGGCATGATCCATGTCTACTCCGAACCCGGCAAGGGAACGACGTTCAAGGTTTACTTGCCCATCGTGGAGCGGCGAGCTGCCGCGGTGGGCCCCAAGTTGGAAGGACCGGTGGTGGGTGGCGAGGAAACCATCCTCCTGGTAGAGGACGACAGAGAAGTTCAGGAGATTCTGGCGCAAGTACTGGCGAGCTACGGCTACAAGATCGTGACGGCAAGGGACGGCGTGGAGGCCTTGCAGATTCTGCAAGAACGCAACTTTGCGGTAGATCTGGTCATGACCGACGTAGTCATGCCCGGGATGGGCGGTTGGGAGCTCTACGAGAAGGTGCGGGAGCAGGCGCCCGACATGCTTTTCCTCTTTTCCACCGGGTATTCGGAAAATGCCGTCCACGTGAACTTTCGCAAGAAAGAGGGCATCTTCCTCATCACCAAGCCGTACGGCTCCGAGTCCGTGGCCCGGAAGGTCCGGGAGATTCTCGACCGCCGCAAGGGGTAAGCTCTCCTCTCCCGGTCCCTCTGGTGCCGCCGCGGGGCGAAGCCGCCCGGAGGGCGGTGGCCCGCAACACCGCGACAAGCGCT
>JACADV010000107.1 GCA_013388425.1 Thermoanaerobaculaceae bacterium | reverse complement strand
GCGGTGCAGCGAGAACTGGCGGCCCACCCCGGCTTCTTCTACCTGGCCAAGGACCTGGACCCGGCGGTGGCGGAGCAGGTGGCGCGGCTCGACCAGCGGGGGGTCGGAACGTTGCGGCTGGAGCGCCGCGAGTACCCGCACGGGTCCTTTGCCGGGCCGGTGATCGGCTTCGTGGATGCGGACGGGAGCGGCAAGGCGGGGGTCGAGGCGTTCTACGACCGGACCCTGGCGGGAGTGCCGGCCGTCTACCGGATCCTGCGGGACGGCAAGCGCTTCCCCACCCTCCTGGACCTGACGCTGGAGCGGCCCGGTCGCGCCGGGCTGTCGATCCGGCTCACCCTCGACACCCGCGCCCAGTACATCCTGGAGGAGGAGCTGGAGCGCACGCGGGAACAGGTGCACGCCCACTCCGCCGTGGGCGTGGTGATGGCAGCCCGCAGCGGCGAGTTGCTGGCGCTGGCCTCGCTGCCCGCCTACGACCCGGCCCGCGTGGGCGCCTCGCCCCCGGCCGCCTGGCACAACCGCGCGGTGGAGGCAGTGTTCGAGCCCGGTTCCGTGTTCAAGCCCTTCATCGTCGCGGCAGCGCTCTCGGCCGGGGTGCTCCAACCGTTGGAACTGGTGGACTGCTCCGGCGGGGGGGTGCAGGTGGCCGGCACCTTCATCCGGGATCACGCCCGCTACGGGTGGCTCCCCGTGCGCCAGGTGCTGGCCAAGTCCTCCAACGCGGGAGCGATCCGCATTGCCTACCGCGTCCCCCCCCACCAGCTGGACGAGATCCTGCGCAGCCTCGGGTTCGGTACCCCCACGGGCGTGGAGTTGCCCGCCGAGGCGCGTGGCCTCTACCGCCCGGTGGAGAAGTGGCAAGCGGTGTCGCGGGCAGGGCTGGCCATCGGCCAGGAGGTCAGCGTCACCCCCCTGCAGATCGCCCGGGCCTACGCGGCGATCGCCAACGGCGGCCTGCTGGTGACGCCCCGCCTCGTGCTCGAAACCCGCGACCGTGCCGGCAACGTGGTCACCCCGGCCCACCCGGAAGAACCCAGGAGGGTCTTGAGCGAGGACGTGACCGCCGTGCTGCGCGAGATGTTGGCCGCCGTGGTGGAGGAGGGGACGGGACGCGCCGCTGCCGTGAACGGGGTGCGCACTGCCGGCAAGACGGGCACCGCCCAGAAGGCCATCGGTGGCAGCTACGCGGCAGGCGAACACGTCGCCTGGTTTGCCGGCTTCTTCCCCCTGCCCAACCCCCAGGTGGTGGTGGTGGTGTGCATCGACCAGCCCCAGTCGCAGTTTTGGGCCGCCGACGTGGCGGCCCCGGTCTTCGGACGGGTGGTCGCGCGGCTCGCGCCCCTGCTGGGCATCCGGCCGAGTGGGGGGGAGCGCGCATGAGGCTTCACGAGCTGGCCGCCGCCTGCGGGGCGACGCTGCGGGGCGACGCAAGCGTGGTCGCCACCGGGATTTCCCACGTCTCCAGCTCCCTGCTCCCCGGCCAGGTGTTTGCGGCGCTGCCCGGGGCGCGCCACCACGGCATCCAGTTCGTGGCCGAGGCCCAAGCTCGCGGCGCGGTGGCCGTGCTGTCGGACCGGGATCCTGGCCGCTCGCTCCCCTGGCTCGCCACGGACACACCACGCCGGGCCACGGCCCTGGCCGCCTGGGCCCTCGCCGGCTCCCCGCACCGCCGCCTGCGCATGGTCGGTGTCACCGGCACCAACGGCAAGAGCACGGTGGTGGATCTGGTGGGCCGCATCGCCCGTGCCGCCGGGCACCGCCCCGGCGTGTTAGGCACCCTGGCCTACACCTTGCCGAACCGGACCCAGCCAGCCACGCGCACCACCCCCGAGGCGCCGGAGCTGGCACCGTTACTCGCGGAGCTGGTGGCGAGCGGCGGCACGGTGGCAGCAATGGAAGTCTCGTCCCACGCCCTGGTGCTGGAGCGCGTGGCCGGCCTGGAGTTCGACGTGGCTGTCTTCACCAACCTCACGCGGGACCACCTGGACTTCCACGGCGATCTCGACAACTACTTTGCAGCAAAACAACGCCTGGAAGAGCTGCTGCGCAGCGATCCCCCGGGGCGGCGGGTCATCGGCTCGGACGATCCCACCATGGCGCGCCTGCTCGCCGCGAGCCGCCCGGGCGACCTAAGTTTCGGCCTGGAGGGCCCCTGCTCCATCCGAGCGGAGGCGCTGAGCCTCACCGTGCGCGGCTCGCGCTTCCGCCTTCTCACCCCCTCCGGCCACGCCCAGGTGGAGATGGCCCTGGTGGGACGCCACAACGTGCGCAACGCCCTGGCAGCAGCTGGGGTTGCCGTGGCCCTGGGGTGGGGGCTCGACGCCGTGACCCAAGGGCTCGGCGAGGCCGTGCCGCTACCCGGCCGCCTGGAAGGGGTCGAGGTGGGCACTGGCTACCCCATCTTCGTGGACTACGCCCACACCCCCGATGCCCTGGAGCAGGTCTTGAGCACCCTGCGCGAGGTGGGGGCAAAACGGCTCATCGTCGTGTTCGGGTGCGGCGGCGATCGCGACCGCGGCAAACGCGCGCCCATGGGGGAGGTGGTGGGTCGCCTGGCCGACGTACCCATCGTCACCTCGGACAACCCCAGGAGCGAGGACCCCGAAGCCATCATTGCCTCGGTCATGGAGGGGGTCCGCGCCAGCGGCAACCCGCGCGCGCTGGCCATTGCGGACCGCCGCGAAGCCATCACCGCAGCCCTCGCCATTGCCGACCCGGCGAGCGTGGTGCTCGTGGCGGGCAAGGGGCACGAGACGGAACAGATCTTTGCCGACCACCGCGTCCCCTTTGACGACCGGGTGGTGATCGGCGAAGTGGCCCACCGGAGGCGCGGATGATGCGGCGGCGCTCGGGCGAGCTGGCTGCCCTCCTGGGCGCCACCCTCCTGGGGCCCGCAGACGCCCCGGTGGAGGAGGTGGCCATCGACTCGCGGCAGGTGGAGCGGGGCAACCTGTTCGTGGCGTTGCCGGGGGAGCGGAGCGACGGCCACGAGTTCGTGGGCGACGCTGCCCGCCGGGGGGCTGCCGCCGCCCTGGTCTCCCGCCGCCTCTCCACTCCCCTGCCCCAGCTGCTGGTGGCGGACACCCTCGCAGCCCTCCACAAACTTGCGGCCGCGGAACGCGACCGGGGCCAGTTCCGCCTCGCCGCAGTGACCGGTTCGGTGGGGAAAACCTCCACCAAGGAGCTGCTGGCCGCCCTGCTGGCCACCACCTACCCCACCGGCCGCACCTGCGCCAGCCGCAACTCCCAGGCTGGCTTCCCCGCCGAGTTGTGCAACCAGAGCGACGGCATCGCGTGGATGGTGGCGGAACTGGGCATGAACCACGCCGGCGAACTGGACCGACTCGGGCGCATCGCCCGGCCCGACGCCCTGCTCTACACCGTCGTCGCCCCCGTGCACCTGGAGTTCTTTGCCGACCTCGATGGCATTGCCGAAGCAAAGGCGGAGCTCATCGCGCACCTCCACCCCCAAGGGCTCTTAGTACTCAACGCGGCCGATGCGCGCGTCGCTCGCTTCGCCGCGCGCTTTTGCGGCACCACCAAGCGCTACGGCCTGGCCAACGCCAGCGACTACTGGATCGAGGAGTACACCAGCCGCGGCGTGCTGGGATCGCGTTTCGTGCTGCGCGGTGAGGGGCTCCAGGTGGCAATCGACTGGTCGCTCCCCGGCCGCCACAGCGCCGACAACCTCCTGGCGGCGGCGGCCTGTGCGCTGTCCCTGGGGGTGCCGGCAGCGGCCGTTGCGCCCTGCGCTGCCACCGCGACCCCTCCACCCCGCCGGGGGGTGGTGCACCACCTGGCCGGCGGCGCCACCCTGGTGGACGACTCCTACAACGCCTCGCCCGTGGCGGTGCAGCGCGCCCTCGAACTCTTGGGCGAAACCCCCGGCCGCCGCGTGGCCGTGCTGGGAGAGATGCTGGAGTTGGGGCCGGCTGCACCCACCTTCCACGCCCAGGTGGGGGCGGCGGCCGGTCGAGTTGCCGCAGTGGTGGTGGCGGTGGGGGGGGAGAACGCGGCAGCCATTGCCACGGCGGCGGCTCCGGCCGAGGTGCACCTGGCGGCGGATGCAGCGGCGGCTGTCCCCCTGCTGCGCCGACTCCTGCGCCCCGGGGATGTGGTGCTCGTCAAGGGCTCGCGCGGCATCGGCCTCGACCGGCTGGTGGACGCCATCCTGGAGGAGGGGTGATGCTCTACTGGCTCCTGTTCGCCCTGCACGACCGGTGGAGCCCGCTCAACGTCTTCCGGTACATCACGTTCCGGGCTGCGCTGGCGATCCTCACCGCCTTCGTCGTGGGGCTCCTGGTGGGGCCACCGCTGATCCGCTGGCTGCGGCAGCGGCAGATCGGGCAAGCCATCCGTGAGGAGGGACCCACCTCCCACCGGGCCAAGGCCGGCACGCCCACCATGGGCGGGGTCCTCATCCTGCTGGCGGTGCTGATCCCGGTGCTGCTGTGGGGGGACCTCACCGAACCGTGGGTGTGGGTCGCCACCCTCACCACCCTGCTCTTCGGCGCCATTGGCTGGCTGGACGACCTCCTCAAGGTACGTCGCGGCAAGAACTTAGGGTTACGGGCCAAGGAAAAGTTTGGACTGCAACTCGTAGTAGGCACCCTGGCGGCGGTGGCCATCCGCGCCGTGGCTGGCCACTCCCCCCACGCTGGCGCCCTCACCGTCCCCTTCTTCAAGGGGGTGATCGTCGACCTGGGCTTTTGGTACATCCCCTTTGCCGCCTTCGTCCTCATCTCCACCTCCAACGGCGTGAACCTCACCGATGGTCTGGACGGCCTCGCCATCGGCTCGGTGCTCATCGCCTCCGGCACCTACACGATCTTTTGCTACCTGGCCGGCCACGCCCGCATCGCCCGCTACCTGCAGATCCCGGCGGTGACGGGGGCAGGGGAGGTGACGGTGTTCTGTGCCGCGCTGGTGGGGGCAGCGCTGGCCTTCCTCTGGTTCAACTGCCACCCAGCCCAGGTGTTCATGGGCGACGTGGGCTCCCTGGCCCTGGGCGCCGCCATTGGGTGCGCAGCCCTCATCTCCAAGCAGGAGCTGCTCCTGGTGGTGGTGGGCGGCCTCTTCGTGGCGGAGCTCCTCTCGGTGATCCTCCAGGTGGCCTCCTTTCAGCTGCGGGGCCGGCGCATCTTCCGCATGTCCCCCCTCCACCATCACTTCGAACTGTCGGGGTGGGCCGAGACGCAAGTGGTGGTGCGATTCTGGATCGTGGCCGCCATGTTTGCGCTCATGGGGCTCGCCACCTTGAAACTGCGATGAGCGTGAAGGACGAACCCCGCGCCCTCGTGGTCGGACTCGGCTCCTCCGGGATGGCTGCGGCGGCCCTCCTCGCCCGGCAGGGGTACCGGGTGCGGGTCAACGACCGCAGCAGCGCGGAGGAGCTGGCGGCCCGAGTGCGCCAGCTGCCCGAGGGCACGGAGACGCTCCTGGGCGGCCACCCCCTGGCGGCGTTGGAGGGGGTGTCGCTGGTGGTGGTGTCCCCCGGCGTTCCTGCCGATCTCCCGCTGCTGGAAGAGGCGGCCCGCCGGGGTCTCGAGGTCATCGCCGAGGTGGAGCTGGCCTACCGCTCCCTGCCAGGCGTCCCCCTGGCTGGCATCACCGGCTCCAACGGCAAGACCACCGTCACAGCCCTGCTGGGTGCCATCTGCCAGGCGGCGGGGTGGCGCACCGGCGTGGGGGGCAACATTGGCGAGCCAGCCACCGCCCTCGCCCTGGCGGGGCCGTGGGACGTGCTGGTCTGGGAGCTCTCCTCCTTCCAGCTGGAGGGGTGCCGCTCCCTGCGGCCGCGGGTGGCCGTGCTCCTGAACCTTTCCCCCGACCACCTGGACCGGCACCCCAGCATGGCCGCCTACCGCGCCGCCAAGGAGCGGCTGTTCGCCTACCAAGAGGCCGAGGACGTGGCCGTCCTCAACGCCGACGACGCGGCCCTCGCCGGTATCGCCACCCGCGCCCGGCCGTGCTTCTTCTCGCTGCGCCGCCCCGATGCCGACGCCCACCTGGAGGGCGAGGTGCTGCAGGTGGACGGCCAACCTCTCCTCCACCGCCGCGAACTGCGCCTCCTCGGCGACCACAACGTGGCCAACGCCCTGGCCGCCTCCCTGGCCGCCGTCCGCCTCGGCGTGCCCCGGGAGCGCGTGGCCAGCGCCCTCGCCACCTTCGAGGCCCTGCCGCACCGTCACCAGGTGGTGGCCGAACACCGAGGGGTGCGGTTCGTGGACGACTCCAAGGGCACCAACATTGGCGCCACAGCTGCCGGCCTGAGCGGCTATCGGCCCGGTTCGGTGCACCTCATCCTGGGCGGTCTGGGCAAGGGGCAGGACTTCACCCAGCTGCGCACCGCCGTGGCTGGCCGCGTGGCCCGTATCTACCTGATCGGGGAAGCCGCCGAGGCCCTTGCCGCGGCCCTTACCGGCACCGCGCCCCTCGAGATGTGCGGCACCCTCGCCCAGGCGGTGGAGCGAGCCGCCGCTGCCGCCACCGCCGGCGAGGTGGTGCTCCTCTCGCCGGCCTGCGCCTCCTTCGATCAGTTTCGCGATTACCGCCACCGGGGGGAAGAGTTCGCGCGCTTGGCCCGCGCGGTGGGAGGGGGTGGCTGATGCCGTTGCGCCGTCAGGTGGACCGCTGGCTCCTGGCCGCCACCTTCCTCACCGCCTTCTTCGGGGTGGCGATGGTGGCTTCGGCCTCAGCCCCCCTGGCGCGCGACTACTACCGCGTGGGCGAGCTGGAGTTCGCCCTCCGCCAGCTGGTGGCGGTGATCCTGGGGGGTATCGGGCTGGTGGCCGCCACCTTCGTGCCCCTGGAACGCCTCACCGACCGGCGCCTCGCCCTGCCACTCTTGGCCCTCACCTGGCTTGCCCTGGTGGTGGCCCTCTTCCAGCCGCGCATCGCCGGCACCCACCGCTGGCTCCACCTCCCCATCGGCTCGATCCAGCCCTCGACCCTGGCCAAGGTGACCCTGCCCCTCGCCCTGGCCTCCTGGCTGGCCGGATCGTGGCGCACGGAGCGGTCCCGGGCCCCGTCCTGGGGCGTGGCGCTGACCATGGCCTTTGCCACCGTGCTGCTGGTGCTGGTGGAGCCAGACCTCGGCTCGGCGGTCCTCATCCTCTCCAGTGCGGCCGCTGTGCTGTTTGTGGCCGGCATGCCACGGCGCCATTTGCTGGTGGGCGGCGGGGCTGCCGCAGCGCTGATCGTGGCCGCCGTGGTCTTCACACCCTACCGCCTGGAGCGGGTGCGCTCCTTTCTGGGCACCACCTCCTACCAGGTGCAGCAGTCCCTCATTGCCCTGGGCGGTGGCGGCGTGTTTGGCCGCGGTCCAGGGCAGAGCGTTCAGAAGCTCTTCTACCTGCCGCAGCCGCACTCCGACTTCATCTTTGCCATCCTCGGGGAGGAGTTCGGCCTGATCGGTACCACGGCCATGCTGGCGCTGTTTGGCGTGATCGTGGCTCGCGCCGTGCTGGCCGTGCGGCGCGCGGCCACGCCGAGCCACGCCCTGCTGGCCCTGGGGCTAGCCACCACGCTGGCGGTGCAGGTCCTGCTCAACGTGTCGGTGTGCTTGAACCTGCTCCCCGCCAAGGGACTCCCCCTCCCCCTCGTCTCGGCAGGGGGGTCCGACGTGCTCATGACCATGGTGGCCATCGGCCTGATCCTCAACGTCGCCAAGGAGGGGGTGTGACGACGGTGGTAATTGCCGGCGGCGGCACGGGCGGCCACCTCTTCCCCGGGTTGGCGGTGGCGGAGCAGCTCGGCGCGCGCGGGATCACAGTCCACTGGGTGGGCTCCCGTCACGGCCTGGAAGCTACGCGGTTGTCCGCCACCGGCATCCCGGTGCGGCTCCTGCCCGTGGCTGGGGTGGTGGGGCGCGGGCGGTTTGCTGCCGTGGCCGCCGCCCTCTCCCTGCCGAGCAGCGTGGCCGTGGCTGCGGCCCACCTGCTCCACCTGCGCGCCGCTGCCGTGCTGGCGGTGGGGGGGTACGCTGCCGTGCCGGCTGCCCTGGCGGCTGGGCTTCTGGGAGTGCCGCTCCTCCTCCAGGAGCAGAACGCCCGCCCAGGTCTCGCCAACCGACTGCTCGCGCCGTGGGCCGACGGTATCGCCTGCGGCTTCCGTTCCGCCCTCGCCGCCTTCCCCTCCCTCCCTGCCTGGTGGACGGGCAATCCGGTGCGGCCAGCGTTCTTTGCCGTGCCACCCCCCGACCCGTCGGCGGGGTTGCTGGTGCTGGGCGGCAGCCAGGGATCGGCGTTCCTGAACCGCCTCGTGCCCCAGGCCCTTGCCCAGCTCCCCCCTGCCCAGCGACCCCGGGTCCGCCACCAGTGCGGACCCCGCTGGCTGGAGGAGGTACGGGAGCGCTACCGCGAGACGGGGGTGGCCGCAGAGGTGGTGAGCTTCCTGGAGCGCCCCGCCGAGGCCCTGGCCCAGGCACTCCTGGTGGTGGCCCGCGCCGGCGCCCTGACGGTGTGCGAACTGGCCGCGGCCCGGCGCTTCGCCCTGCTCGTGCCCTTTGCCGCCGCCGCCCACGCCCACCAGCTCGCCAACGCCCGGGAGCTGGCCGCGGTGGGTGCCGCCGAGGTGCTGGAGGAGCACGAGGCCACGCCCGCCTCGACTGCCGCCCTCCTGGCCCGCCTCCTGGCCGACCCAGCGGCGCTGGTGGCACGCGGCCAGGGGGGAGCAGTTCTGGCACCGCCGGACGCAGCGGAGCGGGTCAGCGAAGCGGTCGCCAGCCGCGCTGGCCTGGCGCGGCCCACGCCGGCATTGCCCAGGGGGGAGGAGGCGCCATGAACTTTGGTCACGTGCGGCACCTCCACTTCGTGGGCATCGGCGGCGCTGGCATGTGCGGGCTTGCCGAGCTGCTCCACGGGGAAGGTCTCCAGGTCTCCGGGTGCGACCTGGCCGAGAGCGAAACCACGGTGCGCCTGCGCGCCCTGGGGATCCCCGTGACCCTGGGGCACAACCCGGGGCACCTGGCGGGGACCGACGTACTGGTGCACTCCTCCGCCGTCGCCCCCACCAACCCCGAGGTGGAGGCGGCCCGCTCCCGGGGGATTCCGGTGATCCGCCGCGCCGAGATGCTGGGCGAGATCTCCCGCCTCAAGTGGTCCATCGCCATCGCCGGCACCCACGGCAAGACCACCACCACCTCGCTCACTGGCTTCGTGCTCACCCGAGCCGGCTTCGACCCCACGGTGGTGGTTGGCGGCCGCGTCCACGCCCTCGGGGCCCACGCCCGCCTGGGTCGCTCCGAATACCTGGTGTGCGAGGCCGACGAGTACGACCGTTCCTTCCTCGCCCTCCACCCGGCGCTCTCTGTGATCACCACCGTGGAAGCCGAGCACCTGGACTGCTACGGCACCGTGGACGCCCTGGAGGAGGCCTTTGCCAGCTTTGCCAACCGCGTGCCGTTCTACGGCGCGGTGATCGCCTGCCTGGACGATCCAGGGGTGCGACGGCTGCTGCCCCACTTTGTCCGCCGCGTCGTGACCTACGGCTACTCCCCCCAGGCGCACGTCCACTCGCGCACGGCTGCCTTCACGCGCGAGGGCGCCACGGCACGGGTGGTGATCGGCGGCGAAGAGGCGGGGGAGCTGCACGTTCCGCTCCCCGGCCGGCACGCCCTCCTCAACGCCCTTGCCACCGTGGCCGTGGCCAGCGAGCTGGGGATCGGGCACGCCCTCACCTCGGCTGCCATCGCTGCCTTCAGTGGCGTGGCACGGCGCTTCGAGAAGAAGGGCGAGCGCGGCGGGGTGGTCCTAGTGGACGACTACGCCCACCACCCCACGGAAGTCGCGGCCACGCTCCAGGCGGCCCGGCAGGTCTACCCTGAAGCCCGCATCGTGGCGGTGTTCCAGCCGCACCTGTTCACGCGCACCCAGCGCTTTGCCCAGGAGTTTGGCGAGGCGTTGCTGGGCGCCGATGTGGTGCTCGTCGTCCCCATCTACCCGGCACGGGAACAACCCCTGCCCGGCGTCACCCACGAACTGGTGGTCGCGGCCGCCCGCCGGCTGGGGCATCGTCAGGCCCTGGTGGCGGACTCCTTTGAGGCGGCGCTGGCCGCCCTGGCCGAAATCCTCCGGCCTGGCGATCTGCTCCTCACCCTGGGCGCCGGCAACGTGGTGCACCTGGGCGAGCGGTGGCTCCAAGGGGAGGCCCAGTGATCCCCCCGCGCCGGAGCCTGCGCCAACTGACCGGCCCAGCGGTCGTGCTGGGGGTGCTCCTGGCCTGCACCGCCACCCTGGCGGGTGCGCTTCACGTGCGCGAGATCCGCGTGCGCGGGTGCCAGCGTTTCCCCGCCCAGGAGGTGGAGAACGTGCTCCGCACCGCCCTGGGCACCCCCACCGTGGCGGCCCGGCCGGACCGCCTGCGGGGCGCCGTGCTGGCCGTGCCCTGGGTTGCCGACGCCCACGTAACCGTGTCCCTGGACGGGATCGTCACCTGCGCGGTGGAGGAACGAACGCCGGTGGCGGTGGCCGAGGATTCCGGCCTGCGGCAGTTGCTGGACGCCGAGGGGCGGCTCTTGGGGCCCGCCTCCTACGACGCTCCCCCCCTCCGGCTCTAGGGGTTCGCCACGGTTCCCGAAGAGCGCGCGGCGCTGCTGCGGGCGGTAGCGGCCATGGAGGCCGCCTGGGGCGGACGACTGGCCAGTGCGCGCCGCCTCGGCCCCGCCGATGTCGCGCTGCGCTTTGCCGAGACTCCGTGCCTAGTCCTGGCCGACCCCGCGGCCCCCGAACGGCTCTCCTCGGCGCGCCGTGTCCTGGCCGCGTGGATTGCCGCTGCTGGCACGCCCCCCCGTCGCCTCGACGCACGCCTGAGCGACCGCGTGGCAGTCCTCCCCGAGGCACCCACCACCGCGGAGGAACCCTCGTGACCCCGCCGGTGTCCTCGATCCTCGGTGCTTTGGACGTAGGCAACCACCGGGTGCTCGCCCTCCTCGCCGAGCGGGACGAGCACGCCAAGCTGGTGATCCGCGGGGTGGGCACCGCCGCTTCTGCTGGCCTGCAGAACGGCCAGGTGGTGCAACTCCAGCCCCTGGTGGCGGCGATCCGCAAGGCAGTGGAGGAAGCGGAGTACATGGCCGGTGTCACGCTGGAGAGCGTCTATGCCTCCACGGCGGGCACCTTCGTCACGGGACGGATGACCAGCGCCACGGTGGCCCTGGGCCCGCCGGAACGCGAGGTCCGCTCCCGCGACCTGGAGCAGGCGCACCTGGCGGTGCAGTGGCAGGCTCTCCCCCCCAACCACATGGTGCTCAACGTCCTCACCCACTCCTACGGCCTCGACGGGCAGGAGGGGTTGGTGGACCCCATTGAAATGGTGGGCCAGAAGCTGTCCCTGGAGGCCTACGTCCTCGCCTGCCAGAAGCAGCCGGTGCTCGCCCTGGAACGGGCCATCAACAAGGCGGGGCTGCGCGTGAAGGAGTTCCTCTTTGCCCCGGTGGCGGCGGCCCTGGCCTGCCTCACCCCGGACGAGCGACGGCTCGGGTCGCTTTTGGTGGACATCGGCTTCGCCAACACCTGCTACGCCGCCGTGGTCGGCGAACGGGTGGTGGCTGCCGGCTGCCTGCCCCTGGGCAGCGGCAAGGTCAACACCGACCTGGTGTACTGCTTCCATACCACCACCCAGGGGGCCGAAGAGGCCAAGGTTCAAGCCGGCACCGTGCTGCTGTCCGAGATCGACCCGGAGGAGACCGTCACCGTGCCCAGCATCGATGGGCGGGGGCATTACCTCATCCCGCGCCGCGAAATGAACACCATCATCCGCCTCCGCATGCACGAGATCTTCGAAATCGTCACGAAGCAGGTGATCCGCGACTGCCCCTCGGGCATGCCGAGCGCGGGTGTGGTCCTGGTGGGCGGGGGCAGTCACCTGGACGGCGTTGCCGCCCTGGCCGAGGAGGTGTTCGGCACGCGCTGCCGCCTGGGCGAGCCGGAGGACGTGGAAGATGCCACGCAGTTGCTGCAGAACTCCGAACTCCCGGCCCGCTCGGCGGCGGTGGCGGTGGGGCTGCTCACCTACGCAGCCCACTCCTGGATGCCCACGGTGGCGCCGGCAGCCCGGCTCCAGGCGGGCAAATCCAACTGGTTACTGAACAAGGTTCGCAAAGTCCTTTCGCGAAAGGGGGTGACACGATGATCACGCTGGACGAGGACAACCGGTCAAAACCGCAGATCCTCCTGGACGAGGCAGCAGCCCCGGCGGTGATCAAGGTCGTGGGGGTCGGTGGCGGTGGTTGCAACGCCCTGAACCGCATGATCGAGGCGGGCGTCAAGGGGGTCGAGTTCATCGCCGTCAACACCGACGGCCAGGCGCTCAAGGCGTGCAAGGCACCGATCCGGGTGCAGCTCGTGACCGCCACCGGCCACGGCAAGGCTTTGGGGGCGGGGTGCAACCCGGAGGTGGCGCAGAAGGCCGCCCTGGAGCGCACCGAGGAGCTCATCGAGTGCCTGGAGGGCGCCGACATGGTGTTCATTGCTGCCGGCATGGGTGGCGGCACCGGCACTGGCGCCTCCCCCGTCATCGGCAACCTGGCGCGCAACGCCGGGGCCCTCACCGTGGCCGTGGTGACCAAGCCCTTTGCCTTCGAGGGCTCGCGCAAGGCCAGGATCGCCGAGAAGGGCATCGAGGAGCTGCGCACCTGCGTGGATACGCTCATCACGGTGCCGAACTCGCGCCTCTTGACCATGGCCCCGCCCACGATGTCGGTGACCGATGCCTTCCTGCTCGCCGACGAAACGCTCCGCAACGGCGTGCAGGGCATTTCCGACATCATCAACGAGACGGGGATCATCAACTGCGACTTTGCCGACATCGAAGCGGTCATGCGCGGCGGCGGCGTGGCGCTCATGGGGATCGGCGTCGGTTCCGGAGAACACCGGGCCAGGGAAGCGGCGCAGCAGGCGTTCTCTTCCCCCCTGCTGGAGGAAACGGCGCTGGAAGCGGCGCAGCGGGTGCTGGTCAACTTTTGCGGCGGCGAGGAAACCACCCTGGCGGAGGTGTGCGACGCGGCGGACTTCCTCAAGGAACGCTGCGCGGACGACTGCCTGTTCATCTTCGGCTACGGGCAGCGCAAGGAGCTGGCCGGCAAGGTGCAGGTGACGGTGGTAGCCACGGGCTTCGGCGCCTCGTGCGAAGGCCAGCCCGCGGTGCGGCCCATGGACCGCCAGCCCCTGCGCGAGGAGCCACCGGCCCAGGCCAAGCCCGCCAAGAGCCCGTTCCTGGCCGGCGATCTGCCGCCCGACTACGGCATCAACGTGGGGAACTTCTCGGAGTTCGACATCCCCACGTACCTGCGGCGGCAGATGGACTGAGCGCTCTGCCAGCGCCGCTGGAGCACCGCGCCCCGCAGGTGCGCCACCCGGCCCAGGCTGCCAGTCTCACCCCCCTGGCCGCCGGGGCCAGCCCCCTGCGGGGCGTGCCCTTGCCTCCCCGCCAGCCGCGCGGCGGCAGCGAGGCAATGCCGGCGAGCGGCAGAGGGGGACGGACTACTTCTTGCGGAAGAGGGCGTCGAAGGCGGCGCGGGGGTCCGTCGCCGCGGCCGGTTCCGGGGCAAACTCCTGGATGGTGTTGGGTGCAAAGTACGTGCAGTCGTTTCGCTTGCTCTTGTTGACCACGCGCTGCAGCACCGGCTTGCGGCACTCCTGGGGCCGCGCCGTGTCGAAGTAGGCACAGTTCGAGCAGGTGTGGAGATCGTTGCCACAGCGAAAACACGTGGCGTCCACCGTCACCGCTGCCACGGCGTGCTTCTCCCCGCACACGCGGCAGCGGAAAACGGTACTGGTGGGGGCGCCGAGCCCGCGGCCCCGTGGCCCTCGCTCGAAGGGGTCGGGCTTGGGGCCCTTTGGCCGCGGCTGCGAGCGGGGTTGCTGCTCGCTCTCCATGTACCCACGCTGCCTGTACTTTCTTTCGGACATGCTCACCTCGCGCTGACCCTGCAGTTCGACCGCTCCCCGCCGGTCCGCCCTACAGCTCGAGCCCCTCAATGCTGCTCAGCAGCTGTTCGAGGCGCCTGCGCACTTCGTCTCGCTCAGCTTCGAGGGCGGCGATCCGTTGCTGCAAGCTGGCCACGTCGGCCCCGCTTGCCGCCTGCCGGAGCGCCGCATTCTCCTGCTCCAGCGTCGCCACCCGGTCCTTCACCTCGAGGTAGCTGGCAATGAGCCGAGAGACCCTGTCCTCCAGCGCGTCGAAAACGTCCATGCCACCCTCACGTGAAGCTCACCGGCAACCGCTCGGCCAGTGCCTTCATCAGCGCAAAATGCGCCGCGTTCACTTCCTCCTGCGTCAGCGACCGTTCCTCGTGCCGGTAGGTGAGCCGCAACGTGGTCTTGACCTCGTGGCGACCCACACCCTCTCCCCGGTAGCGTACCACCGGCGCCACGTCCTCGAGCCACGGGGGGGCGCAGGCCCGCACTGCCGCCACCAGCTCGCCCCAGCTCAAGTCCAGGGAGTGGCGCACGGTGAGGTCCGCCACCACCGCTGGGAACCGCGGCAACGGCCGGAACACTGGCGCAATGGAAGGCGAGGCGGCACCGAGATCGAACTCGGCCACCCACACCCCGGGCGGGGCGTCCAGGGCTGCCGCCGCCTCGTCGGCAAGCCGACCGGCCACCGCCACCACGCCTTCGCCGCAACGAACCACCGCCCCTGCCCCGGGGGCCAGCAGCGGGGTTGCCGCTGGCTCCCAGAGAGCGTCGCGCACTGCAAACTCGCCGAACACCCCCTCCACGAGCCCCTTGATGTCGAAGAAATCCACCGCCCGTGTCTCGTCCCACGCCCCCGTGTTACCGGCCAGCACCACCGCCAGCCGTTCCTCCTCCCGGACCCCGCTGTCGGTGGCGAAGAACACGCGCCCCACCTCGCCGAGGCGGACCCGCGTGGCACCCCGCCGCAGGTTGGCCGCCGCGGCATCCACCAACCCCCCCAGGAGCGAGCGGCGCAGCAGCGCCATCCGCGCCGAGAGGGGGTTCTCCACGGCCACCGCCCCCCCGCGGCTTGCCAGGGGGGAACCGCTCGTGGCAGCATCCCACTCGGCGGGGACGAAGGCGTAGGTGATGGCCTCCGCCACCCCGGCGGCCAGTAGCGCCTCGCGGGCCCGGTCGGTCACCGGCCAGGAGCCCAGCCGCAGCCCCGGCCCCCCCGCGGACGGCGGCAGCACCGCGGGAACCGCGTCGTACCCCCAGTGGCGCAGCACCTCCTCGTAGAGATCCTCGGGGAGTTCCAGATCCACCCGGTGCGACGGCACCCGACAGGTGATAGTATCCCCTTCCCGCTGCGGCTCCAGCTCCAGAGCCGAGAGCACCCGCAGCACGAACTCTTCCGGGATGGGGCAACCGGCAAAGGCCGACAGGCGCTGCAACGAAAAGGCGATGCGCCGCGCCGGTGGCAACTCGGGTGCCGAGTCCAGCACCCCCGCCGCCACCTCGCCCCCCGCCAGCTCGAGGATCAGAGCTGCCACCCGATCCAGGGCCGTGCGGGCCATGGCGCGGTCGGCGCCCCGCTCGAACCGGTGCGAGGCCTCGGTCTTGAGGCCCAAGCGCCGCACCGTGCGGCGCACGGCGAGAGGATCGAAGTAGGCCGATTCGATGAGCACATCGGTGGTGGTGGGGCGGATCTCGCTCTCGGCCCCCCCCATGACGCCGGCAATTGCCACGGCCCGCCGGGCATCGCAGATCACCACGTCGTCGCCGTGCAGCGTGCGGACGATGCCGTCCAGGGTGGTGATCTGCTCCCCCCCGTGCGCCCGCCGCACGTGGATAGCCGGGCCGGCCAGCCGCGCCAGATCGAAGGCGTGGAGGGGTTGCCCCACGTCCAGGAGCACGTAGTTCGTGGCATCCACCACGTTGTTCACGGCGCGGATCCCGCACCGTTCCAGGCGCTCGGCCAACCAGGGGGGGGACGGCCGCACCGTGACCCCGCGGATCACCCGTGCGCAGTAGCGCGGGCAGCCCTCGGGATCCTCCACCGTGAGGCGTGCCAGCTCGCCGATGGCCACCGCCCCTTCCGCAAGCTGCGTTGCAAACGGCCGGAGGGTCCCGCAGCCAGCGGTGGCTGCTTCCCGGGCCAGGCCCCGGTGGTTCATGGCGTCCGGCCGGTTGGTGGTCACCTCCACGTCCCACACCTCGTCCTCCCCCTGCGCCTCCCGCACCTCCACGTTGAACCCCACCGAGGTGAGCCGGCGAGCCATTTCCTCCGCCGCCACCGCCCCGTCCAGGTGGTCGCGCAACCAAGCCAGGGAGAACTTCATCGCCGCACCCCCTCGAACTGCCGCAGCAGCCGCTCGTCACCGGAAAACAACAGCCGCAGGTCGGGGAGGGAGTACTTGAGGAGGGCCACGCGGTCGAGCCCGCAGCCAAAGGCAAAGCCGGTGTAGCGCTGCGGATCCACCCCGCAGGCGGCAAAAACCCGCGGGTCCACCATGCCAGCACCCAGGATCTCGATCCACCCGGAGCCGGTGCACAGCGGGCACCCTTTGCCCGCGCACATGATGCAGGTGATGTCCACCTCGGCGGAGGGCTCGGTGAAGGGGAAGAAGCCGGGGCGCAGGCGCACCGCCAGACGCGAATCAAACAGCACCTTCAGGAACGCCTCCAACGTGGCCTTGAGGTGGGCAAAGGTGATCCCCTCGTCCACCACCAGCCCCTCCACCTGGTGGAACATGGGCGAGTGGCGCAGGTCCGAGTCGCGTCGGTACACCCGCCCGGGAATGATCACGCGGATGGGCGGCCGCTGCTGCTCCATGGTGCGGATCTGCACCGGGGAGGTGTGGGTGCGCAGCAGCAACCGACCCGGCAGGTAGAAGGTGTCCTGGTCGTCCCGGGCCGGGTGGTCGGGGGGGATGTTGAGCGCCTCAAAGTTGTGCCAGTCGTCCTCCACTTCGGGCCCGTCCGCCACCGAGTACCCCATGCGCAGGAAGATCTCCTCCACCTCGCGCCGCACCAGCGTCACCGGGTGCAGGCTGCCGGCGGGCGGCCGACGGCCGGGCAGCGTCACGTCCACCGTCTCGGCGGCGGCAGCGCCCTTGGCCGCCGCCTCCTGCGCCGCGGCCAGCCGCTCCTCCACAAACCGCTTCAACTCGTTGAGGGCCTTGCCGAAAGCAGGCTTCTCCTCCTTCGGCAACGACTTGAGGGTCTCCTCGAGCTGCCGCAACAGCCCCGAGCGGCGACCGGCAAAGCGCACCCGCACCGCCTCCACGGCCTCAGGCTCGCTGCCCGCCGACTGGAGGGCGGCGAGGAACTCCTCCCGCACCCGCGCCAGATCGTCCGTGCTCATCAGCGCGAGAGCTTGCTGGCCAGCCCCTTCTTGGCCAGCTTGGCCACGTCCGCAAACCCCTCGGGGTCGCGCACCGCCATATCGGCCAGCACCTTCCGGTCGAGCGCCGAGCCGGCCGCCTTGAGGCCAGCCACCAGTTGCGAGTACGACAGGTCGTGGAGTCTCGCCGCCGCATTGATGCGCACGATCCACAGGGAGCGCATGAGCCGCTTGCGCTGCCGCCGGTCGCGGTAGGCGTACGCGAGGGAGCGCTCCACCTGGAGTTTGGCAACCCGGTACGCGTTGTGCTTCGTGCCGTAGTAGCCCTTAGCCAGCGTCAGGATCTTCTTGCGACGCTGGACGCGATTGTGTCCTCTCTTGACGCGCACCTCTCACCTCCTACTTGGCGTACGGGAGCATGCGCCCCACGTTCCCGCGATCGGCCTTGGAAACCGTTGCCTCGTCACGCAGCCGGCGCTTCCGCTTGGCCGACTTCTTGCCCAGGATGTGGCTGTGGAATGCGTGACGGCGCGTGAACTTCCCCGAGGCCGTCTTCTTGAACCGCTTCGCTGCCGCCCGCAAGGTTTTCGTCTTGGGCATGTCGTCCTCCTCACACGTTCACACTCGGCGCAGCGCACCCTGGCCGCGCCGGCCAGCCGCAGCCGGCGGGCCGAGCCCGCCGGGCCCGGTACACGCGCCTCGACACAACGGCCGGAGGCATCAGCTCGCCTCCGGCCAGGGATCTAACGACCGCTGGAGCGTGGCCGTCGTGACCGTGGCCACGATGGCATCCACGGGCTTGGCACCCAGATCGCCCCGATGGCGGACGCGGACCGAAGCGGTGCCCGACTCCGCCTCGCGGGCCCCCACCACCAGCAGCACCGGGACCTTCTCCACCTCGCCGTCGCGAATCTTGGCGCCGAGCTTCTCGCTGCGCTCGTCCACCTCAGCGCGGATCCCCGCTGCCACCAAGCGCTCCCGCACTGCCCGCGCCGCCTCCAAAAAGCGGTCCGAAACCGGCAGCACGCGCACCTGCTCCGGCGCCAGCCAGAGCGGGAGATCACCTGCAAAGTGCTCCAGCATCACACCGAAGAACCGCTCGATGGAGCCCAGGATGGCCCGGTGAATCATCACCGGCCGTTTCTCGGTCCCGTCTTCGGCCACGTAGGTAAGGGCGAACCGCTCGGGGAGGTTGAAATCCAGCTGGATGGTACCCAGCTGCCACTCCCGGCCGATGGCATCGTGCACCACAAAATCGATCTTGGGCCCGTAAAACGCCCCCTCGCCCGGGTTGAGGGTGTACGCCACGCCGCGCTCTTCCAGGCAGCGCTGGAGTTGGCTCTCGGCGCTCTGCCACAGGGCGTCGTCGCCGATGGCCTTCTCCGGCTTGGTGGACAGGTAGATGATCGGCTGGCTGAAGCCAAACGTCTGGTAGACGCGGAAGATGAACTGGAACAGCCGCTCCACCTCGCTGCCAATCTGTGCGGGCGTGCAGTAGATGTGCGCATCGTCCTGGGCGAAGGTGCGCACGCGGGTGAGCCCCTGCACCACCCCCGACCGCTCGAACCGGTGCAGCCGCCCAAAGTCGGCCAGCCGCAGCGGCAGCTCGCGGTAGGAGCGGCTGCGGGTCGAGTAGATCAGGCAGTGGGAGGGGCAGTTCATGGGCTTCATGGAGAACTCTCGCCCCTCCACCTCGGAGAAGAACATGTTCTCCCGGTACGCCTCATAGTGGCCGGAGCGCTTCCACAGCTCCACGTCGAAGAGCTGCGGGGTGATCACCTCTTCGTAGCCGTACTCGCGGTACAGCTCGCGCATGAAGTCCACCAGGCGGTTGTAGACGAACGCCCCGCGCGGGTGGAAAAACGCCGAGGCCGGGGCGAGGGGGGAGAAGGAAAACAGGTCCAGCTCCTTGCCCAGGCGCCGGTGATCGCGCCGCCGCGCCTCCTCGAGCCGGGCAAAGTAGGCGTCCAGCTCGGCGCGTGAGGCAAAGGCGGTGCCGTAAATGCGCTGCAGCATCTCGTTGCGCTCGTCCCCCTTGAAGTACGCGCCCGAGGTCTCGAGCAGCTTGAACGCCCCGATCTGATCAGTGCGCTGCACGTGGGGACCGCGGCACAGATCCACGAACTCGCCGTGCCGGAAGACGGTGATCTCTTCCCCTTGCGGGATGTCCTCCAGGCGCACGAGCTTGAGCTCCTCCCCGCGGGCGCGAAACAGTTCGCGGGCCTGCTCGCGGCTTACCACCTCGCGGGTGAACTCCTGACCAGCCGCCACGATGCGGGCCATCTCCGCCTCGATACGCTCCAGATCCTCGGGCGTGAACCCGCGCGGGAAGCGGAAGTCGTACTGGAATTTTTCCGAGTGGTCCTGGCGACCGGCGTCGATGATCGTACCGGGGAAGAGGCGCTCCACCGCATCCGCCATCACGTGCTCGGCGGAGTGCCGGATCACCGGCCCCGCCTCGGGGTCCTGCGCCGTCAAGATGCGGAATCGGCCCGAACGGGTGAGGGGGGCGCGCAGATCCACCAGGCTCCCGTCCAATTCTCCGGCCACCGCCGCTTTGGCCAGACGCTCGCCCACCGTGCGGGCCACCTCCAGGGGGGTGACCCCCGCCGGGAAGCGCCGCTCACTGCCATCGGGTAGCGTCAGCACGATCTCTCGGTCCATTGCCCCTTCACCTCGCGGCCGCCTTCGGCCTGCGGCCCTCCGCGTGCTCTGGCCAGGCAACGCGAAAAGCCGTCCCGCAGCGTGGCAGGGACGGCTCTTCGGTAGGTGGCATGGTGGGCGCGTGCGGGCTCGAACCGCAGGCCTCATCCGTGTGAGGGATGCGCTCTACCAACTGAGCTACGCGCCCGTTCCGTGTGCGGCGACCCATGGTGGGCGCGTGCGGACTCGAACCGCAGACCTCTACCGTGTCAAGGTAGCGCTCTAACCAAACTGAGCTACGCGCCCTCGCCGCGGGCTACCGGCGGGTGGCCAGCACCATCCGGCCCTTGCGAACCCGCCCTCGTCCCTGCTGCGCTGCCAAAGAACACACCTCGGCATTGCCGAGGAAGGGGAAGTGTAGAGGATCGCTCCCACACCGTCAAGCTGCACCGCTCCCCCGAACGCTCTACCGACGGGTCACCTGGGCCAGCTTCTCGGCCGAGCGCCCGCCCCCGACCGGGCGATCCGCATACGAGCGTTGAGGCATGAAGCCTCTCAGGAGACGGGAATGACGCCCTCGAGCTCCACGGGGAACACGAGTTCGGCTGCCGGCCGATGGTCCACGCGGAGCCCGGGTTTCCCCCCTGGGGGCCTGCAAGGTACGGGCGCACAGGGCTTTCGCATGGTCATGGTCCATTGAGCCTTATCGTACGACCTGCCCCTTCCCCGCTGTCACGCTTCGCGCTGCCTCGCCGAGATCCTGCCTCGAAGCAACGATGCCGCAGCCAGGGATCCCCCACGGGGTGAGCGGGGCGAAGCCCCAGAGAAGGGAGGAACTGCCCGTGAGTCGAGTCATCGCGTAGCCACCGGGCCCGTAGCGGCTGGGGCTCCCCTCCAGCCTAGGGCCGAGGTAGGACCAGCTCCGTCCGCCGGTTGCGGGCTCTGCCCTCGGGCGTGTCGTTGCTCTCCACCGGGAAATCGGGGCCGAATCCCAGGGTGGTCACCCGCCCCGCCGCAAACCCCTGCTCGGTCAGAAAGGCGGCCACCGCCTCCGCCCGGGCCAGCGACAGCTTCAAGTTGTGCTCCCAGGAGCCGGTCGCATCCGTGTGGCCGCAGGCAAAGAGCGGGACACCGGGGAAGTACTTCGCCACTATGGCCGCCTGTTGGCGCAGCAGTTCAACGCCCTCGGGCTTGAGGGTCGCCTGGTCCACATCGAAGGTGACACTGCTGCCGGTGTCGAACACCAACAGACGAGCGACCCCCAACCGCTGCGCAAAGGCTTTGGCCTTGTCATCGAAGCGGAACAGCACCTCGCCCGCAGTCGTGGAGAGCATGCGCAGCCGCACCTCCACGGGATCCTCGTTCCCGAGTTTGGCGGAGCACTGCAGGACCTCGGAAAAGTCGGCCAGCTCCAGCTGGAGGGGAGCCTGCCCCAGCTCCCGTCCGTTGCGGAACACCGTGGCGTTTTCCGGCACAGAACGGATCGCCACGCGCACCACGGCCGCCCGGGGTGCGGTGGGCTGCGGATGGGCACAGGCCAGTGTGAGGGCAATCCACAAAAGGGCACCGTTTCTCATCCCACGGGTCCTCCCCATCGGGCTCTCCGCTGCCCATTGTAAGGCAGAAGCCGAGTACCGTTTCGACTCCGCCCGCGCCACGCTCGCTAGGGTGTTCCGAGCTCGAAACCGATGGCCACCGCTGCCGTAGCCTCCACCGGCTCTCCCAGAGCGTTCTCCGCCGGCTGCCAGCGCAGGCGACGGACCGCTTCCACCGCGTAGGCGTTGCACGCTTCCGCCACCGGTTGCAGCACCTTCACCGCACGCACCGCACCGTCCGCACCCACCCGCACCACCAGCCCCACGCGCTGGCCAGCACAGGCAGCGGCGAGCTCCCCGGTCACGGGGATAACCGTGCTCCCCAGCGGTTCGGGCGGCCGAACTGGCCGCACGGGGCGAACCACTGGGGTGGGTTCCTACGGACGCGGCCGCACCGTGGGGACTGGCGAGGGAGAGGGACTCCCACCGAGGACCGGGGCGGAGCCGGCAGTGGCGGAGGGGGGGCTCCCCACCCCCACCGCCGACGGGGTGGCCACGGGAGGAGCGTCAGGCGGAGGAACTTGGAGTTGGCGCGACACTACGTATACCCCCCCGGCAAGCACCACCGCCCCCACGGTCGCGTACAGCGGCAGGCGGCGGGGGCCCCATCGCGGCAACGCCATGGTGCGCATGAACTGCGTCCTGGCGGTGGCCAGCTCCACGGGAGCGGGCCGGGCACGGGCCAGCAGTTCGGGGGCGGGGGGAACGAGCTCCTCCTCGGTACCGGCGGCCAGTTGCAGGGCCGCGGCCATTTCCCCGGCGGTGGCAAAACGCTTGCGAGGATCGCGTTCCAGGCCCTTCATCACCGCTGCAGCCAGCTCGGGCGGACAGAGGGGGGCTTGTTCCGCGAGGGGGATCGGATCCGCGGTGACGCGAGCCAGCACGACGCGAATAGGGTCGTCGCCAGGAAAGGGGCGCCGGCCGCTGAGGAGTTCGTAGAGCGTGAGGGCAAACGAGTAGATGTCCGCCCGGCGGTCCGGGGGGGCACCCTGAGCTTGCTCGGGAGCGATGTAGGCGGGCGTCCCTACCGCCACCCCTGTTTGCGTCAGCTCCGCGCCGCCCACATCGCGGGCTAACCCAAAGTCCACAAGGTACGGGCGAAAGCGCTGGTCGAGCATGATGTTGGCAGGTTTGACGTCGCGGTGGACGATCCCCGCCCCGTGGGCGTACTCCAGCGCGTCCAAAAGCGGCAACGCCAGTTGCACCACCAGGCGCGGCTCCAGGGGTCCGTTGGCCTCCAGGAATTGCGCCAGGGAAGGGCCCTCCACCAGCTGCATGCTGTACCACAGGAAGCCGGCGTTCTCGCCAAAGTCGTAGATGGTGGCGATGGAGGGGTGGTCCAGGGTAGCCACGAGCTGCGCCTCGCGACGAAACCGCGCGGCGTGCTCGGCCGATTCGCGCAGCAGCACCTTGAGGGCCTCGTGCCGCTGCAGCACCACGTTTTGCACCCTAAACACGAGGCTCGAGGCGCCCCGCCCCAGGAGGTGGAGGAAGGTGAACCGCTGCTTGAGCTCCCCCTGGAGGAGCTCCACCACCCGTCGCTCCAGGGCAGTGCCCCCACCTCCCGGTTCCTGGCGCACCACGATTCAATTCTAGCGGAGACCTTCCCTGCCAACACCTGAGAACCCCTCGGTCAGATCCCCAAGGGCACGACAGTACCCCCTCCGGTCAGATGCTCTCGTGACGTGACAGGGCGCCCGCGCTCCAGCCCTCCTTGGGGCCCACACCCTCGCCGCGCCAGTGGGAAGGGGGGGCAACTGCCGCGAGTTAGAATAATGGCTATGAGCTTTCGGTTCCTCACTCGCCTCATGGCGCTTGCGGTGGTGGCCTTGGCCCCCGCAACGGTTCCTGCCGGAACCGCAGGCGGTCTCGCAGCAGCGCCAAGCGCTCAAGCGGCGGCAGGGCCGGTACGGGGAAGTGCTGCGGCGCGGCCCTCGGTGCGACGGCGGCTGCCGCGCGGGCAACCTGTGCCCTCGAAATGGGCCCTCTGGACAGGCGGCACGCAGCTGCGCGGCGCCAACATCTGGCAGAGGATCCGCGTCCCCAGTCTGGACGGGGACGAGATCATGGGCAGCGGCCACATCGGTCCGCCCTACACCCAGGCGGATTTCGACCGCCTGGCCGCCCTCGGCGCCAACTACGTCAATCTCTCCGTCCCAGGGTTGTTCACCGAACGCCCCCCCTACGTACTGGACGAGGAGGCGCAGGCCAACCTGGACGCCCTGATCACCATGGCGGCCCGTGCCGACCTGTTCGTGGTGATTTCCTTCCGCACCGGGCCTGGGCGAAGCGATTTCACCTTTTACCGGGACGGCGCCGGCGTGTGGTTCCCTCCCGAACTCCTGGTGGAAACGGTTTGGACCAGCGAAGCGGCGCAGGTGGCCTGGGCTCTGATGTGGCGCCACACTGCCGCTCGCTACCGCGACAACCCCGTGGTGGTGGGCTACGACCTGATGGTGGAGCCCAACGCCGACGAGGTTGCGCTGAACATTTACGACCCGTCCGAGTTCTACCCGCGCTTTGCCAACACCACCTACGACTGGAACCGGTTCTACCCCCCCATCGTCGAGGCGATCCGCCAGGTGGACCCCTCGACACCCATCCTCGTGAGCGGCATGGGGTGGGGTTCCGTCCTGTGGCTGCCGTACCTCCAACCGGTGAGCGATCCATACCTCGTCTTCGCCGTCCACCAGTACGCCCCCTTCCAGTACACGCACCAGCAACCGGGGGACAACCGCCCCTACCCGGGGCGCTTCGACCTGGACTGGGACAACCGCCCCGACCTGTTCGACTGGAACTGGATGGCCAGCTACCTCTCGCGCCTGGATACCTTCCAGCAGCAGCACCCCGCCCCCCAGGCGGTGAACGAGTTTGGCGTGGTGGGGGGGGGGGGGGGGGGGGGCG
>JACADV010000032.1 GCA_013388425.1 Thermoanaerobaculaceae bacterium | reverse complement strand
TTGGCGCTTGTGTGCGCCGCAGGAACGCCCTAGAATGCCTGCGCGGAGAACGGTATGCCTCGTACCTACGAAGGAAAGCTGGATGCGAGCGGGCTGCGGTTCGCCCTGGTGGCGAGTCGTTTCAACGAGCTCTTGACGGGGCGCCTGGTGGAGGGTGCGCTGGATTGTCTGGCGCGGCACGGTGCCCGCGACGAGGACATCCGCATCGTGCGCGTGCCGGGCGCGTGGGAAATCCCGCTGGTAGCGTCGCGGCTCGCCACCTCCGGCACGGTGGATGCGATTGTCGCCCTGGGGGTACTGATCCGGGGTGCCACGCCCCACTTCGAGTACATTGCCAGCGAAACCGCCAAAGGCCTGGCCCAGGTGGCGCTGGGCAGCGCCGTTCCGGTGGCGTTCGGAGTGCTCACCTGCGACACCCTGGAGCAGGCCCTGGAACGGTCCGGTTCCAAGGCCGGCAACAAGGGGTGGCAGGCCGCGCTGGCGGCCATCGAGATGGTGCAGCTCTACCGCGTCCTGGAGGCGTAACGCCATGGGGACTCGCCGGCGGGGGCGCGAGCTGGCCCTGCAGATGCTGTACCAGTACGAGCTCGCGGGTACGCCGCCGGAGGAAATTTCAACCTCGCTGGAGGAGTTGCAGCAGGCTCCGGCGGCGGCGCAGGAATTTGCCCTGGAGCTGGTGCGGGGTGTGGTGGCCAACCTCGAGGCGATCGACGCGCGCATTGCCGCGCAGGCCGACAACTGGCGCCTCGACCGCATGGCAGCGGTGGATCGCAACGTGCTCCGCCTGGCGCTGTTCGAGTTGCTGTTCCAGCGGGACACACCGCCCGCCGTGGTGATCGACGAGGCAGTGGAGATCGCCAAGCGATTCGGGAGCGAGAAGTCGGGGCAGTTCGTGAACGGGGTGCTGGACGGCGCCCTCCACCGGCACGCGGCCTCGGGGGCGTGATGCGCGTCTGGCTACTGGCCGCCTGGCTGGGTTCGCTCGGTGTGGCTGCCGCCGACCAGGTGGTGGTGCACGTGCCCGCCGCGGTGGGGGAGTAGCTTGGCCGTCACGCCCGGTGGGGGAGGGTGGTGGATGTGGAGCGCAGCGCTTCGGGGGTGGTGGTGACGGTGACGCAGACGCTGCGCCCCCTCACCACTGGCCCCATCTGGCCCCTCCCCGACCCAGCGGCGTGCGGCGACCCGGCGGCCCTCGAGGTGGACCCGCGGGTGGCTGGCACCCTGGCCGCCCTGCTCCCCACGCGCCAGGGCCAGTCGGCCATCTCCCTGGTGGCCGAGGTGGTCCGGTTCGTTTCCCAGCGGGTGGTGCCCGACGAGCACGACTCGGGGCCGCAGGATGCGGTCTCCGTGTTGACGCGGCGCCGGGGTCGCTGCTCGGGGCGAGCCAACGCGGCGGTGGGCCTGCTCCGCACCCTTGGCCTGCCGGCACGGGTGGTGCACGGCGTGCTCCTGACCGATGGTGGTCCCCAGCGCCACCGCTGGGGGGAGGTGTGGTTGGGGGAAGCAGGGTGGGTGCCCTTCGATCCCGGCGCGTCGGTGGGGGTGGTGAGCGTGCGCTACCTGCCCCTGGAAGGTGCCGAGACCGTTGTCCCGTCCATCCGGCTGGAGTCGGTGAACGAGGAAGGGTTTTCCAGCCTTCCCCTGCGCGGCGGTCTGCGGCTGCTGCCCACGGTGGGTATCACGCTGCGCTGTCAGACGGCGCCCCCCCAGGGGGAGAGGGTCCTGGCAGTTCTCACCGGTCCGGACGGATCTCGGTGGGCACGCCTCGGGGTCGGCGCCGTGGCCTTCCCGGACTTGATCCCCGGCTGGTACCGGCTGAGCTGGGTGCTGGGCGGAGGCGAGAGCCAAACAGCAGTGCTGCGCCTGGGCGAAGTGCGAGATGTGCAGGTGGCCCTGGCCGGCAAAGGGGGTTGACGGTGCGAACGATCGTCGGGCGGCTGGCCGACCTGAGGCTGAGGGAACTCTTCAAGTTGCTGGCCTCCGCCGGGGCGGAGGGGCGCCTCCTAATCGACACGAGCGTGGGCCGTGCCGAGCTGTTGGTGAGGGAGGGCGAGGTGTGCGGCGCGGTCACCCCTCCCCTGGTGGTGGCCTACACCACCCGCAGCGGGTCGTTCTCCTTCCACCCCGAGTCGGTGCAGGCCGAGGGGTGGATGCCCACGGAGGAGTTCCTCCTCCTCGTGGAGGCACGGGCCGGGGAGGAGGAGGGGGGCGAGGAGGAGGTGCGGGTCGCCCCTGCTGCCAGCGAGCCCTCCGACCCGCTGGGGGAGCTGCGGGATTCCTTGGCGGAAATCCCTCTCGGGCAGGCCAGTGCCACGCTGCTGGTGGCCAGCGCCGACCCGCGGCCGTACCGGGCGCTGGAGTCGGTGTGGCGGCGCCGTGGCTGGGAGATGGTACTGCTCCAGGAGCCACGCTGGCCGGAGGAGGCGGTGCCCGACGCGGTGGTGCTCCACCTGCCCTCCTCGGGCACGCTGGCGGGGCAGGAAGCGGCCTGGCTCGGCCTGCTGCGCCGCGCCAGTTCCCACCTTCCCCCCGTGCCGACGGTGTGGATCGGTGGGCTGGCGGATCCGGAGCTGCGCCACGAGGCCATCGTGGCCGGAGCTGACTTCCTCCTGCCCGCACCCATGGGCGAGGTGGGGGAGGCGGCGCGCCGCTTCCGCGAGGAGCTGACCGTCGTTCTGGAGCGGCTCCTCTCCCTGCGGCACGCCACCGCTGAGAATGCGGCCGAGGCGTTCCGCGACTTCTTCCTGGCCCTCCACGCCGACGCCGCGCCGGCGGAGTTGCGGGCCTCGCTCCTGCGGGTGGCAGCTACCTCCTTCCGCCGGGGGGTGCTGGTGGCGGTGCGGCCTGGCCTGCTCGAAACACTGGGCGGGTTCGGGCTGGGCCAAAGCTGCCCGCGGCAGGTGAGCCGGGGCATTGAGGTGCTGGAGCGCGCCATCGCCACCCGCCGGGCCATCCGCTGCGCCGATGTGGAGCCAGAGCAGCGGCACGCGTTGGGTGTCCTGCTGGCTGGTGGCGCCGGTGCCGATGGGGAAATTCTGCCGCTCCTCGAGGGCGAGGCGTGCGTGGGGGTGTTCGTGGGCGACGGCTCCCTGCGACCCGGGGAGAGCACGGCAGCGCTGGCCATGCTGCTGGCGCGTTCGGGCACAGTGGTCGGCCACTAAGAGCAGAACGGCTGGTGCCGGGGACCACTGGCCGGCGGGAGCGTGGGGGTGGGCTACAATCCGCCCCCGGAGAAGCGACCGATGGGCACACCGTACGACCCGGCAGCAATCGAACCGTTCTGGCAGGAGTGGTGGGCGGCGCAGGGGTACGCCCGCGTCGACACGGCAGGGCCCAAGGACTTGTACATGCTCATGATGTTCCCCTACCCGTCGGGGGACCTGCACGTGGGGCACGGGCGCAACTACATCCTGGGCGATTGCCTGTTTCGCTCCTTTCTCATGCAGGGGCGGCGGGTGCTCAATCCCATGGGGTGGGATGCCTTTGGCCTGCCGGCCGAAAACGCAGCCATCAAGCGCGGGATCCACCCCCGCGAGTGGACCCTCGCCAACATTGCCCGCATGAAGGCCCAGTTCCGCCGCTGGGGCATCCTCTACGACTGGGACAAGGAGATCGCCTCCTGCGAGCCGGTCTACTACCGCTGGAACCAGTGGCTGTTCCTGCGCATGCTCCGGGAGGGACTGGCCTACCGCGGCCAGGCCCCGGTGAACTGGTGCAGTTCCTGCCACACCGTGCTCGCCAACGAGCAGGTGGTGGGGGGGAGCTGCGAGCGCTGTGGCACACCGGTGGTGCAGCGCGAACTGGAGCAGTGGTTCTTCCGCATCACCGCCTACGCCGAACGGCTTCTCGAGGGTCTCGATCGCCTCCCCCACTGGCCCGAGAAGGTCAAGACGATGCAGCGCAACTGGATCGGGCGTTCCGAAGGGGCGGAGTTCACGATGCAGATTGCGGGCCGCCCCAACCTGCCGGGGTTGCAGGTGTTCACCACCCGCCCCGACACCGCCTTCGGCATGACCTTTGCCGTGGTGGCCCCGGAGCACCCCCTCGTGGCGGAGCTCACCACCCCCGAGCAGCGCTCCGCCGTGGAGACCTTCTGCGAGCGAGTGCGGCACTCCACGGAGGTGGAGCGCCTGTCCACCGAGGGGTCGCTGGAGAAGCGCGGGGTGTTCACCGGCAGCTACGCCGTGAACCCCTTCAACGGCCGCAACGTGCCCATCTTCATTGCCGACTACGTGCTCATGTCCTACGGCACCGGGGCGATCATGGCAGTGCCTGGACAGGACCAGCGCGACTGGGACTTTGCCACCGCCCACGGGCTACCCATCATCCGCACCGTGCAGCCGCCCGAGGGGTGGGAGGGCGAGGCCTACACCGGCGACGGCCCGGCGATCAACAGCGACTGGCTCGACGGCTTGGACGTGGCCACGGCGGTGCAGCGGGCCACTGCCTGGCTCGAGGAAAAGGGGATCGGCCGCCGCGCCGTGCACTACCGGCTGCGGGATTGGCTCATTTCCCGGCAACGCTACTGGGGTACCCCGATCCCCGTGGTGTACTGCGAGCGGGACGGCATCGTGCCCGTACCCGAGGGCGAGCTCCCCGTGCTCCTGCCCACCGACATCCAGTTCGCCGGGCTAGAGGGCAACCCCCTCGCCAAGAGTGCGTCGTTCGTGGCTGCCCGCTGCCCGAGCTGTGGCGGTGCAGCGCGGCGCGAGACGGACACCATGGACACCTTCGTGGATTCGTCCTGGTACTACCTCCGCTTCGTGAACCCCGCGGTGGAGGATCGAATGTTCGACGAGGAGCGGGTGCGGCGCTGGATGCCCGTGGATCTGTACATTGGCGGCATCGAACACGCCATCCTGCACCTCCTGTACGCCCGCTTCATCTACAAGGTGCTCTCGGACTTTGGCCTGGTGCCCGGCGACGAACCGTTCCCCGTGCTCTTCAACCAGGGGATGATCGTGGCCCGTTCCGCCACTTCGGGGAAGCTGGAGAAGATGTCCAAGTCGAAGGGGAACGTCGTGGCCCCCGACGAGCTCATCGAGCGGTACGGTGCGGACACCGAGCGGGTGTACACGCTGTTCATGGGGCCACCCGAGAAGGAGTGCGAGTGGACCGAGGAGGGGGTGGCCGGGGCGCACCGCTTCCTCCAGAGGGTGTGGGCCATGGCCGACGCGGTCCAGGCTGCCTCGGGCCGGGCCGGGGAGGCGGAGGCCACGGCGCGGCTGGAGGTGGCGCGCCATCAAACCGTCAAGCGGGTGAGCGAGGATCTCGCCCGCTACAAGCCCAACACCGCCATTGCGGCGCTCATGGAGCTGGCCAACAGCATTGCGGCGGCGGCCAGTACGGCCAGCGGCGCGGCGCTGGCCGAGGCCTACGAGACGCTGCTGCGCCTGTTGCACCCCATCGCCCCCCACATCACCGAGGAGCTGTGGCGCGCTCGCGGCCACGAGAGCTCGATCCTCACGGCGGGGTGGCCCTCCTACGATGCCGAGCTGCTGGCCCGCCAGAGCGTCACCCTGGCGGTGCAGGTCAACGGCAAGCTCCGCGCCACGGTCTCGGCGCCGCGCGGTACCTCCCAGGAGGAGGCGGTGAACTTGGCACGCCAAGCGGCGGCACGATGGCTGGACGGCAAGGTGGTGGTCAAGGTGGTCCACGTCCCCGATCGGATGGTGGCCTTCGTGGTGAGGGGTTGATGGGGCGCCCGGTGCGGCTCGGCGCTGCGGGGCTCCTGCTGGCGGGTGTGGCGCTGGCGGTAGCGGGGTGCGGCTACCACCTGGTGGGCGTCTCGGGCAACCTCCCGCCGACCCTCCACAAGCTCCACGTGGCCCCCTTCGTGAATCGGACGGGGCGTGCGGAGCTGGACCAGCGGCTCACCGAGGAGGTGACCCAGGAGTGGTTGCGGCGCAGCCGCTTCCAGCTGGTGTCCAGCGCCGACGAGGCCGACGCCGTGCTCTCCGGGGCGGTGGTGTCGGCTAACGTGGCCCCCGTGCGTTTCGACGAGCAGGGTCGCGCCACCGAGTACCAGCTCACCGTGGCAGCGGACGTGCAGCTGGTGGATCGGACCGGGGAGCAGCCGGTGGTGCTGTGGCGCGATCCCAACTTTTCCCGCACCGTCTCCTACCAGGTGGACGTGTCGGCGGTCTCCTACTTCGACCGGGAGATCGAGGCGATGGAGCAGGTGGCCAGGGATTTTGCCCGCGGTCTGGTGGTGACGATCCTGGAAGGTTTCTGAGCCCCTGGCGCGCGGCTGCTCCGCAAGCCAGGACCTGACTCTAAGGGTGCGGGAGGTGGGCCGCGAACCACTCGGCGGTGCGGCGCAAGCCGTCGGCGAGGGGGGTGGTCAGGGCCACGCCCAGCTCCTGGCGGATCTTCTCCGCCGAGATGGAGGAGCGCCGCTGCTCCCCCGGCTTGGCGGGGCCGTGCACCGGCTCGCGCTCCACCCCCACCGCAGTGGCCAGGTGCCGGTGGAGGGTCACCACGTCGGTCTCCACCCCCGTGCCCACGTTGTAGATGCGGTAGCCGGGCAGCCCCAGGGCCGCCAGGTTGGCCTCCACCACATCGCCCACGTACACGTAGTCTCGGGTCTGCAGCCCGTCCCCGTGGACTGTGCAGGGGCGATCTCTCAGGAGGCAACCAAGGAAGATGGCCACCACTCCCGCCTCCCCGTGGGGGTCCTGGCGCGGTCCGTAGACGTTGGCGTAGCGCAGGCAGGTCGCGTCCAGGCCGTAGGCGGTGTGGTAAAAGTAGAGGTAGCGTTCCACCGCCAGCTTGGCCACGCCGTAGGGGGAGAGCGGCCGGGTGGGGTGCTCCTCGTCGGCCGGAAAGTGCTCCTGCTCGCCGTAGATGGCACCACCCGTGGAGGCAAACACCACCTGCTGCAGCCGGCCCTGCCTCCCCCCCTCCACGAGGTTGAGGGTGCCGAGGATGTTCACCTCGGCATCGTGGCAGGGGTCGGCCACGGAGCGGCGCACGTCAATTTGGGCTGCGTGGTGGACGAGGATCTCCACGCCGCGCCGACGGAGGAGGTCGGCAGCCTGGGGGGAGCGGATGTCCAGCTCGAAGAACTCGGCCCCCCCGGGCACGTTCTCCTTGCGTCCGGAGGAGAGGTTGTCGACAATGAGCACTCGGTGGCCGGCGCGAACCAGCGCTTCGGCCACGTGCGAACCGATGAAACCAGCCCCTCCTGAAACGCACACCGTCCGTGGCGCCATCGAGCCCCTACCCTTCCAGGCCGTGGAACGGCTCGCCCCGCTGCCCCGCGGATTCTACCAGCGCGACACCGTGCAGGTGGCCAGGGAGCTCTTGGGCAAGCTGATCGTGAGGCGCGTGCCCACTGGCGTGGTTGTGGCCCGGCTCGTGGAGGTGGAGGCCTACCTGGGCGTGGAGGATCCGGCCTGTCACACCTTCCGAGGCCGGCGGACGCGGCGCACCGAGACGATGTGGGGGGAGGCGGGGCACCTGTACGTGTACTTCGTCTACGGGATGCACCACTGCGCCAACGTGGTGACGCGCGGTGTCGGTGTGCCGGAGGCGGTGCTCCTGCGGGGGGCGGTGGTGGGGTGCGGGGCGCTGCCGCCGCTCGAAGCAGTCCCGGGGGGTGGCGACGGGTGTCTGCTCTCGGGTCCCGCCCGCCTCACCCGCGCCCTCGCCATCGATCTGCGCCACAACGGCATGGATCTCACGGCCGGTGCGGAGCTCTTCCTCGCGGACGACGGCTGCTCCCTCGCACCCGGCTGGGTCCAGGCGCTCCCGCGCGTGGGGGTCCACTACGCGGGGGAGGCGGCGGGGTGGCCGCTGCGGTTTGTGGTGGCGGAGGAGAGGGGGCAGGGGGCAGCGGCTCGAGGCGGGGCCGGGTCGCCCGCAGCCGCCGGACCGTCCCGGCCAGGTCCGCCGGCAGGGGCAGGGAGAACTCCAGGCGGCGGCCGGTCGCGGGGTGGGTGAAGGCGAGGGTCTTGGCGTGGAGGGCGAGGCGGGGGACGGCGACGGGCTGGGCCTTGGGCTTGCCGTAGAGGGTGTCGCCCAGCACCGGGTGACCCAGGTAGGAGAGGTGGACGCGGACCTGGTGGGTGCGCCCGGTCTGGAGCTGTGCCTCCACCAGCGTGGCGACGGCAAAGCGCTGGAGGGGCTCAAGGTGGGTCACGGCCGGCTGGCCCCGGTTGCCTGCCAGGGCGGCGCGCCGTGCCGTGGGGCGGGGACGGCCGATGGCGCGGGCCACGGTGACCGGCTGGGCCAGGTCCCCCGCCACCAGGGCCAGGTAGCGCCGCGTCACGGTGTGGGTGCGGAACTGGCGCTGGAGGTGGAGGGCCGCCGCGTGGGAGCGCGCCAGGACCAGGACGCCCGAGGTATCGCGGTCGAGGCGGTGCACGACGAAGAGCCGCCCCACCTCGCCCCCCGTGCGGGCCAGGGCGCGAGCCGTGCGCGCCAGTACGGTGTCCTGCTCGGCGTCGAGGGTGGGGTGGACGAGCAGCCCCGCGGGCTTGTCCACCACCACCACGTGCTGGTCCTGGTAGAGGATGGCAATGCTGGGACCGCCCAGGCGCAGGCGCCGCGTGGGGAGTTCCGGTCGGTGCGCCACGCGGTCGGAGGGCAGCACCCACTGCCCCGGGTCGCGGGCCACCGCCTCGTTGACCGTGACGTGGCCCTTCACCACTTCGTCCTTGGCGCGGCTGTAGGAGAGGGAGAAGAGCTCCTGCACCACTCGCGCCAGGCGTCGGGGATGGCCGTCCACACCCCTACACTACCACTGCGCCCCTTCCCCCAGGCCCACTTGGTCGCCGGTGGACAGGCGGGAGCGAGCCCGCTACGGTGACGCCGTGGGGTGCGGGATGGATCGGCAGGTGCAGGGGCTGCTTGAGCGCGCGGTGGCTGCCGGCCAGGCCGTGGGCTGGTCGGCCCTGGCGGTGGAACGCGGTGTCGCCTCGGTGTCCTGGAGCGTGGGGCGAGCGGCGCTGGGCGGCGGACCGGTCACACCCCACCTGCTCTACGACCTCGCCTCCCTCACCAAGCCCCTCGCCACCACCACCCTCGCCCTCCTGGCCCGACGCCAGGGGCTCGACCTGGAGCTGCCGCTGGGGGAGCTGCTCCCGGAGCTGGCTGCCTCGCCCTGGGGTGCGGTGCGGCTGCGGCACTGCCTCACCCACACGGGTGGTTTTCCCGCCTGGGAGCCTCTCTACGCCGGTGGTGCCCGCTCGCCGGCGGGTTACCTCGCAGCGCTGGCGGCGCTGCAGCCGCTCGCGGCTCCGGGGGTGCGCGTGGAGTACTCGTGCCTCGGCTTCATTGCCGCAGGTCTTGCCCTGGAGCGCTTCTTTTGCGCGCCCCTCGCCCAGCTGTTCAGCAAGCTGGTGGCGGGACCGCTCGGGATTGCCGACCAGCTCGCCTTTGCCCCGCCCCGCCACCGACCCGTGGCCGGCGGCCAGCTGGGGGCGGTGGTGGAGCGTCGCCTCCTGCGGGAACGGGGGTTGGGGGCTGAACCTCCCGCGCCCCTCGCTGGCATCCACTCCTGCGACGACGGCAACGCCCGCGGCCTCGGGGGGGCGGCCGGCAACGCGGGCCTGTTCGGTACGGCAGCTGCGGTGGCACGGCTGGCCCTGGAGTACGTCGAGGGCGGCGGCGAGTTGCTCACGGCGGCGGAGAGTCAGCTCGCCTCGCGCTGCTGGACGGTAGGGCTGGAGCAGGGCCGGGGTCTTGGCTGGCAGCTGGCGGCCACGCCGGGGTGTTCGGCAGGACGCGCCCTTCCCCCCGACGCGGTGGGGCACACTGGCTTCACCGGCACGTCAGTGTGGCTTGACCGCCACCGCTGCCGTGGGTACGTGCTGCTCGGCAACCGCCTGCACCCGGGGGGCCGGACCCCCGATCTCCACCCCCTGCGCCGGACCTACCACGTCCTGTGCGCCCAAGTGCTTGAAAAAATGAGCAATGGCGAGTAGCATCCCGGGTTCATGAGACACGCTTTCGCCGTTGCCGTTCTGGCTGTGATGCCCTTGGTGGCTGCTGCCGAAACGCCGGGCAGGTTGGTGGTGCTGGGGTTCGATGGTGTGGATGCCCGGCTGACCGAGCAACTTCTCGCGGAGCACAAGCTGCCCAACCTGGAGAAACTGGCAAGCCGCGGCGGCTACGCGCGTCTCGCGCCCACCACCCCGGCCCAGACGCCGGTTTCCTGGGCCACCTTCACCACTGGCCGCGATCCCGGCGGCACCCAGATCTTCGATTTCTTGCGCCGGGACCCGCAGAACTACCTCCCCACCTTTGCCGTGGCGGAGGAGGGGGCAAAGCCGTTCCTCTTTGGCCGGCACAACCGCCTCGCGACCGCCGGACTCGTGGGCGTGGTGCTGGCGCTGCTGGCTCTTGGCGGGGCAGCGGTGCTGCGCCGGCGTCGCCCGTGGTTGGCGGCCGTGCCCCTCCTGCTGGTGGGGGGCGGGGTGGG
>JACADV010000039.1 GCA_013388425.1 Thermoanaerobaculaceae bacterium | reverse complement strand
GGCGAGGGCGGGGGGGTGCCGGCCGCCGCAGCGAGCGCGCCGAAGCCCCCCCAGCGCGCGGACCGTTCACGGACGTGGCCCGGGCGATCACCCGCGCCGAGCGGGGCGAGCTGCCGCCCAGCCGGGCCGAGAGCGGCCCCCGCCCGCCGGTGGTGGGCATCACCGGCACCGGCGGAGCTGGAAAATCGAGCCTCACCGACGAGCTGGTGCGCCGCTTCCTCCTGGACTTTCCTGACCTGACAATCGCCGTGCTGGCCGTGGACCCCACCAAGCGCCGCACCGGCGGGGCGCTCTTGGGCGACCGCATCCGCATGAACGCCCTGGGATCCGAGCGGGTGTACATGCGCTCCATGGCCACGCGCCAGGCCCACCGCACCCTCTCCCAGGCCACGCGGGCGGCCATCGAGGTGTGCGCCGCCGCCGGCTTCGGCCTCGTCCTCGTGGAATCCGCCGGGGCGGGCCAGGCGGACAGCGAGATTGCCGATCTGGCTGACCTTTCCCTCTACGTGATGACGCCCGAGTACGGCGCCGCCATGCAGTTGGAAAAGATCGACATGCTGGACTTTGCCGATCTCGTGGCGATCAACAAGTTCGACCGCCCGGGCGCCCTCGACGCCCTGCGCGACGTGCGCAAGCAGCTGCGGCGCAACCGCAACGACTTCACCACCCCCGACGAGGCGCTGCCCGTCTTTCCCACCTGTGCCCACCAGTTCCACGACCACGGGGTCAACGCCCTCTACCGGGCCCTCGTCGCCCGCCTCCAGGAGCGCTACGGCGAGCAGTGGCGGCTGGAGGGGAGCCATGCCCTGCCCGCTGGCGAGCCGGAGCGCCACCCCCTCATCCCCGCCGATCGGGTGGGTTACCTGCGGGAGATTGCCAGGACCTGCCGCACCGCACGCCAGAGGGCCGAGGAGCAGGCACGGGTGGCCCGGCAGCTCTACCAGCTGGTGGGTGCCCGCGCCATCCTGGGCAGGGTGGAAGGCGTCGCCGACCCACCGCCCCCGGCCACGAGGCCACGCAATGGCGCTCCCCTCCCCCAAACCTGCGAAACCCACACGCTGCTCTGGTCGCTGCTGGAGCGGATCGTGGCGGGGAGCGAGCCTTCGCCAGGCGGGCTTGCCGAGATCGACGAAGAGATCCGCCGCCTCGCCCGCACGCTCAACCACGACACCAGCGAACTCCTGGCCATGTGGCCCAAACTCCGCGCCGATTACGCCCGCGACGAGTTCACCTACACGGTGCGCAACCGCAAGGTCACCGTTCCCCTCGTGGGCATCTCCCTCGCCGGCACCCACATCCCCAAGGTGGTGCTCCCCGACTCGGAGGACTGGGGCGACATCGTCCGCTTCTTGCTAGTGGAAAACGTGCCGGGTGCTTACCCGTACACCGCGGGCGTGTTCCCCTTCAAGCGCACCGAGGAGCTGCCCATCCGCATGTTCGCCGGCGAGGGCGGCCCCGAACGCACCAACAAGCGTTTCCACTACCTGGCGGCCGGGCACGGCTTTGCCCGCCTCTCCACCGCCTTCGACTCCGTCACCCTCTACGGCGAGGACCCCGACGAACGCCCGGACATCTACGGCAAGGTGGGCGAGTCCGGCGTTTCCATCTGCACCGTCGAGGACATGGAGCGCCTCTACGCAGGGTTCGACCTCACGGACCCCTCCACCTCCGTGTCCATGACCATCAACGGCCCGGCACCCATGATGCTGGCCATGTTCTTCAACGTGGCGGGGCGCCAGGAGGCCAAACGCCGCCTCATCGCCGACGGACGCCTGCCGGGCAACCCAAAGGATGCCTTGCAGCCCACGGTGGATGGCAAGGGGTGGGAGGAGATCGCCCAGCTCCTGCGGCCTGGGGAGTGGGAGGAAGCCCTCGCCTGCGCCGTCCAGACGGTGCGCGGCACCGTCCAGGCCGACATCTTGAAGGAGGACCAGGCCCAGAACACCTGCATCTTCTCCACCGAGTTTGCCCTGCGGATGATGGGCGATATTCAGCAGTGGTTCGTGGAGCACGGGGTGCGCAACTTCTACTCCGTGTCCATCTCTGGGTACCACATTGCCGAAGCCGGCGCCAACCCCATCACCCAGCTCGCCTTCACTCTGGCCAACGGCTTCACCTACGTGGAGTACTACCTGGGCCGCGGCATGCCCATCGACGCGTTCGCGCCAAACCTCTCCTTCTTCTTCTCCAACGGGATGGACCCGGAGTACACGGTCATCGGTCGGGTGGCGCGGCGCATCTGGTCGGTGGCCATGCGCGAGCGGTACGGTGGCAACGAGCGCTCCCAGAAGCTCAAGTACCACATCCAGACCTCGGGGCGTTCGCTCCACGCCCAGGAGATTGCCTTCAACGACATCCGCACCACCCTCCAAGCCCTCCTGGCTCTCGCCGACAACTGCAACTCGCTCCACACCAACGCCTACGACGAGGCCATCACCACCCCCACCGAGGAGTCGGTGCGCCGCGCCGTGGCCATCCAGCTCATCTCCTCCAAGGAGTTCGGGTTGCTCAAGAACGAGAACCCCTGGCAGGGCTCGTACTTCCTGGAGTGGCTCACCGATGCGGTGGAGGAGGCGGTGCTGCAGGAGTTCGAGCGCCTCTCCGAGCGGGGCGGCGTCCTGGGCGCCATGGAGACCGGGTACCAGCGCTCCAAGATCCAGGAGGAATCGCTGCACTACGAGCGTCTCAAGCACTCGGGCGAGCATCCCATCGTGGGCGTCAACACCTTCGAGAACCCCGAGCGCGGCGAAAACGTCCTGGAGACCGGCACCCTCACCCGCGCCACTCCCGCTGAGAAAGACGCCCGCCTGGCCCACGTGCGTGACTTCCAGGCACGCCACGCCGGCCCGCCTGGGTCCCCCGAGATCCCCACGGCGGAGCTCCCGCCGTGGCACGTCCCCGCCGCGGCCGCCCTTGCCTCCCTCCAGCAAGCTGCGCGCAGCGGCGGCAACCTCTTTGCCGAATTGCTCCGCACCGTGTGTTCTTGCTCCTTGGGACAGATCACCCACGCGCTCTACGAGGTGGGGGGGCAGTACCGGCGGAGCATGTGACGAGCCCGCTGCCGCAAGTGTGAGGGACCCGTTGGGTAGAGGGAGCAGCCGCACGGGCATGGGAGACGCAAGCGTGGAGTTCGCCCACACCGTGATCTTCGGCGCCGGGGCCCTGGGAACCTATCTGGCCGCCCGTCTTTCTGCAGTGGTCCCCGTCACGGTCGTGGCGCGTCCCGCCGCCGCCCGCACCGTGCGGCGTCGGGGGCTCGTCGTGGTGGGGTGCCAGGAGCTCCAGGTACCGCCCGATCGCATCACCGTCACGACCCTCCCCCCTCCCCTGCCCCCAGCCACCCTGGTGGTGGTGGCGGTGAAACTACCCGACCTGGCCGAAGCGGGGCGTTGCCTCGCCCCCGTGGCGCGGGTCGACACCACCTTCCTGCTCATCCAGAATGGGCTGGTGGGCCGGGAGCTGTTCCTCGCGGGGAGCGGTCAGCCACTCCCTGTGGTGCGGGCAGTGGCGTCGATCGGGGCGGAACTCTTGGCTCCCGGTCGCGTGGCCTACGCGGGGGGCGGCCTCGCCCTCGAGAGCGGTCCCCCCGCGAATCGGCTGCTGCGCCTCTTGGAGCGCGCTGGCATCGCCTGCAGCGAGAGCCCCGATTTTCCGCGAGCACTGTGGAAGAAGCTGGCCGTCAACTGCATTGCCAACCCCTTGACGGCGCTGCTCGGCGTGCGCAACTGCGACATCGTCACCGACGAGCTGGAGCCGGTGCGGCGAGCGGTTGGCGCGGAAGTGGCGGCCTTGGCCGCCGCCCAAGGTCACCCGCTGCCCCAGGATTGGCCGGCCCGCATCGACGAGAACCTCCGCGCCTCCACCAACCGCTCCAGCATGCTCCAGGACCTGGAGCGCCGCCGCCCCACCGAGATCGAGTTCCTCAACGGGTTCGTGGCGCGACGCAGCGCTGAGCTGGGCCTCCCAGCCCCGGTCAACGCCACCCTGGCGGCACTGGTGCGCGCAGCCGCCGCCCACCGCCGCCGCCCCCATCGCGGGTGACTGTACCCCCAGACGCCATGCTGCCGTTGGCAGCGGGCAAGCGCGATCCACCACCACCCCCGCGCCGTGACGGCCGTACCACCGCCAGCAGGGGAGCACGAAAGCTACGCTGCCAGGGCGCGGGGGGACAGGAGCTCGGCTGCCTTCGTGGCCACCGACGCCGGAAACCCCATGGCCAGGAGCTGGCGCAGGTTCTTGTCCAGGGGGTTCTTGAGCGCCACGATCTCGAGGTGCTCGGCGACCGAAAGCCCCTCTGCCAGCAGCGGCGGCAGGTCGGTAACGGGAATCGGGAAGTCGCTGCCCAGCACCAGGCGGTCGGGGGGGAGGGTGTCCAGCACCCGCCGCGCTGTCCCCAGGCGGCAGAGCGTGCAGAACGCCGACACGTCGGCAAAGAGACTGGGAAACTCCTGCATCATCTGCCCCAGTTCCGCCAAGTAATCCTCGGCATCGGTGGGGAAAAAGCGCGTGGCCGCGTGGGCCACGATCACCGTCACCCCCAGCTCCAACGCCCGTCGCAGCCGCCGCGGGTCGCCCAGCCGCTGGTGCTGTGCTTGAGGGGCCGGCACCGGCACCGCGTACTCTGGCCCGCAGTGGCACAGCAGCGGCACACCAGAGGCCGCCAGCACCTTGTAGAACCAGTCGTGGCGCGGCTGCGAGGGATCGATGAGCTGAGAGTTGGGGATCCACTTGACCAGGGCAGCGGGCGGCGGCCCTTCCAGGCAGCGCTCCAGCTCGGCCCGGCCCTCCCGCTCGCCTCGGTTCGGGTGCACCGAGGCGCCGAACAGGGCCTTGTCGGTGCTGCGCACCAGCTCCATGACGTAGTCGTTGGACACCACCATGCCGCTCTCGTCCCAGCAGCGCGTGCCATCCTCGCGGTAGATCGCATCCAGCGCCAGCACCACGCCACGGTCCACGCTGCGGGCGCCCTGGAGGGCGGCAACGACCCGCCTCCGGATCGTCCCGTCGAAATCCTTGCGCAGCTGCGAAGGGCGCACGCGGTTAGCCACCAGCATGTAGGCAAAGGCGGGCGAAGCGAGCAGCGACTCGGCGAGACGGCAGTCTGCCCGGTCCCGGGCAGCAACGTGGATGTGGATATCGATGGTTGGCAGCATGGGAGATCGTTCAGAGCAGTTGCTCCAGCACCAGGTGCCGCTGCCGCAGCGCCGCGCGATGGAACGCCACCCAGTTGGAAGCGAGGAAGTCACTTCCGCCGGGGAAGCGCAGGTGACGGAAGTCGTCGGGTTTGAAACTGTCCCATTCCAGGTCGCGACTGGCAATTGGCGCAAGTGCCTTGGAGCGCCAGGTGTAGCGGTCGTAGGTGGGCAGCTCCTCCCCGAACAGACCGCGGTACACCTCCTGCCACGCCCTGCACCGGCGCTGCGCTTCTTCTTGAGGGTCGGCCAACAGCTGCGCTACCGTGCCGGCAAGCGCTTTCCAGGGAGACTGCGGTGGACGGGAAGAACGCAACAGGCGCCGCAACCTGCCGTAGATGGCGCGCGCTGCGCGCAGAAACAAGCGGGGGTTCTCCCGCACCACCGGCGTGGTCGCGCCGGCCTTCCGGTAGCGCCAGGTCACCCACGCCAGGTCGGGGAGGTTGCCCGCCTCGGCGTGGCCGATGTCGGGGAGAAAGTCCCACACCACGTTTTGCCACCCGAGAGGCCGCCATCGCCGGTTGCGCAGCTGGTGGATGTCCTCGATGTCGTTCTCCTCATGGAGCCTTCCCGAAAACCCCTCGTGGGCCCAGCTGTCGGCGTAAGTGTGCAGCGCCACGCCCAGCCGGCACAGCCACCCCCCCTTCCCCACCTCGCGTGCGGCTGCGTTCACCAACGCTCGGGCAAAGGGCGAATTGGCTCGCGTGACGAAATCCACCGGGCCACCGTCCATGGGGTGGGGCGGCAGGAAGTGGAAGGGGATGTAGATCCGCTTCTGCACCGACCAGCTCGTGGCGAACGGTCCCAGGTAAGCAGTTCGTACCGGCTCGAACAGGGTCTCGCCCACGCGAATCGGTTCGCTCTCCGTGGCGTCGTCCACGTACTGCGAGGCGTAGGCCAGGGTGACCGCCTCCTCGTGGCAGAAACCCGCGGCTCGCGCCACCACTGCCACCGTGTAGTAGTGGAACTCTTCGTTCATCCTCTCGCTCCAACCGCCCCCACCGGCGCTTTGCTCGTGCCGATGATACTGCCGCCCCACCCCGGCAGGTCCCGGTCTCGCCCAGCCCCTCGCCGGGTTACGGCCGGACCATGCGGATCGTGGTGGGGTCGTTGGTGACGTTGTCGATGACCGATGCCACCGCCACGACGCCGCTGCCTGACACCACCGTCACCTTCGCATACCCTCGGCTCAGGTTCGTCTGATTTGCCACGTTCTTGAACGGCTGCACCTTCTGCTTGAACTGCCCGGCATTCAAGCTTTCCGTGTACTCGCCAACCTTCGCCCCGCTGCCATCGAAAAGCTCCACCTTCACGCTCGCGGCGCTAGCCCCGGCGTTGGTCAAGCTAATGTTGGTGCGGTACTGGCTGTTTTCGGTAAGCTGCGGCAACATCGCTACCTGCCCGGCTGCCAAGCCTTCGCTCGCGGTAACCGCGTCCAGGTTCTGCCCTAACG